>NZ_CP123967.1:2400000-2725643 GCF_029917005.1 Tessaracoccus lacteus
GGGGAATCCGCAGGGGCGACACCTTCACAGTTTCGCGATTCATCGCCGACCCGCCGCACATTGCGTGCAGCGGGTCGGCACTTCGCCATGTGGCACCTGACCTGCGGCGACATGTCATGAAATCCCGGCTCCCCGGGTCCCGTCCACGGATTCGCAGCACCCGGCAATACGCCTTGAGTGAACGCTCCAGCCGTGACCAAAAAGAGATTATTCTGATACAGCCTTGAAACAGAACGGCCACCAGACGAAACGCTCGACCTTTAGCGTTCCCTGCAAGACGCGCACAGCGCAGTTCTTCCACTGACGGCCGACCGGCCCCGGAATCCAACTCGGAGGAAACTCACATGAGCCGACATTTCACGATGAAGGCGGGTCTCGCACTTCTCGCGGCCTCTGCCATCTCACTGTCCGCCTGCAGCTCAACCACGCCCACCACCACGACCTCCGCTGGGACGAGCACCTCGTCGTCGGCCGCCGCCGCTGCGGCCGAGCCGCTGACCGTCGGCACCCTGCTGCCGATCACCGGCACCCTGGCGTTCCTCGGCCCGCCCGAGATCGCGGGCGTCGGCCTGGCGATCGATGACATCAACGAGGCCGGCGGCGTGCTCGGCAGCGAGGTCGAAGAGGTCTCCGCCGACTCGGGCGACTCGACGGACATGAACGTGTCGACGCAGGGCGCCACCGAACTCATCAACGGCGGAGCGGACGTCGTCATCGGCGCCGCCTCCTCCAGCGTCTCCCTCAACGTGGTCGACCAGATCACCGAGGCCGGCATCATGATGATCTCCCCGGCCAACACTTCCACCACTCTGTCGGGCTACAGCCCGCTGTACTCCCGCACCGCCCCGCCAGACACCGTCCAGGGCGCCGCGCTGGGTTCCGCGGTCCTCGACTCCGGCTACTCGAAGGTCGCCGTCATCGTGCAGAACGAGGACTACGGCACCGGCCTGCGTGACAACGTCCAGAAGGCCGTCGAGGACGGCGGCGGCGAGGTCGTCTACGGCGCCACCGGCGGCGGCCAGGAGTTCGCTCCCGGCGAGTCCAACTTCAGCTCGATCGTCACCGAGGCGCTCGCCACCAAGCCCGACACCATCGTCATCGTCGCCTTCGAGGAGACCGTCGCGATCGTCAAGGCCCTGCTGGCCGCCGGCTGGGACACCACCAACCTCTTCCTGTGCGACGGCAACACCGCCGACTACTCGAAGGACTTCGACGCCGGCACGCTCGAGGGCGCGCAGGGCACCATCCCCGGCGCCCAGGCCTCCGACGACTTCAAGGCGAAGCTGTCCGACTGGTACAAGGAGTCCGAGGGCGAGGCGCTGACGGACTTCTCGTACGGCCCCGAGTCCTACGACGCGACCATCCTCGCCGCGCTCGCCGCGGTCCGCGGTGGCGCCACCGACGGCCAGACCATCTCCGACAACCTGCAGGCCGTCTCCGGTTCCGAGTCCGGCGCGGTCGAGGTCAGCACCTACGCCGACGGCGTCGCTGCTCTGGCCGAGGGCAAGGAGATCGCCTACAAGGGCATCGCGGGCATCGGCGCGATCAACGACAAGAACGACCCGTCGTCCGCGTTCATCGGTGTCTACAGCTACGACGGTGACAACAAGCCCGTCTTCGACCGCGCGGTCGAGGGCAAGGCCTGATCCATCCCGCAACGGCGAAGGCCGGTCCCCTCACCCGAGGGGACCGGCCTTCGCTGTTCGGGGAGATAGGTCGCCGCGCCGTCGGCAGGTGGCAACGGTCCGGCTCTTTCCGTGACGTTTTCCGGAGGATGGCTCAGTAATGTCATCGACGTCCCCACCGTCGGGGATCAGCGCAACGGCTGCGCACTCTGGAAGGAATCTCATGTCCTCAATCGTCGTTCTCGGTGCAGGCATCATGGCCACGGCCCTCGCGACCCCTCTGTCCGACAACGGTCTCGTGCAGGCCGCGGGCGTGCTGTCGGCGGCGCCCGGGCGGGTCGGGCTGGACGGCAGCAGCGGCCTGGTCATCACGGACCCGACACCCGAGGCCGCCGGGTCCCTCGTGGCCCGTGACAGGGCCCGCATCGAGCTGCAGGCAGACGGGGTCGGCCCCGGCACCACCAGCGACGGCCACCGGGTCCAGGTGCTGGCCAACGTCGGGACCCTCGATGATGCGCTTCTGGCGTCCCGCGCCGATGTCGAGGGGGTCGGACTGTTCCGCACCGAGTTCCTCTTCCCCGACCGCGAGCAGCCGCCGAGCGTCGCCGAGCAGACGGAGGCCTACACCCGGGTCTTCGACGCCTTCGCCGGACGCAAGGTTGTCGTGCGCACGCTGGATGCGGGTGCCGACAAGCCGTTGGCCTTCGCGAACCTCGGCGAGGAGGCGAACCCCGCGCTCGGGGTGCGCGGTCTGCGGCTGCACCGCGAGCTGCGTCACCTCCTGGACGATCAGCTCGAGGCCCTCGCAGCAGCCCGGCGGTCCACGTCGGCCGACGTGTGGGTGATGGCGCCGATGGTCGCTACGCCCAGCGAGGCCTCGTGGTTCGCGGCCCTGGGCAGGGCGGCCGGGCTTCCGACCGTCGGCACGATGATCGAGATACCTGCCGCCGCCCTGCGGTCGGGGCAGGTGCTGGCGGACTGCGACTTCGCCTCCATCGGGACCAACGACCTGAGCCAGTACCTGTTTGCGGCTGACCGCATGGACGGGCGGCTCGCTCCTCTACTCAGCGGCTGGCAGCCGGCGCTCTGGTCCACCATCCGAGCCTGCGTCAGCGGCGCCGCCGGCAAGCCCGTCGGCATCTGCGGCGAGATCGCCGGGGACCCGCTGCTTGCGCTCGTGGCCACCGGGGCAGGTGTCTCCTCCCTCTCGATGGCGACGGCGAGAACCGGCCTGGTCAGGGCCGCCCTGCGCCGCCACGACCTCGCCACCTGCACCGCCATGCTGCAGGCCGTGCTCGACGCTGACTCCCCCGAGGAGGCACGAAGCGCCGTCGTCACGCTGGCGGACCGCGAGTTGGCCCTGGTGCTCGGATAGCCCACCGGCCAGACGCCACCTTTCCCGACAAACGCTACCTCTCTCGACACATGCCACCGCCATGGCGGTGGCATGTGCTGACAAGGGTGGCGTCGGTCAACAAGGGTGGCGTCTACCCCGTCGACGGATGGCGCGAAATTGAGCTAGAGATATAATCGGCGCATGAGTGATCTCATCAGGACCACACGGAAGTCCGCCGGCCTGACCGGCGCGCAGCTTGCTGGCCGCCTGGGGATCACGGTCGGCGCTGTTTCCCGGATGGAGCGCTCAGAGCGCGCCGGGACGATCCAGCTCGACACGCTCCGGCGCGCGCTCGCGGCCACGGGCCAGGGCCTCCGACTCGACGCCACCCCGGAGGACCCCTACGCGCCCTTCGCGCCGGCGAACGTCACCGACGAGATCAACCTGGCTCTCGACGAGAATCGCCCCGAGTACGCGCTCCGGCTCCTGACCCAGGCGGCGCAGACCATCGCCGCCCAACCCGAGCGATTTGATGATGAGTCCCTCGGGCGCCGACCATCCCAGATCGGTGACCCCCGCTGGGAACAGTTGTTCCGCGCCGTCGTCGGCGACGCCATCCCCGCCGATCGCCGGCCCGCCTGGGCCCAGCCAACGCGCCTGAGCCGAGCCTGGTATCCCTTCGGCCAGTACGCCTCCCTGAAGCAACGCGCCAAGGCGGAGACCCCCGACCGGCTCCGGCAGCTCAACATCATGATCGACCAGCGATCGCTCAGCCGCGCATGAACGACGGGCTGGCGCTGACACCGGAGCGGGCTCGAGCGCTCATCGACCAACTCGAAGTGAGACTCGTCGCAGCCGGCATTCGGGGCTCGATCAGGATCTCGGAGTTCGCCCGCGACGTGCTCAGTCCCCGAAGGCGCAACTAGCAGCTCCAGCGGAACGGGTTGAGATAACGACTTGCTCTTTCACCGGTTCACAGACGCCACCCTTACCGACGGACGCCACCTCTCTCGACACATGCCACCGCCATGGCGGTGGCATGTGCTGACAAGGGTGGCGTCGGTCAAGAAGGGTGGCGTTTGTCGGTAAGGGTGGCGTCGGCCAACAAGGGTGGCGCGACGCAGCGGCTATTCCGATGTCCTGAGACATCACAGCTCCCCGGGTAGGAGTCGAACCTACTTCGCTTGTCCTGATTCAAAGTCAGGCGGGCCCTGCCGAAAGACCAACCGGGGATCGGTCCACGAGGGACCGTGCATGAGTCTAGGCCACCTCGGGCACGGGTGTGGCGCGGCCCGCCGTCGATGGGCGGCTCGCCACGCTCTGCCACCCAGTTATCCACAGCCGGGCGCGGAAGCGGCATCTCGTCGGCGCCGGATGGAAGAGTTGGCCTCCCCGACGAGCCAAGGAGTGACCATGGACAGACAGCGCTGCTTCGGATCCGGCGACCCGCTGTACGAGGCGTACCACGACGAGGAATGGGGTCGCCCGGTGGAGGACTCCCCCGACGAGCGTGCCCTGTTCGAGAGGGTCGCCCTCGAGGGCTTCCAGGCCGGTCTCAGCTGGATCACGGTGCTCCGCAAGCGACCCGCGTTCCGGGCCGCGTTCCGCGACTTCTCGCCGTCCGCGGTCGCGGCCTTCGACGACGAGGACGTGACGAGGCTGATGGCGGACGAGGGCATCGTCCGCAACCGACTGAAGATCGCGGCCGCCATCAGTAACGCGCGTGCGCTGCTGGCCCTGCACGAAGAGGGAGGGCGCCTGTCCGAGGTCGTGGCGCGGCACACTCCCGCCCCGCGCGGGCGCGCCCCGCTGCCGGGCGAGGTGCCCGGCAGCACGCCGGAGTCCGTGGCGCTGTGCAGGGATCTGAAGCGGCTCGGCTTCAGGTTCGTCGGCCCCACGACGATGTACGCGCTGCTCCAGGCGGTCGGCGCGGTCGACGATCATGTCGAGGGCTGCTGGCTGGCGGCCGGGGCGGGCAGCGGCGAGGCCCTCGTCACGGCGTGAAACAATGGTGGCAATGTCCAGTCGCCAGCCCGCACCCCGCGCCCGCCGCCCGCGCACCAGGATGAGCGCGGCCGAGCGCCGCGAGCAGCTCATCGCGATCGCCCGCGAGCTCTTCGCGGAGCGTGGCTTCGAGGGGACCTCCGTCGAGGAGATTGCCGCACGGGCCGGCGTCTCGAAACCCGTGGTCTACGAGCACTTCGGCGGCAAGGACGGCGCCTACGCCGTCGTCGTCGACCGCGAGACCCAGGTGCTGCACACCTCGATCCGCGCTGCCCTCTCCACGCCGGGCGCCAGATCGCGTGAGCTCCTCGAACGCGGGACCATGGCGCTGCTCGAGTACATCGAGAGCTGCCCGGACGGCTTCCGGATCCTGTCGCGCGACCCATCGTCGACCGGCACCAGCGGCGAGGCTGGCGCCTCCTTCGCGTCGATCCTCAGCGACATCGCCGGGCAGTCGGAGGTGCTGCTCGCCAAGGAGTTCGCCCGCAACGGTCAGGATCCGAAGTTCGCCGGTCTCTACGCCCAAGCCCTCGTCGGGCTGGTCGCTCAGACCGGCCAGCAGTGGTTGGACAACAGACAGCCGTCGCGCGAGGAAGTCGCCCGGCACCTGATCAACCTCGCCTGGAACGGGATGGCGCACCTGAAGCCCGACCCGCAGCTCGTAATGCAGACCATCGACGCGCGGCGCGAACGACGCGCCACCTCGATTCAGGCCGAGGACTCCAGCAGCACCCGCAGGTAGTCCGCCAGCCGCACCCTGTCGGCGTGCGTCCACTGCGCGAGCAGTTCCTCTTCCATCGCAATCAGCGACTCGAAGGCGGCGTCGACCAGCGCCAGCCCTTCCCCGGTCAGCCTGACCCGCACGGCGCGGCCGTCGCTCGGGTCGTTCTCGCGGGTGACGGCCCCTCGCGCGACGAGCCGGTCGACGCGGTTGGTCATGGTCCCCGACGTGACGTGCGTCTCGACCACGAGCTGCCCGGGGCTCAGCCGGTAGGGCTCCCCAGCCCGGCGTAGGGCCGCCAGCACGTCGAACTCCCACGACTCGAGCTGGTGCTCGGCGAAGGCCAGCTTGCGCCGACCCTCCAGGATCCCGGAGAGTCGGTCGAGCCGTGACCAGATGTGCAGCGGATCGAGGCCGAGGTCGGGGCGCACCCGGCGCCAGGCGTCGACGACGCGGTCGACCTCGTCGCTCACGGGAGAACCTGCGCTCCGGCCACCGGGCCGAATGCCCGACGCGCCGCGCGCACCCCACTGAACCGTGCCAGCGCCGTCGCGAGCTCGGCGGCGTGCGCCGAGGACCCGGCGAGGAAGGCACAGGTCGGCCCGGAGCCCGACACGATGGCACCCAGCGCCCCCGCCTCGAGGCCGAGCCGGAGGGTGTGCGCGAGCTGCGGAAGCAGCGACACGGCCGGTCCCTGGAGGTCGTTGACCAGGGACGCACCGACAGCTCCGGTGTCACCGAGCCGCAGCGCCTCCACCAGCTCGACGGGGATCTCGGTGGTATCGGGGGTGGAGGTTCGGTCGAACTCGCGGAAAACAGCGGGGGTGGACAGCCCTGAGTGGGCCAGCGCGAAGGTCCAGTGGTAGGTGCCGCTGGTCATCATGGAGGTGAGCTGGTCACCCCGCCCCGTCCCGATGGCGGTGCCGCCCAGCAGCAGGAACGGCACGTCGGCACCCAGCTCCGCGGCGAGCGGGTGCAGGTCGCTGCGCGTGGCGCCCACCTGCCACAGCGCGTTGCAGGCGACGAGCGTGCCGGCCGCGTCGGCGGAGCCGCCCGCCATGCCGCCGGCGACGGGGATCCGCTTGCGGATCGTGAGCCGCACGCCTGCACCCGTCACCTCGCAACGGGCCGCCAGCAGCTTGGCCGCGCGCATGGCGAGGTTGGTGTCGTCAACCGGCAGGAACCCGGCCCCCTCGCCGTGGAACGCCAGCGTGAAGACGCCGGCCGGGGCACGCTCCGCGAGGATCTCGTCGCCGAGACTGACGGCCTGGAAGACCGTGCCGAGTTCGTGATAGCCGGAGGCATCGGCCCCGCCGACGCGCAGGGCCAGGTTCACCTTCGCGGGCACCCGCACACGCACTGCAGTCGTCACGACTCGAACCTACCGCACGGCCGCCGCGCTGCCCATGGCTCGCTCAGGCGGGCAGCTGGGCCGCGATCGCGGCGAAGTCCTGCACGGCCAGCTTCTCGCCCCGCAGTTGCGGGTCGAGGCCTGCGGCGGTGATGGCGTCCGACGCAGCCGTCGCGGATCCGAACAGCCCGCCGAGCGCGGCGCGCAGCATCTTGCGGCGTTGCGCGAAGGCTGCGTCGACCACCCGGAAGGTGGCCTCGCGCGTCGCCGGGGTGTCGGGCGCGGGGCGCCGGGTCAGGCGCACCAGTCCGGAGTCGACGTTCGGGACGGGCCAGAACACCTTCGGCGGAACGGTCGCGATGCGGGCACTGTCGGCGTACCAGGCGACCTTGGCGCTGGGGACGCCGTAGACCTTCGAGCCCGGCGGGGCGACGAGCCGGTCCGCCACCTCCAGCTGCACCATCACCAGACCGCGGTCCCAGTGCGGGAAGAGCTCGAGCATCCGCAGCAACACGGGCACCGAGACGTTGTACGGGAGGTTCGCGACGAGGGCGGTGGGCTGCACGGGAAGCTCCGTGACCTGCAGCGCGTCGATGTTCACGACGTCGAGGCGCAGCGCCGCGTCCGGGCCGAGGCGCTCTGCGACCGTCTGCTGGAGCCGGTGGGCCAGCCGGTCCTCGATCTCGACGGCGACGACCCGGGCTCCGACCTCGAGCAGGCCCAGCGTCAGCGACCCCAGACCGGGGCCGATCTCGAGCACCACATCGTCGGCGGTGACGCCCGACATGGTGACGATGCGGCGCACGGTGTTGGGATCGATGACGAAGTTCTGTCCCCGCTGCTTGGTCGGGCGCAGGTCGAGTTCGGCGGCGAGGCGGCGCACCGAGGCGGGATCGAGCAGGCCTGTGTCAGGCATCCGTGCCCCACTCTCCATAGGCGGCGAACGTGTTGGCGACGGTGAGGTCGCAGAACTCGGCAAGGTCCATGCCGAGCAGGTCGGCCAGGAAGGCGACCGTGTGGGGAAGCAGGTAGGGCGCGTTGGCCTTGCCGCGTCGGGGCTTCGGGGTCAGGTACGGGGCGTCGGTCTCGACGAGCAGCCGGTCGACGGGGGTCGCCAGGGCGGCCTCCCGCAACGCCCCGGCCGAGCCGAACGTCACCACCCCGGGGAAGGACAGCCAGCAACCGCGGTCGACGAACTGCCGGGCGACGTCCGCGTCGCCGGAGAAGCAGTGCATCACCACGCGCTCGGGGAGCGGCTCGTCGTCCAGGACTCGCAGCACGTCGTCGTGGGCGTCGCGGTCGTGGATCATCAGGGTCTTGCCCGTCCGCCTCGCCCACGCGATGTGCGCCCGTAAGCTGCGCTCCTGGATCTCGCGGCCGATGCCCTGGGGTGTGCGGAAGTAGTCGAGGCCTGTCTCGCCGACGGCGACGACCTCGTCGCGGTCGACGAGAGCCTGGATGGCGGCCAGGTCGTCGGCGAGCGCCTCCTCACCCCCGGCGGC
This sequence comes from Tessaracoccus lacteus, assembly GCF_029917005.1. Lineage (NCBI taxonomy): Bacteria > Bacillati > Actinomycetota > Actinomycetes > Propionibacteriales > Propionibacteriaceae > Tessaracoccus > Tessaracoccus lacteus. The sequence goes on from NZ_CP123967.1 coordinate 2,408,540, forward strand.
GAACCTGCGGGCCGCGTCGTTGGGGTGCAGGGCCACGGCCGCCCGGACCTGCGGGTTCCGGGCGGCGAGGTCGACGGCGGAGCGCGCGTCGTCGACGTCGCAGCCGACCTCGATGACCCGCGTGACATTGACCTGGGCCGCGAGCCTCAGGCTGTCGTCCACCTGCAGCCCGGAGTAGTTGGCGGTCGAGAACAGGTGCGTGTGGTTGTCGATCACGCGGCGGGGCAGGGCCTCCGGCAGAGGCGGCAGCCCCAGTCCCTCCAACACGCTCACTTGCCCTCCCTGGCGGCCAGCGCGGCCGCGTACAGCTCTTTGCGGTTCGCCCCCGTGGCCTTCGCCACCTCGGCGACCGCAGCAGACAGTTTCGCACCGCCATCCATGGCGCGGAAAACCAGGCGCACGGCCTCGTCGGTGCTGACCTCGATGTCCTCGGCCCCCGCGACGACGATCGTGACCTCGCCGCGCACCCCCTCGGCGGCCCACCCGGCGAGCTCGGCGAGCCCGCCCCGTCGGACCTCCTCGTAGGGCTTGGTCAGCTCCCGGCAGACGGCCGCGGGCCGTTCGTCGCCCAGTTCGGCTGCCGCGTCGGTCAGGAACGCGGCGAGCCGGTGCGGGGCCTCGAAGAACACCATCGTGCGCTCTTCCGCCGCGAGCTTCCCGAGGCGTCGGCGTCGCTCTCCCGACTTGCGGGGCAGGAATCCCTCGAAGCAGAACCGGTCGACGGGCAGGCCTGAGACGGCCAGCGCTGTCAGGACGGCCGACGGGCCGGGGACGGCGGTGACGCGCAGCCCACGCTCGACGCAGGCGACCACGACGCGGTAGCCGGGGTCGCTGACGCTGGGCATGCCTGCGTCGGTGCACAGCACGACCCGCGCGCCGCCTGCGACGGCCTCGACCAGCTCGCCGGTGCGGGCCGACTCATTTCCCTCGAAGTAGCTGACGATCCGACCCACCGGTTCGATTCCCAGCCGCTTCGTCAGGGTGACGAACCGGCGGGTGTCCTCGGCCGCGATGATGTCGGCGGAGGCGATGGCGTCGCGGAGTGCCTGACTGGCGTCGGTGGATGATCCGATGGGGGTCGCGGCGAGGATGAGTGAGCCGCCCGTCAGGGTCTGCATGCCATCAGCCTATGCTGGGCGACGTGCTGACGACCCTCCAGGCTCTCCGAGACGGCCGCCTTAGTGACCGTGCCATCGGTTGGGCCGTGACCATCGGCATCACCGCACTCGCGTTCTTCATCCGGATCTGGAACGTCGACTTCCCCAACAAGCTGCTGTTCGACGAGACGTACTACGCCAAAGACGCGTGGGCGATCCTGCAGTCGGGCTACGAGCGCAACTGGACCGAGAACGCCAACGACCTCATCGTGCAGGGCGACCTCAGCGGCATGCAGGACACCCCCTCGTTCGTGGTGCACCCGCCGCTCGGCAAGCTCCTGATCGGCGTCGGCGAGCACTTCTTCGGGATGAACTCGTTCGGCTGGCGCATCTCGGCGGTCCTGTTCGGCTCGCTGCTGGTGTTCTTCACAATCCGGCTGGCCCGCCGCCTGTCCCGCTCGACGCTGATCGGTGCCATCGCCGGCCTCCTGCTGACGTTCGACGGCCTCGCGTTCGTGATGAGCCGTCTCGCGTTGCTCGACATCTTCCAGGCGACATTCGCCGTCGCCGCCGTCGCCGCGCTGGTGGCCGACCGGGACTGGTTCCGGCACCGGCTGGCCGACCACCTCGAACGCAGCGGTCAGCCGGACCTCGACGGACGGTTCGGGCCGCTGCTTCTCTGGCGGCCGTGGCGCGTCGTCGCCGGCCTCATGTTCGGCGCCTCGTGCGCGGTCAAGTGGAACTCGATCTATCTGATCGCCGCGTTCGGCATCCTCGTCGTCTTCTGGGACATCGGCGCCCGGCGGCTCGCCGGAGCCGGGCGGAAGCAGTGGCTCTCGATCGTCATCGACGCACCGGCAGCGTTCGTGCAGCTCGTCGTCGTCGCGATCCCCGTCTACCTCGCCTCGTGGCTGGGCTGGCTCACCACGTCGGGCGGCTACGCGCGGTCCTGGGGTGCCGAGAACCCGGACGACCCGCTCGTCCAGCGCTTCGGCGAGGCCCTCGGATCGCTGTTCCACTACCACCAGCTCGCCTACAACTTCCACACCGGAACCGGCATGATGGTCGACGCGACGCACCCCTACGAGGCGAACCCGGCCGGCTGGCTGCTGATGCTCAGGCCCATCGGGATCGAGGCCGTCAATGGCATCGAACCCGGCGAGGACGGCTGCACCGCGGTAGGCACGACGTGCCTGCGGATCATCTCCGGCATGGGCACCCCCCTGCTGTGGTGGTCCGCGCTGATCGCCATCATCTTCGCCATCGGATGGTGGGTCGCCGGCCGCGACTGGCGTTTCGGCGTGCCGCTCGTGGCCATCGCCGCCGCCTGGCTGCCCTGGTTCCAGTATGCGGGCCGCCCCCTGTTCTTCTTCTACGCGATCATGATCATCCCGTTCAGCTGCACGATCCTGGCGATGGCGCTGGGCAAGCTGCTCGGGCCCCGCGACCACAACCCCAAACGGTGGCTGAAGGCCATGGTCGTCGGCATCATCATCGCCGTGATCCTGTGGAACTTCGCGTTCATCTACCCGATCCTGACCGCCGACCTCCTCACCCGCCCCGAGTGGTTGATGCGCATGTGGCTGGGCAACGCCTGGATCTGACCCGGATCGTTGAGCTCGTCGAAACGCCCTGAGCGCAGCGAAGAGTCCCCGCCTTGCTACACCTCGCTCCGCTCGGCGCCCTTCGACAAGCTCAGGGACCCGAACACACGCTCAGGGACCCGAACACACGCTCAGGGACCCGAACACACGCTCAGGGACCCGTGCACCCGACCTAGCCCCGACGACGAAGGCGCGAGGCCCCGTAGGCGCGGAGCCGGCTGAGCGGTGGCATCGCGCCGCCGGCCGAGCGCTGGCCGCCGATCAACTCGGCCAGGTACCAGCCGCTGGCGGTACCGTTCATCAGCTCGCCACGACCATTGCCACGGGCGTAGTAGCCGCCGGGGATCGCTGAGGCGCCGACGACGGGGCGGCCGTGGTCGCTCGGGTCGATGGCGAGTCGTCCCTCGACCAGGTCGGTGGCGCCAAGATGCTCGACGCACCAGTCGTGCAGTTCCACGCCCGCCTGCGCGATGCGACCGATGCTGGCCTTCTGGCCGAGCACGAGCGCGCGGTCGCCGAGCGGGCGGATCATCCAGGCCGCCGACGTCGCGCACAGCGACACCTGCGACAGGGCCTTGCGCGGGGTGCATCTCACGACGGGCACCCACTGGGCCGGCGCAACGCGCGCCGCGGCACCCCAGGGGCTCACGCCGAGAGTGTCGATGACGGCACGGGCGCCAACCGTGCCGATGTCACGGACCCAGGCGAGATTGTTGCGGAAGTGCACACGGGTGACTCCCTCACGCCTGGTCAGGTGGGCGACGGTGACGCCGTGCACGACGTTGGCCCCCGCCGCCACCGCCGCGGCCCGCAGCGTCGCGGCGTAGGCGGCGACGTCGACGGACAGCGCCTGGGTGCGGACGCTGACGCCGTCGGGAGCGACGAGCAGGTCGGCCTCGATCCCCTCCTCGCGGTACAGCTCGACGATCGAACGCGACTCGCTCTCGTCGCCTCCGGGCAGCGAACGGTCACTCAGTGCGAGCATGGTGTGGTCGGGGTGGATGCGGCGGATCTCATGGAACCCGGACAGGTTGCGGCGGATGTGTTCGCGCGCCGCGTCGAGGCCGTAGGCGTTAGCCATGTTGGCGATCGTCGACGCGTGGCCGACGGCGGCGACGCCGTGGCCGATGGCCGCGCTGTCGCCCTCGGGGTTCGGGTCGAGTACCAGGACGTCATAGCCCTTGTGGGCGAGCCGGCGGGCCACGGTCAGCCCAGCGATGGTCGCTCCCAGCACCGCAACGTCATGAGCCATGGGTTCAGCCTAACGGGGCGCGACGAGCGTCCGGGAAGGCGACCCATCTTACCGTGCAGGAGGCGGTCCATCGGCCACCTGCCCGCGGCGCGGGCGAGGGGAGCTGCGGGGTCGACAGGGGACGAACCGTGACCTGTACCATTCCGCGGACGAAAGGATTCCGCGCTGATGTGGACACTGCATAACAACGGCGAGCTCCTCCCCGGGGCCGTGGTCAAACCCACCGAACGACTGAACTGGGGACGCACGATCGGGCTCGGCGCGCAGCACGTCGTCGCCATGTTCGGCGCGACGTTCGTGTTCCCGCTCCTGATGGGCCTCAACCCGCAGCTTGCGGTGATGATGTCCGGCATCGCGACCATCATCTTCATCTTCGCGACCAAGCACCGCGTGCCGAGCTACCTCGGCAGCTCCGCGTCGTTCGTGGGCGTCGCGACGGCGATCTACGCCGCGGGCGGCAACCCCGCCGACGTGACCGGCGCGCTGTTCGTCGTCGGCCTGACGCTGTTCATGGTCGGTCTGGTCATCCACTTCGCCGGCGCGAAGGTCGTCCACAAGGCGCTGCCCCCGGTCGTGACCGGCGCCGTGGTCATGCTGATCGGCTTCAACCTCGCCCCGGTCGTGGCGAGCGTCTACTGGCCCGTCGACCCGTGGCTCGCGTTCGTCGTCATGCTCATCGTCGTGGCTCTGTCGATCGGCCTGCGCGGCTTCATGGGACGCATCGCCATCTTCCTGTCGCTGATCATCGGCTACGTGCTCAGCTGGCTCGCCGACCTCGCCTTCGGGCCCCTGCAGAAGGTCGCCGAGGATGGCACCGTGTCCGAGGCGCTGCGCGTCGACTGGTCGGGCGTCGCCTCCGCGGACTGGATCGGCCTGCCCCCGCTCACGGACCTCGCCAACTGGACCTACGGCGCCACCGACAACATCGTCGGCATCCACCTGCCCCACTTCTCGCTCGGCGCCATCATCATCGCCCTGCCGGTCGTGATCGCCCTCATCGCTGAGAACACCGGCCACGTCAAGGCCGTATCCGAGATGACCAAGGAAAACCTGGACGACTACATGGGCCGCGCGATCGCCGCCGACGGCGTCGGCTCCATGCTGGCGACCTCCGTCGGCGCCGGCCCGACCACCACCTATGCGGAGAACATCGGCGTCATGGCGGCGTCCCGCGTCTACTCGACCGCCGCCTACCTGGTCGCCGCGGTCGTGGCGATCCTGTTCGGCTTCTCCCCGAAGTTCGGCGCCATCATCTCCGCCACCCCGTCGGCCGTCCTCGGCGGCATCACTGTCGTCCTCTACGGCATGATCGGCCTGCTCGGCGCGAAGATCTGGCGTGAGAACAACGTCGACTTCGGCAACCCGTTGAACCTGATCCCTGCTTCCGCGGGCATCATCATCGGCGTCGGCGACGTGTCCGTCCCCTTCGGCAGCTTCTCGCTGAGCGGCATTGCGCTGGGCACGATCGTCGTCGTCGCCGTCTACCACCTCGCCCGCCTCATCGCCCCCGAGCAGATGAAGAAGTCCGCCGACGGCGCGTCGCTCATCTACGACACGCCAGGAATGCAGGACATCGACGCGGACGACGCAGAGGGACGCTAGGCCGTCGGAGAGGATGTGGAATCGCCCCCCCAATGCGCTTCCACACCCCCTCTATCTGGCAAGACCCCGCAGACCCGGGAATGTGACGCGGTCCCGACAGGTTTCTCCGACGAGTGCGTCTCCGAGCCGTTCCCGGGCCCCGCACCACATGTTTCGCCGCCCGCGAATGTCTCCTACGCTTGCGTACACCCACCCATGTGAGACGGAGTCCTGAGGCATGAGCACTCGACAGCGTCCGGCCACGACAGCCGCGACGTTCGACCGCGCCCGCGCTGACGGCCGTTCCGACGAGGAACTGCTCTCCTTATCCCGTGCAGGCGACCACGAGGCCTTCACGACGCTCTTCTACCGCCATCACGCAAGTGCTGTGCGAGTCGCGCGGGGCACCACCAACCGTCTCGATCCGGAGGATCTGACGGCCGAGGCCTTCTCCCGGACCTGGCGGACGATTCAGGGCGGCGGAGGGCCACGCCGGGACCTCGGCCCGTATCTCCACACGACCATCCGCAACCTGGCCGCGACCTGGGGACGCCGCTCGCGCGAGGTTCCCACCGACGACGAGGTACTCGAACTGGCCTCCGGCGAGGTCAGCTTCGACGAGGCCATGGCCGACCACGAGTTGGTCACCGACGCCTTCCGCACGCTCCCGAAGCGGTGGCAGTCCGTGCTGTGGCGGGTGGAGGTGGAGGGCCAGTCGGCGGCCGAGGTGGCCAGGGACCTCGGGCTCACCCCCAACGCGGCCTCCGTCCTGACCCGGCGCGCCAGGGAAGGACTCGCAAAGGCCTGGCTGCAGGCCCAGGTCGACACCCGCTCCCGGCGCCGGGAATGCCAGTGGGCGCTACAGCGGATCGGCTCCCACGTCCGCGCCTCGCTGCCCGCGGCCCAGCTCGCGCGCATGGACGAACACCTCGGCGAGTGCGAAAACTGTTCGCGCGCCAACCGTCGGATCGCGGGCCTCGGGTCCACTCTCCGACTCGTCGCGGTCCTGGCCGGAGGGTCCGCGGTCGGCCTGCTGGCCTTTGGCGTGCTCGCCCCTCCTACGGCGCAGGCAGCCCAGGCACCCGGACCCTCATCGGGCGCCAGCGCGGCCGCACACACGGCGGCCAGCGTCATCATGAGTCCCATCGGGGCCGTCGCCAGCGTCGCGATCCTCGCAGCGACGGCCGTGGCTCTCGTCGCAGTCGGCTCGGGCGGTGGATCGACGGATGCTGCAGGACCAGACCAGCGGCGTGCCCCGGTCCCTGCCGCCGCGTCGGCGTCCGCCAGCACGGCGGTCTTCGAGTCAGGGAGCCGGTCGCCATCTCCCGCGGTCCACGAGGAGCCGAGTACCACCGCCCCTATCGTTGAGTCGACACCATGGCCGGTCATCGAACCGACAACGCCTCCAGCGCTGATCCGCCCCACGTCCCGGGCAACGGACGTCCCGACCGTCGTGCCCACCGTCGCGACGACGAGATCCACACCGTCTACACAGCCCACCCCGTCCGCGACTGCGGACTCGTCGCCGCCTCCCACCGAAACACCGTCTCAGGTCGAACCCACGATGCCGGAGACCACGCCCCCGCTCTTCATCCCCGCCCCCGAACGCCCGGATTCCCCGACCCCGTCGCCCACGCCCGAGCCGTCGCCCGAGCCGTCCCCGGAACCCACGCCCGAGCCGACCGTCACCCCGACGCCCGACCCGACCGTCACCCCGACGCCCACCCAGACCTGCCTGGTGATCATCGGCCCGATCTGCATCGCCTTCGGCAGTTGAGCCGACGGCGAAGTCCCGTCTCAGCTGACGCCGACCCCTGCCGTGCCGGGATAGCGTGGTCGCCGTGGATCAACTGCAACTCGAGTTCCGCGAGGCCATGGCCCACGTCCCGGCCCCCGTCACGATCATCACGACGACGCTCGGCGGCATGCCGACGGGGACGACCGTCTCCGCCTTCGCCTCACTGTCGATCACGCCCCCGATGGTGCTGTTCGCGCTGGACAACCGTGGCGGCATGATCGAGCGGCTGCGTGCCAGCGGCCGCGCGGGGATCAACGTCCTGGCCGGTGGCCAGTCGGAGATCGCGCTGCAGTTCGCACGGCACGGCGAGGCTGACCGCTTCGACGGGCTCGGCTGGCACGCCGACAACGGGTTGCCCCGCATCGACGGCGCAACGTCATGGCTCCGCTGCGAGGAGCTGACGTTCACCCCCGGCGGCGACCACACCGTCGTGCTCGGCACCGTCATGGAGGCGCAGACGGAACCCGGCTCGTCACTGACCTACCATCTGCGCACGTTCAGGGACCTCACGCCCCCACCGGCCGGTCTCGGCTGAGGCGCCCGGGTCAGCCCAGGCGCTCGCCGAGCGCGGCACGCAGCTGCGTCGAGCTGGTGCTGCGGGTGTACGGGAAGTAGATGACCCGCACGCCCACCCCTGCCATGGCCTTCTCCAGCCGCTCGCCCTTGGACGTGCCCTTCCAGTCGTCGCCCTTGAACAGCACGTCGAAATGGACCTGCTCCCACACCTTGACCTTGTCGCTCGAGGTGTCGACGACGACCTTGTCGACCATTGACAACGCCTCAAGGATGGCCATCCGCTCGGCGAGCGGGATGATCGGGCGCCTGCCCTTCATCTCCTCGAGAGCCTCGTCAGTCACCGCCCCCACGATCAGCACGTCACAGTGCTTCCTCGCGTGGCTCAGGATGTTCAGGTGGCCCACGTGGAACATGTCCCAGCCACCGGGCACATAGCCCACGATCCTGGGGCCGTCCCCCACAACAGACAGATTCATCGCTTCTCCCCCCGGTCTGCGATGGCCACAGACTACTCGTGTTCGACGCCCAGGACGTCGATATGTCCACACCTCAGCCCCTGGCCGCGCGGTGAGTTGCCTGCCGCGGCCTGTCCAATCTGCGAGAACGGTCACAGAATGGCCGAAACGAGCCCCCTGGTGACCGAAGATGGTCCCGTTTCGACACGAACCTGAGAGTTTGTTAAGATTTACTCAGCTTGATGCTCGAGCCATCGCGAGTCCCTGACAACTTCACACTCACTGTTCGCATCGCACCCCCGCACCCCCGCAAGACAGGTTTCCTGATGAAGTCATTCAGAGTCCGCCCCAGGACCCTCGGAGCGCTGCTCCTCGCCGTCCTCCTGAGCACGTTGATCGGCGGCGGAGCCCTGCTCGCCCCCACGGCCCAGGCAGAGGACGCGGCCACGACGCGCACGGTCACCCTTCCCGCGACCCGCACCACCTACACCTCCAGCGCCGCCACGACGACGAACTTCTCGACGGCCACCACCCTGTTCGGCAGCAAGACGATGTACGCGAGCTACCTGGGCTTCGACAAGCTGACGCTGGCCTCCGGCGAGTCCATCACCGGTGCGTCCCTCAACCTGAACGTGACGTCGGTCGGCGGCTCGGGCAGCACCGATGTCACCGTCGTCCCGGTGAACAACTCCTGGACCGCGGCCAAGGTCACCTACACCGCACGCCCGGCCGCCCTCGGCGCGGAGGTCAACACCACCTCGACCGCCCCGGCAGGCAAGACCAGCGCACTGAAGCTCAACGCGTCGAAGGTCGCCTCCCAGATCACGACCGGAGCCTCGTTCGAGGTCCGCAACACTGTCTCGGCGGCACAGCTCAACTTCTCGGCCACCGGCGCCAAGGCCCCGACGCTGACAGTCACGATCTCCACCAGCGGCTCGAGCAGCAACTCGAGCACCTCCGACAAGACGTCCGAGGCGACGGACTCGGCCACGGACAACGGAAAGATGGTGTTCGCGCACTACTTCCCGCCGTACCCCGTCTCCATCGACAACAAGGCGAGCGACGCTGACTACTACGCGAGGCACTACCTCGTCGCCTCGGGCGAGAACGGCAAGTACGCGAGCGTCGGCGGCCTGCTGCGCGATCGCCCGTTGACCCGTGACCCCATCTCCGGCAACTACAAGCTGGAGGACCTGAAGACCGAGGTCAGGCAGGCCATCGACGCCGGCATCGACGGCTTCGCGGTTGACATCCTCTCGCTGAGCGGCTCGAACTGGGACCGCACCGTCCTGCTGATGCAGGCGGCCGAGGCTGTCTCAAGTGACTTCAAGATCATGCTGCAGGTAGACGCCACCGCCAGCGCGGGCAAGGCCTCCGCCGCGGATCTCGCCGCCGCTCTCGCCACGTTGTCCAAGTACTCGTCCGTCTACAAGGTGGGCGGCAAGGTCGTGATTTCCCCCTTCAAGGCGGAGAACAAGACCGCTTCCCAGTGGAAGTCGATCCTGGACCTGATGAAGTCGAAGTACTCCATCTCCACCGCCTTCTTCCCCGTCTTCCTGAACGCCAGCAAGATGAGCGACTACGCGTCGATCAGCATGGGCTTCGGCAACTGGGGCGCCCGCGACCCCCTCCTGACCGCCAACGGCCCCAACTACGCTGCCCAGGCGCACAAGCTGGGCAAGCTGTGGATGCAGCCCGTCGCCGTCCAGGACGAGCGCCCGAACCAGAAGCTCTACGACGAGGCAGGTAACACCGAGACCCTGCGCGCAGGCTGGGACAAGGCCATCTCGCAGGACGCGGACTGGGTGCTCCTGACCACCTGGAACGACTACTCAGAGGGCACGAGCTTCGCCCCCTCGGACGACCACGGGTACAGCTTCCTCGACATCAGCAAGTACTACGCGACGCAGTTCAAGACCGATGCGAAGCCCGCCATCACCTCCGACGTGATCTACGTCACGCACCGCATCCAGTCCTACAAGACCAAACCCTCCTACAGCGGCATCATGGTCCAGTGGAGCGGCAACCGCACCACCCCGCGCGACACCGTCGAGCTGTTGACGTTCCTGAAGGCGTCCACGACCGTAAGCGTCAAGGTCGGCAGCAAGAGCTACAGCTACACGGCACCGGCCGGGGTGAGCGCCAAGACGTTCCCTCTGGAGACGGGCTACACGACGGTCACCGCCACGAGGTCCGGTTCGACCGTCGCCTCGGTGAAGACCAAGGACGCAGTGACGTCCACCGTCACGCAGCAGGACCTCTCGTACCACGCGGTGAGCAGCTCCGGCCGCTGACCCACGCGCCGAGGAAGGGCCGGACCCGTGTCAGGGTCCGGCCCTTCCGTCGTCACCGGGCCGGGAGCGGTACTGTGTGGCCCACCAGGCACGGGGAGGCGCAGATGGCTACGGGGAACACCTTCATGGACAGCTATGCACGCCTGTTCAGGGCGCAGAAGACGTCGGTGGGAGTTTCCTACTACTCGCGCTGGATCAACCGCCCGATCGGCCGCGTCCTCGCCTCCGCCGCCCACGTGCTCGGCCTCACCCCCAATGCGGTCACCGGCCTGTCGGCACTGTGCTCGCTGGGCGCACTCGTGCTGCTCGTGCTCGCCGAGCCGTCTCCCCTGACCGGGCTCGGCGTCGGCCTCCTGCTGGTCCTCGGGTTCGCCTTCGATTCCGCCGACGGGCAGCTCGCCCGGCTGCGGGGCGGCGGGTCGCGGCTCGGCGAATGGCTCGACCACCTCGTCGACTCCGGCAAGACCGTGCTGGTCCACACCGCCGTCCTGCTCGCCGCCTGGCTGCACTGGGACGTTCCGACGGGGTGGCTGCTCGTCCCGCTCGCCTACCTGTTCGTGGCGGTGGTGCAGTTCTCCGGGATCCTGCTGACGCAGTTCCTGCTGCCGAAGGATCAGTCCGCGACACCACGTCAGCCGAGCGCGGCCCGCTCGCTCGCTCTGCTGCCGGCCGACTACGGGGTGCTGTGTCTCGCCTTCCTGCTCTCCGGGGCTCCCGCCGTGTTCACGGTGGTCTACACGGTACTCGGCGCCCTGACCGCGCTCGTCACCGCTGGCCTGATCGCCCAGTGGGCCCGGCGGCTGCGGGCGGCCTGAAACCTCAGATCACGCCCTCGTGCGTCTCCCCCGTCGCGGGGACGTAGAGGCGGTGCGTCGACGTGTCCTCGCGGTCGAACCAGAGTCCTTCCTTCGGCGCCCGCCAGGTCGCAGGCGCCCCGGCCCAGACTCCCCGATCCCGCTTTCCCGACCGGGTGAGAACCGACCCGGCGGCCAGCACGGACCTCTCGGGCAGCGACGCGCCCCCGAGGATCAGGCACCGCGCGCCCACGAAGCTGCGCTCCCCCACCACTACCGGATACGCGACCTGCGCGTCGCGGGAAAGGTCGACGCTGTGGGTGAGAATCAGCGTCTGACGTCCCGCCACCGAGGCGAGCGCCCCGACGGTGACCCCACCGGAGCAGTCCACGCTGTGCCGCGACGTGACCTTCGCCTTCTCCCCCAGGATCAGCCGCGCCCCGTCCGGGTAGTGGCGGTCGTACACGGGGTGTGCGGAGATGAGGTTCATCCGCCCGATGCGCGACCCGGGCGCCAGCTCGACAGCCGACAGGTCCTTGAACAGGTTGAATCTCCCGACCGAGGCCCCGTCGCCCACGGTGAACCGCCGCACGCGCAGCACGAGATTCATCGCGGCTCTGGCGCTCGGCGCCACGTCATGCCCCACCTTCCTGAGTAGGGCGTTCTTCGCCCGGCTCGCAGGCAGCAGCCACACGGCCGTCGTCGCGATGTCCACCAGTGCCATCACAGCTCCTCCGTCCCGGCGCCGCGCAGGACGCGCAACGCCACAACCAGTTCCCATCCCATCCTGACCGCGAGGCCGAGTACCACGCCGACCAGGGCGCCCTCGGCGCCCCACCACACCGCGCCGGCGGCGACGAGCGGTAGGCCCACCAGTGCGCCGACGAGTGTCGCCCTGGCGACGACCCGCAGCTTCCCGAACGTCGCCAGGACCGTCTTCGCGATGACAGACTCCATGAAGTTCAAGGCCACGAACCCGGCCATCAGCACCACGAGGGCCCCCGACGGCTCCAGGCTTCCCGCTCCGAGCCAGCCGAGCAGTGGCCGCCCGGCGACCCAGACCGCCAGCGCCATCAGCACCGCGATTCCCGCGCTGCCGGCCAGCCCCCGCTGCGCGCGGGACGCAGGGTGACGACCGCGCGGCACCCAGCCCTGCAGTACCGTGACGGCCGGCCCCATGGCCACCGACACCTGACGCTGCAGCTTGTCGGCCAGCGCATACAGCGGCTGCACCCCGGGGGCGACGGCAGAGACGATGATCACGGGTGCCGCGACATAGCCGGCGCTGCCCAGCGCAGACACGAGCCCGTCGCCGCGGCTGCGGAGCAGCTGGCCGAGCCCCGGCACTGCGGCGGGCACCGCCCCGGACCGCCTGAGGTAGGAGAAGATCCAGACGGAGGACAGGCAGAAGGCCGCAAGGAATCCCGCAGACTGACAGGCCAGCCCCACCCCGGCGTCGGCCCCGCCCCGCATCAGCAGGATGCCGACGAGCGTGCCGAGCACCCGCGGCACGGTCTCGACAAGCAGGAAGACGTAGGGGCGCGCGAGACCCACGAAGAACCAGTTGGCGGTGAGCCCCGCCAGGGAGGCCGTGCCGGTGCCGAGAGCCGCGAGGTCCGGTCGCGCGGGGGCCAGCAGCATCGACACCAGCACAGCCACCAGGACGACGGGCACGAACAGCGAGAGCCGCACCTTCACCGACGAGACGAACTCCTCGCGCCGCTGATCGGCGGAGCCGCGCGCGACCTCCGCCGGACCGGACAGGGACCAGCCGTAGGCGACCGCCACCGCTGCGATCGCCCCCACCGACTGCCCCACCGCGATCGCACCCCAGGCGGCGTCGCCGCTGGCCCGGATCATCGCCGGGATGACAACGAGGGAGGCGACGGCGAGCAGGAGCATGGAGAGGGCATACCCGAACGCCTTGTTGAGCCCGGACAGTGCGCGCACGATGTTCCTCCCCCCTGCCGCGGCCGAGGGCCGCCTGCGCACGAAGTCTATGGTTTAGGCCCTCGCCACGGGGGATTGCTCGTTATAGTGGCCCCATTGCGGACCGTAGAGGGGGGCTCATGGAACCGCGGTGGGATCTCAGTGGCTGCACGGGATACGACAAAGGTCGTGGCTTTGTGTGGCAGGTGTTGTGGCAGCTGGTCTCGGGGCTGGTGTTCGTCCGGTGGTGGTGCCCGGCCGGGCTGCGGGTCAGGATTCTCAGGGCGTTCGGGGCCGAGATCGGCGAAGGCGTCTACATCAAGCCGCGCGTGCGTGTGCACTGGCCGTGGCGGCTCAAGGTCGGCGACCACTCCTGGATCGGCGAGGACGCCTGGATCCTGAACCTGGTGCAGGTGAGCATCGGAAGCCAGTCGATCATCTCGCAGTCGGCGCTGCTGTGCAGCGGCTCACACGACATGCACTCGCCCACGTTCGAGCTGAACAACGCGCCCATCACCATCGGCAACGGCACGTGGATCGCCGCCCGCGCGACGGTGCTGCGCGGGGTGACGGTCGGCGACGGCGCGGTGGTCGGCTCAGGGGCACTGGTGGTCAAGGACGTCGCGGACGGGCAGATCGTGCTCGCCCCGGTGGCCGAGCCGCTGCTCCGCAAGCGCCCAGCGGCATGAGAATCCTGTCGGTCGTCACGCTCATCAGCCCGCTCGGCGAGTACGGCGGGCCCGTGCGGGTGGCGGTCAACCAGGCGAAAGCGCTGCAGGACCGCGGGCACCAGGTGCAAATCATCGCCTCGACCCGCGGCTTCCCGCGCGACGAGGTGCCCACGCAGCTGGACGGGGTCCCGCTCCACCTGTTCCGCGGCATCCAGGTCCTGCCGGGCGCCGGCTTCGCCGGCCTCGCGGCGCCCGGCCTGTGGGCTTGGCTGCTGCGCCATGTGCGCAGCGCCGACGTCGTGCACGTGCACGCGGCGCGCGACCTGGTGACGCTGCCCGCGGCCGCCATCGCCCGGTTGGAGGGGGTCCCGTACTTCCTGCAGACGCACGGCATGATCGACCCGTCGGACAACCCGCTGGCCCGCCCGCTCGACGCGCTCATGACGCGCCCCGTCCTCCGCGGAGCCCGGGAGATCTTCCACCTCACCGCACTGGAGCGCGGCCAACTGCAGGAGGTGGCCGGCCCAGAGCTGCGGCTGGCGGAGCTGGCGAACGGCGTGCCGCTCGCCGACCCGCCGCCGGTCAGCGTGGCGGGTCCCGAGGTGCTGTTCCTCGCCCGGCTCGCGCCACGCAAGCGGCCGATGCTGCTCGTCGACGCCGCGCGCGCCCTGCACGAGAAGCACCCCCGGGCACGGTTCACGCTCGTCGGGCCGGACGAGGGCGAGGGGCCGGCGGTCAAGCAGGCGGTGCGGGAGGCCGTCAGCGCCGGTGTGCCGGTGGCCTGGGAGGGTCCACTCGGCCCGGATCTCGTGCTGGAGCGCACCTCGCGTTCGACGATCTACGTCCTGCCATCGATCAACGAGCCGTACCCCATGTCGGTGCTCGAAGCCATGTCGGTCGGCCGCCCGGTGATCATCACCGACACCTGTGGCCTGGCCCCCCTCGTCGAACGCGCCGGCGCTGGAATCGTCGTGGACGACTCGACCGACGCTTTCGTCGACGCCGTCGACGCGCTGCTCAGCGACCCCCAGCTGGCGCTCGACTGCGGTCGGCGCGGCCGCGAGTTCGTGCGGTCGGACCTCACGATGGAGGCGATCGCCGCGTCTCTGGAGCAGCACTACGGGTCGGCGCTCGCCTGACCCACAGCAGGCACGCCATCGCGACGGCGATCGACCCCGTCGCCTGCAGGAGCGAACCGCGCAGCAGGATCGTCATGTAGACGGGAAGGATGGCGCCGACGATGGCCCACCAGCCCGACGACGCGAAGGTCGGTCCCACCTTGCGGTCCATGGCCGCCAGCAGCGCGCCGAGTACCAGGAATCCGACGACCACCGCGACGACGCCCCCGTTGACCAGCAGCTCGGCCCACAGGGGAGCTGACAGGTTGTCGAACGAGTAACCCCGGTACTGCGCGAGCAGCGCACCTGTGTCGATCGGCTTGTCGGGCCAGATGCTGCGTGGCACCCAGAAGAACATGCTGCCCAGCAGCTGCCGCCCAGGCTCGACCAGTCCGTCCACGGTGTAGGAGTAGGCGTTGGCGATCTGCCAGAACGCGTCGTAGTCGGGGTTGCCGAGGTACTCCTGGAAGAACCCGGACCTCGTCAGCCGCACCTCGTCGGTCCGGAAAGCGTCGGCGAGCGGGAAGACGAAGAGGAAGCCTGCGAGGGTGCCGAGCATCGTGATCCGCGCGCGACCCGCTGTCCTCAGCGCCCCGAGATAGGCGACCAGCGCGAACGCCACGGTGCCGAAGGTGTAGCGGGCGCTCGAGATCGGGCTGACGATCGCCATCAGGACCATCAGGCCGATCGCGATCATCACTGTGTGGGTCGCACGCCTCATCCCGGAGGCGTCGCGTCTGATCTGCACAAGGGCGCCGACCGCGACCAGCATCGGGTAGATCGCCAGCGCATAGAACACGGCGCGCATCGAGGGGTCAGGCCAGGCGGCGTTGCGCGCCGCGAAGGCCGCGGCGCGCGACCCGAGGGCCGCCCCCACCCCGACCTTCGCGAGGAAGTAGGCGCCGAACAGGAGCCCTGCGCCCATGAGCACGATGGACCTGGGAGCGCTGACCGCGACTGCCGGCTCCCCATGGACGGCGTCGCGTCGTCGCAACGCCCTCCACATCAGTCTCCCGACCTCATACGAGGCGAGGCCGCCCACCACGATGAGCGCGGTGGGCATGTCAAGGGCGGGGTCGATGCCCGACGTCGTGGTCGAGATCTCCCCGGAGCGCAGCTGCGCGGTCGGCGCGACGCCCATGAAGATGTAGGCGAAGAGCCAGAAGAAGAACTCGAAGAGGGCGGGCACCCCGCGCACCCAGATGACCGACAGACGGATGCCTGCCCAGACCATGACGAGCGTCGTCAGGACCCAGGCCCGGCTCCGCTCGATGTCCGGAACCTCCGCGAGCAGCGCGGCGGGCAACCCGACGGACAGAACCAACACGGAAGCGGCCATCCAGACCGTGGCGGCCGGCCGGCGCTGCATTCCGTGCGCCTCAGCAGCTGATTCCGTTGTCAGGCTCACGCAACCCCCAGATCACATCCGAATGTGGAAATGTTCCCACCCCCGCCACCAAGGCGGTACCCTTTCGGCAGGACCACGATATCGGGGGATATCGAACCGGGGGGGAGGGTCCTGAAATGACCGTTGGCGACGCCATTCGCCTCTTGAGGGCGCACTGGCTGTTCATCGTGCTGGCGACGCTGCTCGGAGCAGCCGCCGGAATAGGGCTTGCCGCCACGCGGACGCCCGAGTTCACCGCGAGCGCCGACGTCGTCATCACCGTCACCAGCGGGCAGACCACCGGAGAGTTGGCCCAGGGCAGCACCTTCTCGCAGCAGCAGGCCCGCAACTTCGCCGCGATCGCCACCCGCGAGATCGTCCTCGCGCCGGTGATCGAGGAGCTCAACCTCGACACGACCGTCGAGAGGCTCCGCAGGTCCGTCTCGGCCTCTGTCCCCCTCAACACGTCGCTCGTGACCATCGAGGCCACGAACCCGGAGCCGGCCGTGGCAGCGGCGATCGCCAACTCGACGGCAAACCACCTGGCCGAGACCGTCGCAGGACTCAGCCCGAAGGTCGACGACGTGTCGGGCTCTCCCGTGAAGGCGCAACTGATCGAGTCGGCCACGGTTCCGCGCTCGCCGTCGTCGCCGAACATCGGGCTCTTCGCCATCTTCGGCGCGCTCGCCGGGCTGCTCGTCGGGCTCGCCTACCAGGTCATCGCCGAGCTGAGTTTCGCTCGCGTCCGCACGGCAGACGAACTCACGGACACCCTGGGTCTCACCCCGCTCGGCACCATCAGCCGCGACCGGGCAGCCGAGACGAGCCCGGTGGCGGTGGCGTCCGCGCCACTGTCGGTGCGCTCGGAGCAGGTACGGCAGATCCGCACGGCGCTGAAGTTCCTGCCCGGTTCGGACCACCGCGCGTTGGTCTTCTCGTCCGCGATCAGCGGGGAGGGAAAGTCGACCACGGCCATGAACCTGGCGGCGGCCTTCGCGGCCGAGGGCGTGTCAACCTGCCTCGTGGAGTCCGACCTCCGGCGCCCGGTGCTGGTTGAAGCCCTGGACCTCACCGGAGGGGCCGGCCTCACCGACGTGATCGTCGGCGACTGCGAACTCGACGACGCGCTCCAGCCGTGGGGACCGGACGACCTGCAGGTGTTGATCGCCGGCACCGTGCCACCCAACCCGAGCGAGTTGCTCGGCTCCGAGCGTGGGCGTGAGGTGCTCGACCAGATCCACCGCCGCTTCGACGTGGTGGTGATCGACTCTCCGCCGCTCAACGCCGTGACCGACGCCAAGGTGCTGGGGCGGCAGTTCGGCGGCATCGTCCTGGTCGTCGGCGCGCACCGGGCGCGCACCGCCGACCTGCGCCGCGCCCTGACCGCCCTCGAGATCGCCGACGTTCCCCTGAAGGGTTCCATCCTCAATCTCGTCCGCGACAATCCGACCCCGAACGCCTACGCGTACTCGCACAACCTCGCCGCCCACGGTGCGCCCCAGAGGGCATCGGTGTGGGACAACCAGCGCCTCCGGACGGTGGGCAAGGTGGCGCTGGCCGCCGCGGTGGCCCTGTGCGTCGCCGTGGCCGGCATGCTGCTCTCCTCGTGGACGGGCAATGCGTCCAACGCGTCCGCCTCGCAGGCGTCCTCCCCTGCCGTAGCACTCGGCGACCCGAAGCCGGTGGCCGTGTTAGTCGGGGACTCGCTCGTGCAGGGCATCGGGGGCGACGGCACGACGTGGCCATCCCTTGTCTCTGCCGAGCTCGGCTGGGACGAGGTCAACCTCGGCCGGGCAGCAACCGGCTATGTGACCAGCGCCGATGCGTCGGCGTGCGGCCACGACACCTGCCCGACGTTCGTCGAGATGGCCGACGTCGTGATCGCCGTCGACCCCGACGTCGTGCTCGTCTCGGGAGGGGCGTACGACGGGGACAAGGACGTGGCAGCGGCGTCGCTGAGCTTGTTCGAGAAACTGCGCTCCGAACTGCCCGCCGCCCGCATCGTCGTCCTGTCGCCGATGCCGGTCGGCAACACCACCCCTGACACCCTCTCGAAGACGGCCTCGGCCGTCGCGCACAGCGCGGATCAGGCGGGGGCCGACTACCTCGAGGTCGGCTTCCCTCTCGCGCACCACGAAGACCTGTTCACCCAGGACGGGAAGGCCCCCAACGCCGATGGCTACGGGGTGCTTGCCGACACGATCACGGAGGCGATCACATCATGACAGCGACCACGACCTCAGCGCTGAGGACCGAGCAGCCGGCTCTCGACCCGGCGCCGATCCTCCACGTCATCCGCGGCAGCGTCGACGCGCCCCGCCTCGGAACGGTGCTCTTCGTCTGTCAGGCGAACGTCAGCCGGTCGGCCTACATGGACCTCATGCTCCGCCACCTCGCGGCGCGGGCAGGCCTCGACTCCCTGGAGATCCGGTCCGCCGGGCTGCAGGCCCCTGCCGGTCGCACCGTCCACCCCGAGGTCCGACGCCAGCTCGCCAGGGCCGGCGTGGACATCGACGAGTTCAGCGTCAGCCAGCTCACCGTCGACGACCTGACATCGGCTGATCTCGTGCTGACCGCCACCCGGCGGCACCGGGACGAGGCGGGCAGGATCGCCCCTGCGCACCGCCGGAAGATGTTCACCCTGCTGCAGTTCCGGCGCCTTCTCGCGGCCACCGACGCGCCCACCCCCACCGATGGTGGAGCGGTGAGCGGCCTCGTCAAGCTGGCCTCGGGCCAGCGGGGCCTGGTCTCCAGCCCAGGCGCGGCCGACGACATCTCCGACCCGACCGGCCGGCGCAGCAGCGCCTTCGCCACCACCTTCGCACTCGTCGAGCCCGCGCTCGTCGACCTCATCGACCGCCTCTCCACCCAGTCCACGCAGGAGTGACAATGTCCAAGCGAGCTCTCATCACCGGCATCACCGGCCAGGACGGTTCCTACCTCGCCGAGTTCCTCCTCGAGAAGGGCTACGAGGTACACGGCATCAAGCGCCGCTCCTCGCAGCTGAACACCCAGCGGATCGACCACATCTACGAGGACCCGCACCAGCACGACCCACACCTCTTCCTGCACTACGGGGACCTGACCGACGCCACGAGCCTCACTCGCATCGTGCAGGACGTGCAGCCTGACGAGATCTACAACCTGGGAGCCCAGTCGCACGTCGCGGTCAGCTTCGAGGCACCGGAGTACACCGCCGACGTCGACGCGCTCGGCACTCTGCGTCTGCTCGAGTCCATCCGCCTGCTGGGCCTGCAGGACACCGTGCGCTTCTACCAGGCCTCCACCAGCGAGCTGTTCGGCCTCGTGCAGGAGATCCCGCAGACCGAGCGGACCCCGTTCTACCCGCGTTCCCCGTATGCGGTGGCCAAGCTGTACGGCTACTGGATCACGGTCAACTACCGCGAGTCCTACGGCATGTACGCCTGCAACGGCATCCTGTTCAACCACGAGTCGCCCCGACGCGGCGAGACGTTCGTGACCCGCAAGATCACGCGCGGCCTCTCCCGCGTGTTCACCGGCCTCGATGACTGCCTCTACCTCGGCAACATGGACTCACTGCGCGACTGGGGGCACGCGAAGGACTACGTGCGTCTGCAGTGGCAGATGCTGCAGCAGGACATCCCCCAGGACTACGTGATCGCGACCGGCGTCCAGCACTCCGTGCGGCAGTTCGTCGACTGGACGGCGAAGGCACTTGGGATCACGCTCCGCTTCGACGGGAAGGGCGTCGACGAGGTCGGCGTCGTCGAGCACGTGCGCGACGGTGCCGAGACGAACCTCCTGCCCGGCGACGTCATCGTGCGGGTCGACCCCCGCTACTTCCGCCCCGCCGAGGTCGAGACCCTGCTCGGCGACCCCTCACGGGCCGCCCGGAACCTCGGCTGGGCACCCGAGATCGGCGTGGCCGACCTCGTCGCCGAGATGGTCGAGGCGGACCTGCAGGAGTCGCTGCGCCTGGCCTTCCTCCGCAACAACGGCTTCGCGATCCCCTCCTCGGTGGAGCACTGATGACCAGACGGGTGTTCGTGGCGGGGCACCGCGGGATGGTGGGCTCCGCCATCGTCCGCGCGCTGCGGGGGAAACCTGACGTCGAGGTCGTGACGGCGGGCCGCGGAGAGGTCGACCTCGTCGAGCAGGCGGAGGTCCGCGCCTTCTTCCGCGACACGCACATCGACGAGGTGTATGTGGCTGCGGCCCGGGTCGGCGGGATCCGCGCGAACGACGCGTTCCCGGCGTCGTTCATCTACGACAACCTGATGATCGAGGCGAACCTGATCGCGTCCGCCAACGCGGCCGGCATCGACAGGCTGCTGTTCCTCGGCTCATCGTGCATCTACCCCAAGTTCGCGGCGCAGCCGATGCCCGAGGAGTGCCTCCTGACGGGGGTGCTGGAGCCGACCAACGAGCCGTACGCCATCGCGAAGATCGCCGGCATCAAGCTGGCGGAGAGCTTCAACCGCCAGTACGGCCGCGACTACCGCTCCCTCATGCCCACGAACCTCTACGGCCCGGGAGATAACTTCCACCCGGAGAACAGCCACGTCCTGCCCGCGCTGATCCGCCGCTTCGACGAGGCCGTCCGTGACGGGCGCGACGAGGTGGTCATCTGGGGCACCGGAACGCCTCGGCGGGAGTTCCTGCACGTCGACGACCTCGCCTCGGCCGCGCTGCACGTCATGAGCCTGCCGAAGGACGAGTACCGCAGCGTGGCGCCCGAGCGGCAGAGCCACCTGAACGTCGGCACGGGCACGGACCTGACGATCGCCGACCTCGCCCACACCGTCGCTGCCGTCACCGGGTTCGACGGTCGTCTCACCTTCGACGCCTCCAAGCCGGACGGCACCCCCCGCAAGCTCCTCGACGTCTCCCGCCTCGCGAGCCTCGGCTGGCGCGCCGGGATCGGTCTGCCGGAGGGGCTGCGGAGCACCTACGACTGGTTCCTTGCGAACGCGACGACGCTGAGAGAGGGATGAGCCATGCGCATCGTCATCATCGGCCTGAACTACGCCCCGGAACCCACCGGCATCGCTCCCTACACGAGCGCCGCCGCGCAGGCTCTCGAGGCGCGAGGGCACGACGTGACGGTGATCACCGGCTATCCCCACTACCCCCAGTGGCGCATCGCGGACGGCTATCAGGGCTCGTCGTGCCGGTCCCGGATCAAGGGCGTCGACGTCCTGCGTCTCCGGCACCCCGTGCCGGGCTCGGGGAGCCTGGCGAAGCGCCTCGGCATGGAACTGGTCTTCGGGCTGAGGGCCACCTTCGCCCGGTGGGGGCGCCCTGACGTCGTGGTCGTCGTCAGCCCCGCGCTGGTCAGCTCGTCCATGGCGGTGGCCCGAGCTCGGTTGACCGGCGTCCCCGTCGTGTCGTGGGTCCAGGACATCTACACGCTGAGCGCCAGCCAGACCCGCAAGGGCTCGCCGCTGGCCGGACTGGTGAAGGTCGTGGAGTCCGCGACGCTGCGCGCCTCCAGCAGGGTGCTGGCGATCCACGACCGCTTCGCGAACTACCTGTCGAACGGCCTGCGCGTGCGCCACGAGCGCATCGACGTCGTGCGGAACTGGACGCATCTGGCCGCCTCCCCTGGACGGAGCGCGGAGACCCGCAGGCGGCACGGCTGGGCCGACGACGAGACCATCGTGCTGCACGCCGGCAACATGGGTTCCAAGCAGGCCCTCGAGCACGTCGTGCAGGCGTCCCAGCTCGCCGCCAAGGCCGGCGCCCGCATCCGCTTCGTCCTGCTCGGCGACGGCAACCGGCGCAGGGCGCTCGAGGCGATGGGCAGCAATGCGTGCCTGCAGTACATCGACCCGCTGCCCGACGACGAGTTCGCCTCCACGCTCGCCAGCGCGGACATCCTGCTGGTCAACGAACTGCCCGGTATGACGGAGATGTCGGTGCCGAGCAAGCTGACGTCGTACTTCAACACGGGCCTTCCCGTGCTGGCCGCCGTCGACTGGAGCAGCGTGACGGCCGACGAGGTCGACGCCGCCGGGGCGGGGCTTCGGGTCTCCCCCGGCGACGCGCTCGATCTCTACGACGGTGCGCGTCAACTGGCCGGAGCACCCGGACTGCGCGCCGAGCTGGGTGCCGCCGGCCTGCGGCACCGGCAGCAGGTCCTCGGCGAGGAGGCGGCCTTCGCCGGCATCGAGGCGTCCCTGCTGCGAGCCACCGGGCACGCAGCCGCGCTGCCCGAGGAGGGGGATGCGTCGCACGACGATCCCGTCGCGGCGCCTGAGCCCATCCGCCATGTCACGCCGAAGGCCCTGGCTCGCGAGGCGCTGGCCCGGCAGGACGCGGCCGACCTGCCCCTGACCGCCTGACAGACCCCCTGCCGGTCACAACGACGTGACCGGCAGGCACTGCCGCCAGGGTTCCTGAGCATGTAGTAGCCGGTTCCCTGAGCACTTCGACAGGCTCAGTACAAGCCTGTCAAAGGGCCCTGCATCCCCGGTTCCCTGAGCCTGTCGAAGGGCCCTACATCCCCGGTTCCCTGAGCCTGTCGAAGGGCCCTGAGCGAAGCGAAGGGACGCCACCCGCCGATCTCCATCCCCGCCACTCCTCTCGCTGCGCTCGAGGCACCTCGACAAGCATGTGCTGAGCCTGTCGAAGTACTCGGCGAACCGACTTCCTGAGCCTGGCGTCACCGGTTCCCTGAGCCTGTCGAAGGGCCCTGCATCCCGGTTCCCTGAGCCTGTCGAAGGGCCCTGAGCGAAGCGAAGGGACGCCGCTCGACCGATCTCCACCCCCCGCACTCCTCTCGCTGCGCTCGAGGCACCTCGACAAGCTCGGCGAACCGTTCCCTGAGCCTGGCGTCACCGGATCCCTGAGCCTGTCAAAGGGCCCTGCATCCCCGGTTCCCTGAGCCTGTCGAAGGGCCCTGAGCGAAGCGAAGGGACGCCACTCGACCGATCTCCACCCCCCGCACTCCTCTCGCTGCGCTCGAGGCACCTCGACAAGCATGTGCTGAGCCTGTCGAAGTACTCGGCGAACCGACTTCCTGAGCCTGGCGTCACCGGGTCCCTGAGCCTGTCGAAGGGCCCTGCATCCCCGGTTCCCTGAGCCTGTCGAAGGGCCCTGAGCGAAGCGAAGGGACGCCACTCGACCGATCTCCATCCCCGCCACTCCTCTCGCTGCGCTCGAGGCACCTCGACAGGCATGTGCTGAGCCTGTCGAAGTACTCGGCGAACCGACTAGTACTCGGCGAACCGACTACCTGACACGCGCCAGGGGGCGCCTCCCGAAGGAGACGCCCCCTGGCATCGGGCCGTTCGCCGGCCGCCGGATGTCAGTCTGCCGTGTAGTCGAGCAGAAGCGACGGGCGGTAGTTGAGCGACGAGTTGTACTCCTTCGTGAAGATCCGGAGGTTGTCGGTCGACGTCGTGCTGATCCGCAGGGTGACCGTCGAGCCGGGCGTGAACGCCGCCGGGTCGCAGGTCACGGTGTAGAGCGTGTTGGTCGACGTGGCCGAACTGATCTCGCAGACCTTGGCACCGACCGTGGTCGGACGGTTGTTCCAGTTCAGCGCGCCCTCGGTCCAGGAGCCGGTGACCACGTTGACGTCGTGGGTACCGGTCGAGCCGGCGGCGCCGTCCACCGAGGTCCGCAGCCGGAGCTGGACCCCGGTGAGCGAGAGCCCGGATGCCGGCACCTCCGGGACGTCGAACTGGAGGTAGGTCTGCTGGACGCTGGAAGCGTTGGAGGAGAAGGCCTGGTTGTTGCTGCCGTAGTTGGTCGTCGCGGCGGTGGACACCACCGCGGCGTCGGCGGAGGCTCCCACCTGCAGCGAGACCGGATCCGGCGTCGTGCTGGGCTCCTCGACCTCGGCGGTGGCCGCCGAGCTCGCGTCACTCAGGTTGCCGGCCGCGTCCTTGGCCTTGACCTTGTAGTAGTAGGTCCCGGCCGCCAGATCCTCGTCGGAGTAGCTCCGCGAGGTGACGGTGCCGATCCGCGAGGAGGAGTTGGCCGTGAAGTCCGAGGCCGAGCCCCGGTATACCTCGTAGCCGATCACGCCGACGTTGTCCGTCGACGCCCCCCAGGTCAGGGCGACAGTGTCGTCGGTCACGGTCGCCGAGACACCCGAGGGTGCGCTGGGCGCCGTGGTGTCCGCGACCGTGCCGCTGTCGAACGTCAGGCTGAGCGCCGGGCGGGAGGACGCCGTCGAGTACTCCGAGGAGAACAGCCGCAGGTTGTCCGTGCCCTCACCGGAGATCCGGATCGTGACGCTCTCCCCGAGGTGCTGGGCGAGCAGGTCGGCGTTCAGCGTCACGGTGAAGGCCGTGTTGGTGCTGGACACCGGTGCGATCGAGCCGACGTTGCCGAGCGAGGTGGTCGGCCTGTTGTTCCAGGTGACCCCGCCCTCGGTCCACGACCCGGAGACCAGGTCGATCGAGTGGATGTCGGCGGAGGCTGCGGCCGGGTCCGCGGACGTCCTGAGCTTCAGCGTCGCCGAGGCGAGGCTGGTGCCGGACGGAGCCGAGGGCAGGTCGAGCCTGATGAACGACTGCTGGGCCGAGGAGCCACGGGAGAACAGCTGCGTGTTCGAGCCGTAGTTCGTGGTCGCCGCGGTCTGCACGACGCCGGCATCGTCCGTGATCGCCACGTCGAGCGTCACCGGATCGACCGGGGCGGCAGCGACGGTTGCGCTCGCCGTCTCCGACGGATCGGAGACGTTGCCCGCGGCGTCCACCGCCGTCACCTTGTAGTAGTACGTGCCGACGTCGAGGTTGTTGTCGGTGTACGTCGTGCCGGTGAGGTCCGCCACCTTGGTCGACGAGCCGGGCGTGAACCCGTCCGTCGTGCCGCGGTAGAGCGTGTAGCCGACCACGCCGGTGTCATCGGTGGAGGTGCCGGTCCAGGTGAGGCTGACGTCGTCGCCCGAGACGGTCGCCGCGACGGTGGGAGCCGTCGGTGCGGTGGTGTCGGGTGCCGCCACGGTGGCGGTGGCCGCCTCGCTTGCCGCGCTGACATTGCCCGCCTCGTCGAACGCGACCACCTTGTAGTGGTAGGTCCCGGGATCGAGGTCGTCGTCGGTCAGTGTGCGCGAGGTGGTCTCGTCGATCAGGTTGGCCGTGTCGGGCGTGAAGTCCGCCGTGGTGCCGCGGTAGACGCGGTATCCGGTGACTGCCGTGTTGTCCGTGGACTCGGTCCAGGACAGCTCGATGCTGTCCCCGTCGACCTCGGCGCTGAGCGTCGGGGTGCTCGGGGCGAGCGTGTCGGCGACGGTCGCGTCGGCGACGCCGCTAGCCGTCGACGTGTTGCCGGCCGCGTCCACCGCGACGACCGTGTAGTGCCACGAGCCGGCCGGGGCCGCGTCCGTGTACGAGGTCGTCGTGGACTCGCCGACCAGGGTGGCCGCCGCGGGCGTGAACGAGGGATCGGCGGACCGGTGGATCTGGTAGCCGGTGACCGCGACGTTGTCCGTCGACGCGGTCCAGCTGAGCTGGACGCTGCCGGAGACGACGGTTGCGCTCAGGTCGGCCGGGGCGGTGGGTGCCGCCGTGTCCGGCACGTCGGCCTCGGCCGCCGCACTGGGCTCCGACGCGTTGCCCGCAGCGTCGAGGGCGACCAGGCGGTAGTACCAGGTCCCCTGCTCCGGGTTGGGCACGACGTGGGTGTACGACGTCTGCGACGCGTCGGTGACGGTGACCGTCGTCACGAGCGACGAGTCGCTCGGGGTGAAGTCGGCCGTCGTGCCGCGGTACAGGGCGTAGCTCGTGGTGGCGACGTTGTCGGTCACCTCGTCCCAGGCCAGCGTGATATCCGGCGTGGTGTCACCCGGGGCCGGCGTGTTGGTCACGACCGAGACGGTCGCGGTCAGGGACGGGGCATCGGGTGCCGTGGTGTCGGGCACCTCCACGCTGGCGGCGGCAGATGCCGTGCTGACGTTGCCGGCCGCGTCGACCGCGGCCACCTTGTAGTACCAGGTGCCCGCCGTGGCGGTGGAATCCGCGTAGGACAGTGCCGTGGCGGTGCCGATCTGCGAGGAGGCGTCCGCGGTGAAGTCGGACGTCGTGCCACGGTAGATGCGGTAGCCGGTGACGGCGAGGTTGTCGCTTGAGGCCGTCCAGGTCAGCTGGGCAGCGCCGGAGTCGTAGCTGCCGCTCAGGCCGCCCGGGGCGGTCGGAGCCTGGCCGTCCGGGTTGACCGTGCCGTACTGCGACTGGATGGTGGACGCCTGGAGCGCCTTCGAGTAGACGGCGAACTCATCGATCGCGCCGTTGAAGTAGAAGTTGCTCGGCTGATCTGGCCAGCCGCTGATGTTGCCGCCGCCGATGCGCCAGTACCCGGCCCCGGTCTCGGCCGTGCTGACCGAGCGCGAGCCGACGAGCGCGCCGTCGACGTACATCTTCATGCCCGACGAGTCCTGCGTGACCGTGAGCTGGTGCCATGTCGCGTCGTTGTAGGAGGCCGTGCTGAAGACGGTGTCGGTGGCGCCGTTGTAGACGCCGAAGACCAGCCGGCCTGCGTCGGTCATGTAGACCATCTTGTCGTAGGCCGATCCGTTGCCGGTCGTCGTGTTCTCGAAGCCGACGAGCTTGCCACGGCCGTTGCTCGGGGCGTTGAACCACAGCTGCAGCGTGAACGGGTTCGACGGGCTCTGGCTGACGGTTGTGGAGACGGTCGCGGAGTCAGTGCCGTTGAACTGGGCGCCGGTGTTGGGGGCGCCGTTGACGCTCCCGAGTGCCCCGGCGACGGGGTGCGTCACGCCGGTGTTGTACTGGCCCGTTGCCTGGCCGAAGTAGCTGGAGTCCCTGGCGGCCGACGTGGTGTCGTCCAGCCTCCAGTAGATGTCGGGGTCAGCGGCGTAGACCGAGGCCCCGTAGGCGTCGGAGGGCGAAGCGTTGACGTCGGGCGTCTTGCCACCCGCAGTGGCGTGGGCCGCGATCTGCGTCTTCGACAGAACCGTGTCGTAGACGGCGGTCTCGTCGATCTGGCCGGCGAAGAAGTTGCTCGCCGGCCGGTCGGGCCATCCGGAGAGGTTGTCGCCGCCGACGTGCCAGACACCCCAGTACGCCTGAGCGGCGGTGTTGGTGTTCTTGGCGACGCGGTTCCCGTCGACCCAGAGGCTCATGCCGTCGGCGCCCTGGGTGGCGACGATGTGGTGCCACGCGCCGTCGTTGTAGGACGTGGACGTGGTCAGCGCGGTGGCGCTGCCCGTCCAGACTCCGAAGCGGAGCTGTCCGTTGTTCAGCATGTAGATCTGCCGGTCATAGTTGCCCGACAGCGACGTGGCGTTGTTTCCGGTGTTGGGACGCCCGTTGCCGAAACCGATGATCTTGCCGCCCCTGGTGGTGGTGGTCTTGATCCACGTCTCGAGCGTGTAGGTGGAGGTGGCCTCGCTGAGCTGATCGTTCCAGATGTAGTCGTCGACGCCGTCGAAGGTGAACGAGCCGGAGGTGTCGGCGGCGGTGATGCCCTCGGAGTTCGGGGTCAGGCCCATCATGCCCAGGCCGTTCTTCGCCGACGTGTCCGTGGTGTTGGCGGCGGAGTCGATGACCCAGCTGCCCGCGTTGGAGGTGGTCGAGGTGCCGGTGTAGGCGGAGGTCCAGTACAGCGACGGGCTGTCCGCCTTGATGGTCCTCTGGTAGCTGTCCGTTGCGGCGATCGCGCGGGTGCCGACCGAGCCGGACGTGCGTGTGGTGGTCCCGTCGGTGACCTCGACCCGGTAGGTGTAGAGGGTCCCGGCCGTGACGTTCGAGTCGACGAACGTCACCTGCGGACGCTTCCACCAGTAGGAGATGGCGGTGCCTTCCCAGATGGGCGTGGTGGACCCGTTGCGGTAGACGCGGTAGGTCAGGTGCGAGTCGTCGTTGTCGGTTGAGGTGCGGAAGGTCACCTGGATGGTGCCGTTGTCCATGGCCTTGCCGACGAAGGTGGGCGTCGACGGGGCGGACGATGCGTCCGTGAAGCGGGTCAGGCCCTGCTGGGCGCTGCCGTTGACGCGGGTGAACTCGCCGCCGACCCAGAGGTAGCGGGTGGACCCCGAGACCGCGATGTCGAGCGCGCGGGGGCCGATGCCCTCGCCGGTGCCGTCGTTCAGGTCGGGCTTCCAGCCGTAGTGCTCCATTGTCTGCGAGTTCTGCGCCGCCAGGTAGACGCGGCGGCCGTCCTGGTTGAAGTTGATGCCGGAGCAGTCGTGCTGGTGGTTGACGGAGTAGATCGTGCCGTTGTCCTCGATCAGGTCCTGCGTGGCGCCGAGGCACGTGTCGCGCCAGACCTGCTCGCCGTCGGACCAGCGGAAGGCGGCACGGCCGTCGAAGACGCCGCCGCCGATGCCCTCGTTGGCGATGTAGAACATGCCGTCGCCCGCGCCGTTCGTGATGGCGTGCGTCGCCGAGGTGCCCTGTGGCGCGTTGGCGTCTGGGCTGGTCGCGTTGGGGTCGCCGGGGATGAAGCCCCGAGGATAGGTCCTGAGCAGCGTGCCGTTCGGCTCGCTGGAGTCGGCGGAGCTCAGCATCGCGATGGAGTGCGAGAACTCGCCGTTGACGTAGTAGAAGTAGCCGCCGAGGACGACCTTCTGACCGTCGGGTGAGACCTGCACGGCTCGGCCGCGCTTGTTGACGCCGGCCCCGGAGTAGCTCACTCCGTTGGCGGTCCAGGGCAGCAGCGCGCCCGTCGTGGCGTTCACGGCCGCGTAGTACTGGCGCGTCTCATCGCGCACGGTCGAGAAGCCGCCGGCCAGGTACAGCGTGTTGTTGTAGACGTCCAGGCCGAAAACCTCGGCAGACACGACGCCCGCGTTGAATGCGGTCTTGACGGAGCAGGATGCCACGTCGAGCGCGGCGACGCGGGTCCTGGACACCCCATTGACGGAGGTGAAGGCGCCGGCGATGTAGACCGTCGACTGATCGGGTGTCACCTCGATCGCCCGGATGGTGCTCGATAGGCCCGACACGGTGAACTGGCACGACGTCGGGGCGCCGGTCGCGGCGTCAAGGACAGCGAGGCCGGCCCTGGACTGCGCGGTGCCCGAGCCGCCCGACGGCGGGCGGAGCTGCGTGAAGGAGCCGCCGGCGAAGACCTTGCCCTGTGCCGAGCCGAGGGCGTAGACGACGCCGTTGGTCTGCCAGGTTGGCTGGTCGACGGATCCGAAGGACACGCCGGGGCTGAGCGCTTCCGCGCTGTTGTTCATTGCGAGTACTGCAGTGGTTGTCAGTGCGAACGCGGCGATCGTTGCCGTGATTCGACGTGCGAGAGTGCGCACGATGGTATCCCCTCATTCAGTCCGCCCAAAGGCGGCTCTCCCCCCAGAGGACAACGGGCCGCTGTGGGGCAGTGGACCCGCTGTCGAGACGAAACGTAGCACGGGTTGTGCAGGATTGACCCGCAGGTCGTGAAAAACCGATCCTGTGAGAATGGCGCGCGAGACAAACGCGCCTGGCGTGCTCCGATGCGCCCCAGATTCGGCGAATCCGTTGCCGCCCTCACAGCGCGGTGCTAGCCTTCACGGATGAGCCGGGGGGCGGCTCATCGGCGCGACACATGGTGTCGTCGCCCGGTCGTCCCGTCTGGGACCAGCTGGCCGGCTCGTCGAGGAGCAGGGCCGGAAGTCGTTTCCATCTCTCCTTGTGGTCCTGCTCGGGGTCCGGTGGCAACACGCGCCGGTCCCGTGAGTGCACAGGTCACAACTGGGGGGATGATGACCACACTTGCTGGATATTTCGACACCTTGACCCGACGGCGGCTGGACGCTGCACCGGGGTTCTGGAACAGGGCATTGGCGCCCCGTCACCAGCGCGTGGCGCTGCTGGTGCTCGACCTCGTCGGGCTCACGCTCGCGGGGCTGCTCGCCTCGCTGGGCAGGGAGACGATTCCGGGACTCACTGACGGCTGGGACAGGGAGCTGTTCTTCGCGGTCGGTTCCGTGCTGATCGTGTGGTTCATCGCCCTGGCCGCGACGGGCTCGTACTCGCTGCGCCATCTGCGCGCCGGGGCGACGGAGTACCGCAGCGTCATCACCGCCACGTTCTACGCGGCCGGGTTCTCCGGCATCGCCTTCTACCTGCTGCACTACGAGTACCCGCGCGGCATGTACGCGCTATGGTTCGGCATCGGCCTTGTCAGCCTGCTGACCTCGCGGCTGCTGCGCCGCCGCTTCATGCAGCGCCTCCACACGATGGGTCTGATGCAGACTCCGGTCGTGGTGGCCGGCGCGGACCACCACGTCGATTCGATCGCCGCCGTCCTGGCCCGCGAGACCTGGCTCGGCTACCGGGTGGTCGGCGCCGTGACCCGCGAGCCGCTCCTCGAGACCTCCACCGGCCTGCCGGTGCTGGGCACCACCGCGGAGACGCTCGAAGTCATCGAGGCCAACAACGTCGGCTGCGTGATCTTCGCCGAGGGGTCGTTCGCCAGCACGGATGAGTTCCGACGGATGGCCTGGAAGCTGGAGCGCCACGACATCTCCATGATCGTCGTGCCCGCGCTCTCCGACATCAGCTCGCAGCGCGTCGACGTCCGCCCAGTCGCGGGGCTGCCGCTCGTCGACGTCGCTCCCCCGCAGGCAGCCAACGCCCTCCGCTGGGCGAAACGGACCACCGACATCGTCGGCTCGCTCATCGTGCTGTTGTGCGTCTCGCCGATCATGCTCGGCACCGCGCTGGCCATCAAGCTCCAGGACCGCGGACCGGTCCTCTTCAGACAGCGTCGCGTCGGCCGCAAGGGCGCTGAGTTCGACATGTACAAGTTCCGGAGCATGTGCGTCGACGCCGAGGCGAAGCTGGCCGCCCTGGAGGCCTCGAACGAGGGCGCCGGAGTGTTGTTCAAGATGGCCGACGATCCCCGCGTGACGAAGGTCGGGAAGTTCATCCGCCGCTACTCGATCGACGAGCTCCCGCAGCTGATCAACGTCCTGCGCGGCGACATGAGCCTCGTGGGCCCGCGGCCGGCGCTGCCCCGCGAGGTGGCGCAGTACGACACCGACGCCATGCGCCGTCTCGACGTCCGACCGGGCCTGACCGGCCTGTGGCAGGTGTCGGGGCGCTCGAACCTCTCGTGGGCGGACACCGTGAGGCTCGACCTGTACTACGTCGACAACTGGTCGATGACGCAGGACCTGCTGATCCTCACGAAGACGGCCAAGGCCGTCATCGGCAGGGACGGCGCATACTGACGCACGTCGACAGACGCCACCCTTGTCAGCAGGCGCCACCCTTGTCAGCAGAAGCCACTGCCATGGCGGTGGCAAGTGTCGAGAAGGGTGGCGTCCGTCAGTAAGGGTGGCCGTCGGTCAGGAAGGGTGGCGGCGTCCCGGGTGGCCGACGAGCGCGATGGCTACCAGCGTGACGACCACGTCAGTGACGGCGGTGTAGATGCTGATCACCGACGCGTCGGTGAACCCGACCGAACTCCTCAGGGGGCGCTGGTGAGCCCGAAGCCTGCTGGACCGCGTCGACGGCCCCGCTTATGGCGGACGAGTCGAAGCCAAGTAACGTCCGCGACTCCACCGATGACCGCGGGGCAGTCACCCGATACGCCTCGCCGCGAGCGACGGGGAGTCTCCGCTCGGGGTGAGTCCGGCCGACCAGCGCGGCTGACCCGATGGACTCTCCCACTCTCTCACTTTCGCACTCTCGCTGATAGAGTGTGCAAGAGTCGCGATAGAGTGGGGGCAGAGTGTCAGAGTCAACGTTGGCTGTCATGGTGGACCGACTCCGGCGAACTGGGCTGGAGCCGACGGAGATCGAGGTCAAAGCGGCGGTCCAGGCACTACCGAAGACCATCGGCGAGACCTTGAGCGCCTTCGCCAACGGAGAGGGCGGGACACTGCTCCTCGGGCTGGACGAAGAGGGTTTCCGGCCGGCGGCCAACTTCGACGCCGAGAGGATCCGAGACGCCCTGGCCACGTGGTGCAACGAGAAGATGTGGCCCCCGATTCGGTCAACGATCGAGGTCGTTGACTATGAGGGAGCGCAGGTCGTCCGCCTAGACGTCGACGCGAGTGATCCCGTAGACAAGCCGTGCTTCGTCCTCGACCGCGGCGAATACAACGGGTCATTCATCCGAGTCGGCGACGGAGACCGGAGACTCACCCGCTACGAAGTAACCCAACTCCTCTCCAACCGCGATCAGCCAACCCATGATCAGCAAGTCGTCCCCGACGCAACGGTCGACGACCTAGATCCCCGCCTCGTCGACCAAGTGCTCCGCCACGCCGCAGAGCGTTCAGCGCGCGCGTTCTCCGGAGTCGATCGGGTCACCGCGCTCAAGCGCCTGGGCGCCCTGAAAGACCTCGATGGCACCCCACGACCGACATTGGCAGGGCTCCTCGCACTCGGCTTCTACCCCCAACAGTTCTTCCCTCAACTCTTCGCGTCCGTCGTCGTCCTACCCACGACCGAAATGGGTGAGCTGGGTCCAGAGGGCGAGAGGTTCCTCGAGAACGTCACCGTGGACGGACCGATACCGGTGATTCTCCAGGAGGTGACCGCGGCGCTTCGACGCAACATGAGCCGAGCAGCCATTGTCCGTGGCCTTGGCCGAGAGGACCGCTACGACTATCCCACCGAGGTCATTCGCGAGCTGGTGACCAACGCGCTCATGCACCGCGACTACAGCCCCGAGAGCCGCGGTACCCAGGTGCAGATCGAGCTGTACCCAGACCGTCTGGTGGTCAAGAACGAGGGCGGACTCTTCGGCGGAGTGACGGTCGACCAACTCGGCGCGGCCCGCATCGCATCCAAATCGCGGAACGCCACCCTTGCGAAGCTCCTTGGGGACGTGCCGCTTCCGGACCGGACGAACGAGACCATCGCCGAGAACCGAGGATCCGGTCTGGTCGCGGCAGTCCTGGCGCTCCGCAGGGCGGGAATGTCTCCGCCGGACTTCGACGCCGGCCCTGGCCGCCTTACGGTCACTGTTCCGCGAACTGCGCTTCTCGCACCGCAGACCATCGAGTGGATCGCGGGCCTCGGGCTGGGGCATCTCACCGACGCACAGCACCTCACCCTGGCCATCATGCGGAGCTCCGGCCGCGTCAGCGTAGGGATGCTGCGCGCCTGGGGCGTGCAAGACCGGGATGCACGGGAAGCTGTCAGGGATCTGGTCACCCGCGGGGTTGCCATCAGGATCGGAGGGAAGCGCTACGCGAGCTACCGTCTGATCGACGACGTCGGCGACCTTCCGCTTCCAGAACTCCACAGCGCCCCCACATCACCGGACACCAAGGTGCACCAGGGAATAGAGGCCGACCTGGACATCATCATCCAGGCTATCCAGGCTGGCCACTCCACCTCACGTGGCCTGGCCGCACACCTGGGCATGCCGTACCAGACTGTCCTTCGCCGGCTCCGCGAACTGGAGGTCCGGAAACTCGTCGAGCCGACCCGGCCGAAGCACAGCTCCAAGCAGAGCTACAGGTTGATCGGTGGAGATCCGGCGTAGCGGCCGCTGCCCAGCCCCTCCCAGGACCAGATCTTGCCAAGGCCGCGACCGGTCAGTCGCCGCCTCCAGAACTCAGCCCGAAGAACCGCTCGAAGAACGCCCCCAGTTTCTGGATCACCCGCTGCTTCTTCTCGCCGTGGCCGCCGCTGGGAGCGAAGCGGGAGACGGGCGGAAGCACCTTCGTGATCGCCGTGCCACTGGTGCGGATCTGGCCGTCCCGGAAGGCCGTCTCGACGAAGGCGCGGGTCGCGGCGGGTCGGAGGTTCTCGCCGGTGATGATCGTCGCGAGTTCCGCCTCCCGCTTGGCCGCGATGAACGCCCGCCACTCCTGGTCGATCTCGCCGTCGGCAGAGAGGGAGTCCACGAAGTCCTCGATGAGGTCCTTCTTGTTGCGCAGCGTCGGGCTGGCGTCGACGGCGCGGGTGATCTCTGCGCGGATCTCCTTGTCGTCGCCGTCGCCGCGCTCCTCGCGGTACTTGCTCACCAGCATCAGGATGTAGTCGACGTTGATCTCGACCTGCTTGATCAGCTCGATCTCGAAGACCACGTCGTCGTTGATCTGCTCCTTGTCGGCATCCTTGTCCTTACGGAACTCGGCGTAAAGGTCCAGGTAGACGCTGCGGTAGTCCTGGCCCTGACGGTCGGTGAGAATCGCGTTGCCCGTGAACTCGTCGAAGGATGTGAGGATGTTCTGCAGGCGCAGGATCGCGCCGAACAGCTTGATGAACTCCTTCTGGGCGGCCTCTCCGACGATCGGCTGGTCCAGCGGGAAGGAGTCGAGCAGCTCGGTGACCTTCTCGGCGTAGTCGTCGTAGTACTCGGCGTACGGTTTGAGGAGGACGACGCCGCGGGCGTCCTTGTTGCCGAACAGCGCGATCGCGTCGTTCGTCTCCTCCTCAAGGTCGCGGAAGCTGACGATGTTTCCGTACGTCTTCACCGAGTTCAGGATGCGGTTCGTGCGCGAGTATGCCTGGATCAGCCCGTGGGCGCGGAGGTTCTTGTCCACGAACAGCGTGTTCATCGTGGTGGCATCGAAGCCGGTGAGGAACATGTTGACGACGATGACCAGATCGATCTCGCGCTGCTTCAGCTTGAGCGACAGGTCCTTGTAGTAGTTCTGGAAGCGGTCCGCCGAGGTGTCGAACGACGTGCCGTACAGGGCGTTGTAGTCCTGGATGGCGTCCTCGAGGAACGAGCGGGCGTCCATGCTCAGCGCGCCCGTCTCGAAGCCCTCCTCCTCCAACGCACCGTCCTCGACGGCATCGTTGGCTCCATAGGAGTAGATCAGGCCGACCTTCAGACGTCTGCCCGGCGGCAGGTGCTCCTGCTTCAGCTGGAAGTGGTTGTAGTAGACGCGGGCCGCCTCGATCGAGGCCGTCGCGAACAGCGCGTTGAACCCCCGCACGCGGCGCTCGCCGAGCGTGTAGTGCTCCGCACGCTTGGTCTTCTGGTCGAAGTGCTCCAGCGTGTAGCCCACGATCTGGCTGATCCGCTCAGGGGCGAGCAGCGCCTTCTCGGTGTCGATCGCGGAGACCTGCTTGTCGACGACGTTGCCGACCTTGATGGTGTTGACGTAGTCGATGCGGAACGGCAGCACATTCTTGTCCGTGATGGCGTCGACGATCGTGTAGGTGTGCAGCTTCTCACCGAACGCCTGTTCGGTGGTCTTCAGCTGCGGGTTCCCGCCGGTGCCAGAGTTGGCGGAGAAGATGGGCGTGCCGGTGAACCCGAACAGGTTGTAGCGCTTGAACGCCTTCGTGATGGCGGTGTGCATGTCGCCGAACTGCGAGCGGTGGCACTCGTCGAAGATGATCACGACGTGACCGCCGTAGATGGCGTGGCCCTTGTTGGCGCCGATGAAGGTCGACAGCTTCTGGATGGTGGTGATGATGATCTTCGCCGCCGGATCCTCGAGCTGCTTCTTCAGCACCGCGGTCGAGGTGTTGGAGTTGGCCGCGCCCTTCTCGAAGCGGTCGTACTCGCGCATCGTCTGGTAGTCGAGGTCCTTGCGGTCCACGACGAACAGCACCTTGTCGACGCTGGGCAGCTTCGACGCCAGCTGCGCGGCCTTGAACGACGTCAGCGTCTTGCCGGAGCCCGTCGTGTGCCACACGTAGCCGCCGGCCGCGACGGTGCCGAGGGTCTTGTAGTTGGTGGAGATGTCGATCTTCTGCAGGATCCGCTCGGTGGCCACGATCTGGTACGGCCGCATCACGAGCAGCAGGCGGTCGGCCGTGAGGACGCAGTACCTGGTCAGGATGTTCAGCAGCACGTGCTTGGCGAAGAACGTCTTCGCGAAGGCGGTCAGATCGGTGATCGGCCTGTTCTGCGCGTCGGCCCACCAGGAGGTGAACTCGAACGAGTTCGACGTCTTGCGCACCTTCTTTTTTCCGGCCACCTCGCTCAGATGCTGGCGGCGGGTGGTGTTGGAGTAGTACTTCGTGAGCGTGCCGTTGCTGATCACGAACAGCTGCACGTACTCGAACAGGCCGGAGCCGGCCCAGAAGCTGTCGCGCTGGTAGCGGTCGATCTGGTTGAACGCCTCACGGATGTCCACGCCGCGACGCTTCAGCTCGATGTGCACCATGGGGAGGCCGTTGACCAGCACAGTCACGTCGTAGCGGTTCGACCTGGCGGACCCGCCCTCCCCCTCGCCGGTCTCGTACTGGTTGATGACCTGCAGCCGGTTGTTGTGGATGTTCTGCTTGTCGATCAGCGTGATGTTCTTGACGGTCCCGTCGTCCCGCTTCAGCAGCTGGACGTGGTCCTCCTGGATGCGGATGGTCTTCTCGACGATGCCGTCGTTCGCGCCGGAGATCCGCTCGGTGAAGAACTGCGTCCACTCGGCGTCGGAGAACGACGTGGCGTTCAGCGCCTCCAGCTGCACGCGGAGATTGGCGACGAGCTGGGCCTCCGACGTGATGGGCAGGTACTCGTAGGCCTGCGACTGGAGCAGTCGGATCAGCTCCTGTTCCAGCGCGGCCTCGGACTGGTAGGCGTCCTCGGCGGGCGCATCCGGCACGTACTCCGCGACAACCGTCGACTCCGCGGACACGGCGATCGGTTCGTACCGGCGCGCGGGTACGTCACTCATTTCGCCATTCCTGTCTTGGCCTCAGCGCCATCCTCCTGTTGGGCCAACCACTGACTGCGGAGCGCCGCGAGGGTTACCCCCGTGAGACTTCCGACGTGCCAGGTGGTCCAGCCATTCGACGACTGGAGCCGCAGCGCGTTGGCCGCAGCGGTGCTCGGTGACCGGTAGGCGACGCCACGCACGACGATCTCGCCGTCGGCGGTAACCGTGCCCGTCGCCTCGACCTTGCCCTGCCGGAGGTGGAGGGTCTCGCCGCCGCGCACGAGCCCGCTCGAGACGAGGTCGGAGAACGTGACATTGAAGGATGCCCTGCCGCCGGCCGTGCTCATGGGTGTCTCGTCTTCGACCTGCTGCTCCGGGTTGCTTCGGGTGATGTCGATGCCCGCCAGCCGCAGCGCCGCCAGGATGCTCTTCACGAAGGAGTCGAGCGAGAGCATCATGTGCTTGGGAAGGGTGTCGTCGCCGCTCGACTGTCCCTGGATGACCGTCAAGTTCTCGAGGGCGGAGATCTCGGCGGACACACGACCCTCGAGGTAGCCGATCTCCGCGGTGTTGAACCCGTCCGTCGTGTCCCGACGGACGGCCACCGCGCGCCGCCACGGCAATGGCTCCTTCACGTTGTGCTGGCCCAGCCGATTGCGCAGCTTGCGCGCCTTCCCCACGTATACCTGCCCGGACCCGTCACCGGTGAGCAGGATGTAGATGCCCGGCACGTCCCACTCGGAGATCGGCAGCGACCTCAGGTGCGCCCGATCCACGAACGCGACACGCAGCGCATGCTCGACGAAGTCCGCAATGACCGGAGCCTCGGAATCCGACGGGATCTGCACGTTCACCGGCGTGGTGCTCATGCGGCTGTCTCCTTGAACGTCAGCAGCTTGTCGCGGTAATACCCATACTGCTTGCGGCGCAATGCAAGCTCTGCCGGGAGCCCGACGCTAAGGTCATTGACAAGCACGTCGAAGGCATCCAAGGCCCGAGCCACCTGTCGTTGCTTCTCCAGGGCTGGAAGCGGCACCTCCCACGCGAAGAATGATTTCGAGTCGACTGCCGCCATGGAACCATCCGTTCGAACGCATTGTTCACGGATACGCTCGCTGTCAGCCCTAAGCACCTGAAAGACATAACGGGCGTCTACCCCTTCACCGACAGCAAGTGCTCGAATATCCTGATTCACGGTGGTATCAGTGGTGACGTAGCCGATCGGCAGGGTGCGGCGCAGGATGTTCGAACGCATGACCACTGCGATCGACGGACCCGACACGATCCTCAACGACGTCTCGTCCAGAGCCTTCGATGTGACTCGGCCTCTGATCTCGTTCGTGGACTCATCACTGACATCCATCGAGGCCAGCCAAGGAATCGTCCCACGCTCCCAGTAGACCGCATTCTGTTTTGAAGGAGTCATACCTCCAACCCAAGCCCCCAAGCTGGCGAGCCTGACGCGAGGGGCATCCACCGAGTCGAGCATCACCTGCCGGTAGTGGGCATACTGATGTCGTCGCGCCTCCAGCTCCGCCTCCAGCTCCGCCTCCAGCTGACTGAACTGATCCAATACTCGCACGATTTCGCGCTGCACCTCTAGAGGCGGCACCGGGATTCGCAGATCATCTGTATCCCTTACACTCAGCTGCGGCAGCTTCACCGATGTCGCCCGCGCAACTCTCTGAAGATACTCAGTCTGCGTTAGCAAGAAGTAGTAGACAAACTTCTGATCGACATCCGCCGCATTGATCGAATACGACCAAAGCTCGGCCTTATGCGTAAAGGGATGCTCATAATAGGCAAATCCGATGTGACCACGCGACTTAACTATAATGCTTGGAACACGGACCACATCTTTAGCAGGCACGGCACCCTCAGCCACGTCTGCAACAGTGTTCCCCCCTGCAAACACACGAATCGGCCCACCACCGCCAATCGTCTTCATCCTCGCAGCCGTCATCGCCGTTCCTTTGTTGCGCTTCCCCAACGAACTCAGCGGACGACGAGGCACACCACCTGGACACAGATCCTTGAGTAAGTCACTAACCCTGCTCATTGCACACCCTCCAGGTCGGCCACGATGGCGTCGATGGAGGTGCGCAGCTCGGCCTGGCGGGCCACGATGCGGGCGATCTCGGCGTTCAGCTCGGCGATGTCGATCACCTCGCGGGTGTCCTCGGCCTGGACGTAGGAGGAGACGGCGATGTTGTAGTCGTTGGCCGCGATGCTCTCGTTCGTGACGAGCGCCACGCGGTGCTCGACGTCCTCACGGTCCTCGAGGGCCTTGAGGATGACCCGCTGGTGCTCGGGTGTCAGCTTGTTCTTGTTGCCGACGCGCTTGAACTCGGCCGAGGCGTCGACGAAGAGCACGGCATTGTTGGTCTTCGACTTCTTCAGCACGATGATGCAGGTGGCGATGGTGGTGCCGAAGAACAGGTCCGGCGGGAGCTGGATGACGGCGTCGACGTAGTTGTTGTCGATGAGGTACTTGCGGATCTTCCGCTCGGCGCCGCCTCGGTAGAGGACGCCGGGGAACTCGACGATGGCGGCGGTGCCGTTGACGGCCAGCCAGCTGAGCATGTGCATGGTGAAGGCGAGGTCGGCCTTCGACTTGGGCGCGAGCACGCCGGCGGGCGCGAAGCGCGGATCGTTGATGAGCAGCGGGTTGGCGTCGCCCTCCCACTTGATGGAGTACGGCGGGTTGGAGACGATCGCCTCGAACGGCTCGTCGTCCCAGTGGGCGGGGTCGATGAGGGTATCCCCGTGCGCGATGTCGAACTTCTCGTAGTTCACGTCGTGCAGGAACATGTTGATGCGCGCGAGGTTGTAGGTGGTCAGGTTGATCTCCTGGCCGCAGAACCCGCCGACGTTGTCGCGGCCCAGCACCTTTGCGAACTTGAGCAGCAGCGATCCGGAGCCGGCCGCCGGGTCGTAGACCTTGTTGACGCGCGTCTTGCCCGCCACGGCGATCTTCGCCAGGACCTCGGAGACCTCCTGGGGTGTGTAGTACTCGCCACCGGACTTGCCGGCCTGGGAGGCGTACATCTGCATCAGATACTCGTACGCGTCGCCGAATAGGTCGATGGCGTTGTCCCCGAAGTCGCCCAGCGGGAGGTCGCCGATCGCGTCGAGCAGCTTGACCAGCTTCTCGTTGCGGCGGGCCACCGTGCCGCCGAGCTTGGAGCTGTTGACGTCCAGGTCGTCGAAGAGGCCCTTGATGTCGTCCTCGGATCCCGTGCCGACGGCGGAGCCCTCGATGTTCTTGAACACCCGGGCGAGCGTCTCGTTCAGGTTCTCGTCGCGCGGCGCTCGTGCACGCACGTTGCAGAACAGCTCGGACGGGAAGATGTAGAAGCCCTTCTCGTCGACGGTGTCCTCGCGTCCGTACTCGGCCTGGCTGTCCGCCAGCTTGGCGTAGTCGAAGGCCGTGTCGCCCGCGTCGTGCTCGCCCTTGTTGATGTAGGCGGTGAGGTTCTCGGAGATGAACCGGTAGAAGAGCATCCCGAGCACGTAGGACTTGAAGTCCCAGCCGTCGACCGATCCTCGCAGGTCGTTCGCGATGCGCCAGATGGTCTTGTGCAGCTCGGCGCGCTGCGCCTCTTTGGTGGTCGGTGCCATGTGGTTCGTCTCCTGCGCGCCGCGCGCGTCGTGAGTTGTGGGCTCGGATCCTCACCGTATCGCCAGCCCCCGACATCCGTCTGACGGCACTCGGTCTCGCGGGTCACCTGGGATCAGGGCTGCTGGGCGGGCGCGTCGAACCAGCCATCCTGGAGACTCATCTGCAGACCGGGTGCCTGATCGATCGGCCGTGCGGGGTCAGGAGGATCTGGCAGCCAGGTGCCCAGGTAGGAGCTCGTTGAGCAGCCGTTCGACGCGCAGACGGATCTCGTCACGGACGGTGCGGACATCGTCCAGGTCGAGGCCGGCGGGGTCGTCGACCCGCCAGTCCTCGTAACGCTTCCCAGGGAAGATGGGACAGGTATCACCACAGCCCATGGTGATCACCACATCGGACTCGCGCACGGCGTCGACGGTGAGCAGCTTCGGGGCACCCCCGGCGATGTCGATACCCTCCTCGGCCATCGCGATCACGGCGACCGGATTGATCTGGTCCTTCGGCTCAGACCCGGCCGACAGGACCTCGACGCGGTCACCGGCGAGGTGCCGCAGGTAGCCGGCGGCCATCTGCGACCTCCCAGCGTTGTGGATGCAGACGAACAGAACAGTGGGCCTATCACTCATCGCGTGGCTCCCTTCCTCACCGCAACCATAGATCATCATCTATTTATCGAGCAACGTGGCGCCGGTCACCTCGGCGAGAAGACTGCGGACCCGGCTGTGAATGTCGTCGCGGATCTCCCGGACCACGCTCATCGGCTGGTCCACGGGATCGGCGAGGTCCCAGTCCAGGTAGCGACGGCCGGGATAGACCGGGCAGGCATCGCCGCAGCCCATCGTGACCACGACATCCGCCGCCCGCACAGCCTCGTCGGTGAGTGGCTTCGGGAACTCCCCACCCAGAGTCACGCCGATCTCATTCAGCGCGGTCACGATCGCCGAGCGGACCTCGGCCGCGGGCGCGGACCCGGCCGTGCGGACGGTCACCTTGTCGCCGGCCAGCTGGCGGAGGATCCCCGCCGCCAACTGCGAACGGCCGGCGTTCTGGACGCAGACGAACAACACCGACGCGACGCCTGCCGGCTTCGCGGTGCGCTGCAGGTCGTCGAGGCGGGCAGCGGCGAACGCGGCGGCCCGGGAGGCGAGGAGAGGGCCAGTGCCGCCCGCGGTGAGCAGGTCGCGGGACTCGGCGAGGTAGTGGGCGACGGTCTCGCGGTTGAAGACGCCCCGGTAGCGGACAGTGAGGTCGTCGATGACGCGGTTCCAGTCCGGAGCCTCGGAGTCGATGGCGGGCGCGCCGAGCAGAGCGGTGACGCGATCAGATTCGTCGGGGTTGATCGAGTACCAAACTCGACGCCCTTCGGGCTCACGGATCACGAGGCCACCGGCATGCAGCGCCGCCATGTGATGACTGACGGTGGGCTGGCGCAGTCCCAGATGATCGGCGAGCCGGCTCACCATTGCGCGGCCGCCCTCGCTGTCGCGGATCAACCGGACGATACGGGCGCGGGTAGGGTCGGCGAGCACGGCCAGCCCGGGAGCCTCCACCACCTTGTCCATAGACCGGAGTGTAACTTCGGTTAGGTTTGAGGCACCCGCCCAGTCCTCAGATGGAGCAGGAGCAGAGATGGCCAAGACCTCGACGGTCACCGCCCGCAGCACCATGTGGCAAGTGTTCCTGGTGTTCCTGAGGCTGGGGATCACCTCATTCGGTGGCCCGACCGCTCACCTGGGCTACTTCCGTGCCGAGTTCGTGGAACGCCGCAGGTGGATGGATGACCGCGAGTACGCCGAACTGGTCGCGCTTGCGCAGTTCCTGCCGGGCCCTGCGTCCAGCCAGGTCGGGTTCGGGGTGGGGCTGTTGCGCGCGGGTGGATGGGGTGCCCTCGCCGCGTTCGTCGGCTTCACGCTGCCCTCCGCGATGCTGATGTTCGGGTTCGCGTATGGGGCATCCTGGTTCAGCGGCCCGATCGGCGACGGGGTGCTCAGCGGGCTGAAGATCGTCGCGGTCGCCATCGTCGCTCAAGCCGTCTGGGGCATGGCACGAACCCTCACCCCCGACCGGCCCCGCTCGGGCATCGCGGTGATCGCGCTGGCCACCACCATGCTGCTCGCCGGGTCGCTCGGGCAGATCGCCGCGATCCTCATCGGTGCGCTCGGCGGGCTGATCTTCTGCCGCGCCAGTGTCGAGGAGCGGCACGATATGCTCGAGTTCCCCGTGCGACGCGCCGTCGGGATCACCAGCCTCGTCGTCTTCGTGGCACTGCTGCTCGGCGGTTCGATCCTCGCCGCGGCGACCGGCAACGGCGCGGTGTCATTGTTCGACGCGTTCTACCGGGCCGGTGCCCTGGTGTTCGGCGGCGGACACGTCGTGCTCCCACTGCTCGAGACCGGGGTCGTCGACCCCGGTTGGGTGACCAATGTCCAGTTCCTCGCCGGATACGGCGTCGCACAAGCCGTCCCGGGACCACTGTTCACCTTCGCGGGATACCTCGGCTGGATCGCCGCCATCGGTCCCGGCGGGATCTGGGGGGGCTTGATCGCCCTTGTCGGAGTGTTTCTTCCCGGGATGCTGCTCCTGGTGGGCGTGCTGCCGTTCTGGAACTCCTTCCGCCGCCGCCCGTGGGCGCAGGCAGTCATTCGGGGGGCAAACGCCGCCGTCGTCGGGATCCTTGCCGCCGCACTCTACTCACCCGTGTTCACGACCGCGATCACCGGACCCGCCCCGCTCGTTCTTGCTGTGATCTGCTTCGCCCTCATGGTGTCCTTCAGACTCCCGTCGTGGGTCGTGGTGATCGTCGGTGCCGTCGGTGGCATCCTCATTGAACTGATCTGAAGGTGTGTGGGGCGTCGGCTCGTGAGGCCCCGACTATGACTGAGGCCGCCCATCGGGCGGCCTCAGAATGCTGTCCCGTGCACTTGTGACAAGAGCACCTCGGTGGACCTGATGCGACGATCTTCAAACAGTCGGGCGATCACGAAGCGGTTGATACGCGAAACGAAGAAGATCCGCTCGGCGCAACCGGGAACCGCTGTTCGAGGTGCCGTCACCGACGAGCGCGGCCCGGTCGCGAACGTTTCGAGCATCCGCACACTCTCGACAGCTGAGATCGAGGACGCGATTGACCGCTACCGTGCTGGCGAAAAAATCATGGTGATCGCAGCCCGACTCGGCGTGCCTCGTGCCCGACTACGTTGCAAGTTCCAGGCGAGTGGAATCACCTCGAAGCGGACGCCACTCACGGAGGAGCAAGTGGAAGGAGCTGCAGAGCTCTATCGCGGCGGTCTTTCGCTCGCGGCGGTCGGCGCAGAGTTCGGGGTGACCGGCATGACCATTCGCCGCCATCTGGTTGAACACGGCGTAACTGTCCGCCCACGGAAAGGTTGGGAGAATCATTCGCGGTGACATTCGAGTTGGTCAATGGCGCTCCTCCGC
Organism: Tessaracoccus lacteus; assembly: GCF_029917005.1. Classification (NCBI taxonomy): domain Bacteria; kingdom Bacillati; phylum Actinomycetota; class Actinomycetes; order Propionibacteriales; family Propionibacteriaceae; genus Tessaracoccus; species Tessaracoccus lacteus. Next base: position 2,452,557 of record NZ_CP123967.1, read on the forward strand.
TCGGATGAGTCCCTGTAGCTCTGACGTCGCGTCCGAGCTACCAGTAGATCGCTACGAGGTCAACGTCGAGCAGCCGTGGCGCATGCCCACCCAGATCCTTCGGCGCATTCGGATTGGCCTGTGCAAGTGAGCTTGACGGCGGGAAGAACGACAGTCCAGCTTCCTCGCGAGCGGCGGTGCGGAGCGCCAAGGCTCGCGCCGGAGCGACTTCGCCGCCAACCATCGCGAGCACCCGCTTGGTCAGCAGCGAGAAAGCACTGGTCTGATCCGACACGCTCGCCGATCGCGTCTTCAACTCGGCGATGCTCAGGGCAAGGAGTGTCTCCTGTTCGGGCGTCAGCGTTGCGTCGAGATCGTTCAGTATTGCCGAGGTGTAGCGAGTAAGGGCATCCGCCAACTTCGACTCCGGGCTGTCCGCGCTGTCTGAGGCAGCAGGTTTGCCGAATGGCACACGACCAGCGGCGTTGATCTGGTCGATGAAGTTTGGCGCCACCTCAGTAAACAGGTCGGCGAGCTTGACGGGCGTCCAGGAGTCGTGCAGGCCAGGTCGCGAGATGCGAGCGAAGACAGTGAACTCGGCATCCGAGAACAGCACACGGCGGAGGTCCTTCCAGTAGGCCTCCTGCTCGGTGACTCCAACGATCTCCAACGGTCGAGTCTTTAGCTCGATCCCTTCGATCAGCCCCTTGTGGACGATGTACTCGGTGTCACCGATCTCGGCTACGACGTAGTCAACGGCCGTCGCACGGATCGGCACCAGTCCAGCAAGTAGTCGCTGCAGGATCTTGTTGATCGGCTGGACTTCCTGGAGCGTGGCCAGACCGCCTCCGGCAGCGAACATTCCCGGATAGTCCTCCGACATCGCCGTGAACTCGGAGACCATCGTTCCTAGGTGGAAGACGGGATCGGCGCCGAGGCGAACACGAAACTCGACGAGTTTGCCTCGCTGCAGTTCGTCTGTCGTGGCAATCTCCGACAGGTTGCCGGCTTTCTTGAGTCCGTCGATGTCTTTGGCAGGACTGTTCACCTCGACCGGCTCGATGATGCGCAGTCCATCGATCTCGTGGAGGTCGCGGAACCGGGACTGGACGGTGGCTTTACGCGAAGTCTGGATGGTACTGCTGTTGGTGGTCTGGTATCGGGAGGTGATCTCAGCCTTGGCGATGAAACCGGGATTGGCTCCCGCCGTCGCGTCGATAGACGCTTCGCTGCCTTCGCTGGCCTGCTCCGACTTCGAATCGGTGATCTCACCCTTCTGCGAGGAGAGCAGGCTCAGCAGGCTGACCTCGTCGAGGTAGATGAACTCGCGCAGATCCGGGCGAGTGGGATCGGCTGTCGTCTGGTGCGGTACGACTCGCTCTTTGATGCCGAACAGGCGACGCCACCACGTTCTCTTGCTCATGCTGCGACCTCCGCGACCACCGAGCGTCGAGGTCGCAGGGCGATCCGCTCGAACGCCTGGACAAAGTCCTCTGGGGCGACTTCTTCGCGACCATCGCCGACCGCCAAGAGTGCCGCCTCCGTCCATATGAAGGTCAGCTCGGCCGCCGACCAGCCCTCGGTCAGCGCCGCCACGTCTTCGAGAGGCAAGTCGGCTGCGGTCTTCAAGTGTGCGCCAGCAACCTTGAGAATCTCATAGCGATCCGAACGAGTAGGCAGACCGAACTCGATCTCCCAGTCGAATCGGCCTGGACGCGTGAGGGCTGGGTCGAGCGAGTCGACACGGTTGGTCGCCGCGATGACGATGACGCTCTTGCCCTTGTTGTCGAAGCCATCCATAAGGGTCAGGAGCTGGGCAACAAGTCGTTTTGAGGCTTCGTGCGAGTCCGCAGATCGCTTCTCGGCGATGCTGTCGATCTCGTCGAAGAAGACGATGGCTCGGCCGCTGTCGCTGTTGGTTGCAGCCTCAAATATCTTGCGAAGCGTTCCCTCAGTGTCCCCGAGCCACTTGCTGATGATCTCGGGACCACTGATGGCATAGAACTGGGCGTTCGATTCCCTGGCGATGATGCGAGCGAGGTGGGTCTTACCCGTGCCGGGTTGGCCGGTGAAGAGGATGCCCTTGATCGGGCGGGCGCCGATGTTCTCGAGCTGTTGCTGGCGTTCGAGCTGGGTCTCGATGAGTTCCTTGGCACGGGCGACGACGTGTGGGTATCCACCGAAGTCGTTGAAGGTCGGTCCCGCCCCAGCCTCGTCACGGAGATACTCCGACTCGACGTTCTCGTTGTCGTCACCGAGCAGGCTGCTCTTGATCGGCCGTTCCGAGATGACCGACAGCAAGCCCTGCGCGTCGTTGTACTCGACGACGTTCCCAACCTTGACCCCGATGCCGTTGGGGTTGGCTACTCGCTGGAAGCTACCGATACCGCCGTCAACCAGCACGAAGCCGTCGTCGAGGACGAGGCGCACCGTTGCGATCTGGCTGGACTCACGCCAGAGATCCTCGGGTGCCCGTTCCCATGAGTTCTGGCCAACGATGATGATGTCGCCCGGCTCGACGTTGTCGATGTTCGACAGGTTGGAAGCTCGTCCTGTTTGCCCATTCTGGGTCTGGAAGTGGATGGTGTCATCGTCGTGGTCGACGCGGAGCACCTTGAAGAGCTGACCAACGATCCCCGCGTCGCTCAAAGCTGTGACCTCCGGGTTCTAGTGTCCGATCGGATATTCCGGTGCTCGAAAGCGTCTCTCGCGGAGCCCCGGCGCACACGTGTACTCATGCCGAGATTAGCCGGAGGGGCGGACATCAACACGCCTCCTCACCGATCGACCGACGGACTTACTGCGCCTTCAGCGGGGCAACAACCCAGTCAAACATATCGATTAGCGGCGCAATGTCTTGATCGTCGGCCGCGATGCGGGACGCGGCATCGTTGACGGCCCCAGTGACGCCGAGCCAGCTCAGGCGCCAGCCAGCGTCACCGGCAACCCGGTCCCACATCCACCGCTGAATACGCCCGTTGCCCTCGCGGAACGGATGGATGTAGAAGCGAGAACTTTTCGATCTGATGCAACATGCGGTGGTTCCGCGTGTTTCCGGGCCTTTGGGTCGCCAGGATCGCGTCGGCTTGCCAGCGTGGTGGTGAAGTGAGGCGCGGTGACGCCGCCGGGTCACGTTCAGCCCCATGATTCCGGGCTGTTTGGCGAGGGCGTGATCCGCGTTGTGGGCCATGTCATCCATTCTAGCGTTGCGTTAGATGCAATAATGATGGGGTGGGTGAGGATGCGGAGGTGCTGCTGCTTCGGCAGCCGGGCATTGTGCCGTTGCACGAGGACGCGGCCGTTTTCGGCGGAATGCTCGATGGGTTCTCCCGCCAGCAGGTGAGTCGCGGTCTGGCGACGCAGACGATCCAGATGCGCCGCTGGCAGGTGGAGCGGTTCCAACGGTTCGCGGATTCGTACCCGTGGGAGTGGCTGCCGGGTGACGTCGAGGACTTCACCACGAGCCTGTTCAGCGGCCCACGACCGTTGTCGCGTTCGACGGTGCGGATCTATCACCTGACGTTGCGCGCGTTCTGCGATTTCGTCACCGACCAGCGCTATGGGTGGGTGGCGGAGTGCCGATCACGGTTCGGGTCGGTGCCGACGCAGGTGTGCTTCGAGTGGAACACGGTCGCGCACACCGTCGATTTCGAGGGCACGCCGGGTCGGCGGCCGCTGGACTATGACGAACTGGACGCGCTGTTCGCCGTCGCTGACGCACGTGTGGAAACACTGCGGCAGCAGGGCCGCAAGGGCGCGCTGGCCGCGTTGCGGGATGCCCAGCTACTGAAGACGACTTATGCGTGGGGGCTACGTCGCCGCGAGGTGCTGGGGCTGGATGTGGTCGATCTGCGGACGAACGCGAAGACACCGCAGTGGGGTCGGTTCGGGCTACTGCACGTGCGGCACGGGGAGTCCTCGAAAGGGTCGATTCCCAAGCGCCGGTCGGTGTTGTCGCTCCCGGAGTTCGAGTGGGCGATCGACGGGCTGCGCCTCTACGTCGAGCAGGTGCGGGAGAAGTTCAACCCCGGCAACCATCCGGGGCTCTGGCCGACCGAGCGCGGCACCCGCGTCGGTGACCGTTACCTCGACCGGCGGTTCGCGCAGCTCCGCGACGAGGCTGGGCTGCCGAGCGAGCTGACCCTGCACAGCCTTCGCCACTCCTACGTGACGCACCTCATCGAGCTTGGTTATGCGGAGCAGTTCGTGCAGGCCCAGGTCGGGCACGCCTACGCGTCGACGACGGCGATCTACACCTCGGTGACCGACGACTACCGCAACCGTGTCCTGGCGGCGGCGATCGACAAGTTCTACTTCCCGGAAGGAAGCACCCGATGACGACGAAGACGATCACCTGGCGGCTGCGGACACTGATGGCCGAACGCGGAATGTTCAAGACCACAGACCTCCTCGAACCGCTGAACGCCGAAGGCGTCGCACTCTCCCGCGAGCAGGTCTTCCGGCTGGTGACCCAGACCCCGCAACGCCTCAACGTCGAGGTCCTCGCGGCACTCTGCACGATCCTGGACTGCACGCCCAGCGACCTACTCGTCCTCGAACAAGCCGCCGCACGGTCGGTGCAGGCGACGGGGACGAGCGGAAGGATCGAGGACATCGGAGACCTGCGCCCCGTCGCCGCGCGCATCCAGCGACCGAAGCTGTGACCACGACCCCACGCGGCACTCCACAGCCAAACGGGGTGTTCGGGCGTCGCGTCGCCGCCGCCCTGGCCGCCAAGGGCGTGACCGCACCGGAACCGGCCGTCATTGACGCGGCGGAGAGGATCGTGCAAGCGAGAGCGCGGAACGGGACGCTGCGGCTGCTGACCAGCGACGAGTTCAACCCCATCGAACTGCATGGGGAGACAACACCGAGTCAGGTGCAGACGCTGCTGGCGAATCTTGTCCGCGATGGCGCGACCGGCATCCGGTTGCCGCTCTGCCCGTCATGCCGCACCAGGAGAGTCGTCAAGGTCCGCAACGAGCAGGGTCAGCGCGAATGTTTCCGCTGCGCGCAGCGCCGCTCCTACGGGGAGTGCCCCGATTGTCTGCGGATGAAGAAGCTCACCGCCACCAACACCGATGGGCAGCGCGTCTGCCAGCGCTGCGGGCCGGAGGGCATGCCGACGTTCACCTGTGACGACTGCGGGAAGACCGTCACCACCGTCGGGCGCGTCGACGGGCGACGGGTCTGCCTGAACTGCTTCCCGAAGCGTCTGCGACTCTGCGTGTCGTGCGGTCAGGAGAAGAAGATCGCCGTGAACATCCTCCACGGCCCGCACTGCTTCGCCTGCCACAACCGCATCCTCCGCAACCCGGCACCCTGCCCCGGATGCGACGAGAAGCGCATCCTCGCGTTCCTCGGTGCCGACGACCTCCCGTGCTGCGCGGGCTGCGCCGGTCAGCCTCCTCGTTACGCCTGCCGACGCTGCGGCAGCGAAGAACACAACTACGGTCGCCTCTGCGGAAAGTGTGTCCTCAGCGATCGTTGCGACGATATCCTCACCGGCCCCGACGGTGAGTTCCTTCCTCCGATGCAGGCACTGCGTGACTACCTGCTCGCGCAGCCTCGCCCGGCCCAGATCATCAAGTGGCTGCACATGGGGCCGAGCACGGACCTGCTGCGTGACATCGCATCCGCGCGAGCCGCAATCGAGTCCATACTGGACGCGCCTCGACCGAGCAAGCCATTGATCTACCTGCGCACGCTCCTCCTCGACTCCGGTGCCCTGCCGCGCGATGCGGCGGCCACGCGGCAGCTGATGGCCTGGGCGACGCACACCATCGGCGGAGCCTCCGCCGAACACCGCCAAATGCTGCGCACCTACACTCGATGGGTGCTGATGCGCCGAGCCAGCCGAGATGCCGCAGGCGACATCGCTATCGGCGCAGCTCGGCACCTCAAAGCATCGCTGCGCGGCCTGATCACTTTCCTCACCTGGACTGAGGAACAACAGACGCCCCTGCACGCTCTCACCCAGGCGCAAATCGAGGAGTTCATCACCCTCCGCACCGCACGACGATGGCTCCCGCAGTTCCTCACCTGGGCCGCCGAACGCGACATCACGCCCGAGCTCGACATCTCGACACTCCCGCGCCGAGAACCCACGATCAGCACGTCCGAAGAACACCTCGAAAACGTCATCCGCACCCTCACCACGGATCGCACAATCCCGCTCGATGCGCGCCTCGCGGCGCTGCTGATCGCGGTCTACGGACTCCCCGCAACCAAGACGCTCGCGCTGCGTCGCCGCCAGCTCCGCGACGAGAGCGACGGCCTCGACCTCCACATCGGAGACCGTCCGCTCACGTTGCCCGCGCCGATCACCCTGCTCGCTCGCGAGCAGCTCGACCTCCGACCCGACGCCGACGATGACGCATGGCTGTTCCCTGGCCGTCTCCCTGGGCAGCCTCTCGACCCGCATTCGCCTGCGCCCTCTCGGCACCAGCATCTCCGCGCTACAGAACACCGCCCGGTTCCGGCTCGCCGGAGCCGTCCCCGCCAAAGTCCTCGCAGACGTACTCGATTTCGGCGTCGCCACCTTCGAGAACTACGCCCGCCTCGCCGGAGGCACCCGTGGTGACTACCCGGCCCTGCGCGCCACGGCACCAGCCATCCCCACCGGCCGGCGCCGCTGAACGCGACCTGCCACAGCACCGACACAGCCGCATTCCAGCCGCGTTGAGAAAAGCCCCGAAAATCCAGTAGACATAAGGCTATGACCGACTACCCCACGAACCATGATCTCGGCCGGATCGACGTCATCGAACTGGACGACACTCCTGCCCTGAGTCGTGACGTCACCCTCAACATCGCCACGATCCAAGCCGCCTGGCCCGACTTCGAGAGCTCCTTCGACTCACTACAGGGCCGCAGAATGATGGGACTGTTCTACGGCGAGAACGAGATATACCGCCTGTCCTCCACACGTCTTGGTCGAGACCACGACAACCCACTCGGCCTCGACGAGACCGTGATACCAGGCGGCAGCTACCTGCGCCTGCGCCTGCGCGGCACCGCCCCGTCTATCTACGAGAACATTGCCCCCGCATTCGACGCGCTCTTCGAACATGCAGACCACGACCCTGGACGGCCGCACATCGAGTACTACCGCCGCGAGGGCGAGGTCGACTGCCTCGTCCCGGTCAGCTCATCGAACTGACCTCAAACAAGGTGGATAGTTCTCACTCGGATAAGGCACTTCCACCGGTATTGAACTGGTCGTAGTGGTGCGCGAGGCGGGCGATGAACGTCGCCCGGTCCATGCCGCGCAGGTAGTCGTCGGCCCGCAGCTCGTCGGCGGCGAACCCGGCGGCGCGCTCGATCATCGAGACGGGCACGAAGTAGCCGGCGCGTTCGACGTTCTCGCGGATGTCGACGGTCCGCGGCTCGCCCGCCCAGTCGTAGATGGGTGAGAACAGGAAGCGGTGGATCGCGCGCAACTCAGCGAGGTCGCCGGTCGGTTTCGGCGGCTCGGCCGCCAGGCGCAGCGCGCGGATCGGCACGAGGTCACCTTCGACCGCTTCCAGCTCCGCCTGCGTGGCCGCACCGACGAGGTTCTTCAGAATCCCCGTCGTTGGATCAATGTAGGGGTCGACGAAGTCAGACAATCTCGTAACGGGTGCGCACCCGGGCCTCGAGCTCCACGAGGTCGATCTCGCCCGCAACGTACTTGTCGGTGTCGGCCTTGGTCGCCTCGCTGGCGGGCAGCCCTTCCATCTCGCCGGAGTGGAGTGCCTCGGCGACCTGGCGCTCTCGCTCGGCGCGCTGAGCGGTGGTGATGGTCGTGATCGACATGATGCAACTCCTTCCGTCAGCGGTATCCCTAAGTTTACCGGGCAGGTCCGTGCGGCGGCCAGGTTTCCACAGCACCCATCGTGCTGAGCGTGCTCAATCCATCAGACGACATCCCCCATCTCTTCCTTCGCGCCGTGTCCTACCTGCGCGTCTCGACGCCCCGCCAGGCCTCCAACGGCTTTGACGAGGAAGGACACTCGATTCCGGCGCAACGCGATGCGAACCGACGTCGCGCGCATGAGCTCGGTGCGCTCGTCGCGGCGGAGTTCGTCGACCGCGGACGTTCCGGTCGCTCGACCGCGCGTCCCGAGTTGCAGCGCATGCTCGACTACATCCGTTCGCACGAGGTCGACTACGTCATCGTGCACAAGGTCGATCGGCTCGCCCGGAACCGGGGAGACGACGCGCACCTCACGGACGAGATCCACGCGGCCGGCGCGAAGCTCGTCTCCACGACCGAGGCGATCAATGCCTCGCCGAGCGGCAGACTGTTGCATGGGGATCATGGCGTCGATCGCGGAGTTCTACTCCCAGAATCTCGCCACTGAGGTGATGAAGGGAATGCGACAGAAGGCATCGAACGGAGGAACCCCGGGCCGCGCGCCGCTCGGGTACCTGAACGAGCGCCGCTTCGACGATGACGGTCGAGAGATCCGCACGATCGTCATCGATCCCGACCGTGGTCCGCACATCACCTGGGCGTTCCGCGCCTACGCCTCCGGGGAGTGGAGCATCACGCGGCTCGCCGCCGTGCTCAACGATCGAGGGATGACGACCAAGCCTGGCCCGAACACTCAGGCGCAGCCGCTGACCGCTCGCAGCGTCCACCATCTGCTTCGCAACGCGTATTACCAGGGCACCGTCACCTTCAACGGCGTCGAGCATCCCGGTCGCCACGAGCCGCTCATTGATCCGGTGACCTGGGCGGCTGTGCAGGACATGCTGGCTGCCCACCGCAACGGCGAGCGCTCACGCGTCCACGACCACTATCTGAAGGGCACGGTCTTCTGCTTCGAGTGCGGCCGGCGACTCATCGTGCAGAGCACGCAGACGAAGTCCGGTCGCGTCTACGACTACTTCGTCTGCCACCGACGCCGCGACTCCACCTGCACGCAACGCAAAGCACTGCACATCGCGATTGTCGAACAGCGCGTCGAGGATCTGTATCGCTCGATTCAGCTGAGCCCGCAGCAGCGGAAGCGGGTCGAGCAGGTCGCACTCGCGAGCCTCCGTCGACGGCAGACCATCAACGTCGAACGACTCGACAGCCTCGCCGAGCAAGCAACAGCGGTCGAGACGAACCGGACCAAGCTGCTCAACGCCTACTACGCCGAGGCGCTGCCCCGCGACCTCTTCCTCGCCGAACAGCGTCGCCTCACAGCAGAACGAGCACGACTCGACCGCGAGCGACGCCGCACCGAGACCGACAGGGCAAGCCTCGAAGCCCAGGTTCGGGACGCACTCGATCTGCTCGAAGACGCCCACGCGACCTATGCGAGCGCCTCGGCGACGGTGCGGAAGCAGCTGAACCGGACGATCTTCGCCGGCGTCTTCCTCAGCCCCGAATCGCCTCAGATCCGCTCCGAACTCAACGAGCCGTTCGCTGGCTTCACCACCGATCCGGGCGCGTCCGGAAACGACTGAGGCCGCCCATCGGGCGGCCTCATGATGCTGTCGTCGTGTGCACTTTTGATAAGAGCACCTCTGTGGAGCTAGGGGGATTCGAACCCCCGGCCTTCTCATTGCGAACGAGACGCGCTACCAACTGCGCCATAGCCCCAGGTTGCCTTGCAGCGTCGACGAGTTTAGCAGCGCCGCGCGGCGGGTACCAACTCGCGGTCACTCCCCCACAGCGCGGGGGCGGAACTCGGTCACGGTGGCCTGCGACGACACCTCGTCGGCCTCGGCAACGGGGGCCTCCTCCGGGCGGTCGGCGGTCGGGACAACGGGGCTGGACGCCACGACGGGGGCGGACAGGTCGATGGTGCGGACCGTGCGGGGCAGCAGCGGCTGCGACACGTAGCTCGCCGACGCGACGGGGACAGGGTCCCACAGCGCACCCATGGACGGCGGGACGGTGAGGTCGACGGAGATCTCGATGGACTCGCTCGCGTCGTCGTCGGACAGGTTAATCACGACCGTGTCCTCGCTCTCCCCGAACCCCTGCTCCAGGGCGGCGGCGCGGGCGTCGAGGCTGCGGTGCATCGCGACGACGGAGAACCGCGCGACGCCGACGAAGGCGACGAGCAGGCCGCCGGGGATCGCGAGCGTCCACCAAGGCGTGACGCCGACGATGGACGTGACGAGCAGGGTGACCAGCGCGACGACGAGCGTGCCCATCACGACGAGGCGGCGACGGGCCGCCTGGCGGGCGATCATGCCGAGCTCGGTCAGTCCGGCGCGGCGGGTGAGCGGGGTGGAGACCTCGCACTCCTCGCCGTCGGGGCGGTAGTCGAGGACATCTTGGCGCAGGATCCGCACGGACTGGGAGAACCGCTCGGTGGGGTCTCCGTCCAGCTCCTGCTCAGGGCTGCGCTGCGCGGCGACCCACGGCATCGCAAAGGCCATGGCAGCGACGACGACAAGGGCGATCAGGATTCCGGCGAGCACGGTCCTACCGTAAACAACATCTCTGTGATTTACAGGGCGACATCCCGTCTTCGACCCGCAGTTCAGAAGAAACTCTCATGAGTTCCTCAGACAGTCAGTCCTCCTCGTCGAGGAGCCACACCCGGACGGCCTCGCCCGGGCGCACCACCTCGAGGTGCTCGTCGAGCACGATCAGCGTGTTGGAGGCGGCCAGCTCGCCGAGCGCGTGCGGCATGGAGACCTGCTCGACGTAGCGGATGCTGCCCTCGCTGCGGACGTGTCCGCGCAGCAGGTGCAGCTGCCCCTTGACGGAGCGCAGGGTGCCGGTCGCGATGGCGCGGGCGCTGCGGTGCTCGGTGGTCGCGCCCATCAGGCGGCGGATCAGCGGGCGGCCGAAGGCCTGGAACGTGACGTACGCGCTGACCGGGTTGCCGGGCAGCATCAGCATCGGCACGCGGTCCTCGCCGACCAGGCCGAAAGTCTGCGTGCGGCCGGGCGACATGGCGACGGCGACGGTGTCGACCAGCCCGATCTCCTCCATCACTGACGCCATGGCCTCGTAGTCCTCGCGGCGGCCGCCGGTGGCGGAGATGACGAGGTCGGCGCGGATCAGCTGGTCGGTGACGGTCTGGCGGATCTCGTCGACGTCGTTGGAGTGCACGGCGACGCGGAACACGGTGGCGCCGGCGGCGCGGGCGGCGGCTGCGATCATGAACGAGTTCGCGTCGGCGCCGTCGCCGGGCTGCATCTCACCGCCCGGCTCGACGCGCCGGTCGCCGGAGCTGACGATCACGACGCGGGGCCGGGGCCGGACCAGCACCTTGTCGACGCCGGCGCCGGCCAGCAGGCCGATGGCGCGGTCGCCCAGGATGTCGCCGGCGCTCAGCAGGCGGGTGCCGCGGCGCAGGTGCTCTCCGGCGGCACGCACGTACTCACCGTCGGCGACCTTCTCGATCAGCGCGACCTTGCCGTCGGTCAGCGTCGCGAACGTCGCGGGCAGCACCGCGGTCGCCCCGGCGGGCAGGGCGTCGCCGGGCGCGACCACGACGGCCCCGGAGGCGGGCAGCCGGTCGACGCCACCGTCGACCAGCGTCAGCGGCGCGGCGAGCTGGCCGTCGTCGACGAGGTCGGAGGCGCGCACGGCGTAGCCCGCGATCTTGGCGGTGCTGTTGGCGGGCACGTTGACCATCGAGTCGATGTCCTCGCACATGACCTGGTCCCAGGCCTCGAGCAGCGACATCCCGAAGGGCCGCAGCGGCTCAACCAGGCTGAGTAGGTACTCGGTGTGGTCAGCCACGCTGCGCAGGCCCGCGGCGTCGGTCGCGGGCGGTTCGGGAAGTCTGGGCTCCTCCACCGGCGCTTCGTCGACGACTTCGATCTGAGGCTTACGGGCGAACCAGGGCATGACCATACGATAGGCCAATGGCCGCTACCGCCCGGAAGGACCCGCTGCGAGCCCTGATCTCACAGCAACGCTCCCTGGTCACCCCGCGCCAGTGGGCCGACGAGGACGCGGCCCGCACCCGCTCCACCCTCCGGCTGCTGTGCCCCGAGCCCGGCGAGGGTCGGGTCGTCGCGTTGTACGCCGCGCGCCCCGGGGAGCCGGGCACCGCCCTGCTGATCGAGAGGCTCGCCAGGGAGGGCTGGCGGATCCTGCTCCCCCTCCTGAAGCGCGCACCCGACTGGGCCTGGTTCCGCGACGGGGAACCGCTGGCCCCCGGCTGGGCGGGCATCCCGCAGCCCGCCGGCCCGGGCCTCGGAGCCGACGCGATTGCGCTCGCGGAGATCGTCGTGGCGCCGTGCCTGGCCGTCGGGCTCGACGGGACGCGGCTCGGCACGGGCGGCGGATGGTACGACCGGGTTCTGCCTCATCGGAAGCCGGGCGCGAAGGTGCTTGTCCTCGCCAGGGACGAGGAGGTCTTCGACACCGTGCCGAGCGAGCCGCACGACATCGGCGTCGACATCGTGGTCACACAGACCACAGTTCGGAACCTTCGGGGTAGTTGACCTATCATGGTGAGGTTCCCACCCCTTTCCGAGGAAAGTCTGCATGCCCACCTACCAGTACCACTGCAAGAACTGCGGCGCCGAGCTTGAGGTCTTCCAGCGCTTCAGCGACCCGTCGCTGACCGTCTGCCCGGAGTGCGAGGGCGAACTGCGCAAGGTCTTCAACGCGGTCGGCATCGTCTTCAAGGGCTCGGGCTTCTACAAGACAGACTCGCGCAGCGGTTCCTCCTCCATCCCGGCCGGCAAGGCGAACGAGACGGCTCAGCCCTCCGCTCCGGCGAAGGAGTCGACGGCTCCCGCGAAGAAGGAGTCGGCGCCCGCGGCGAGCGCGGCGGCCCCGAAGGCCGCGGCCTCCTGAGCCAGGTTTTCGCCGGACAACGCAGATCCCGCCTGTGGACAGGCGGGATTTTTGCTGCCCGAAACGCCATCACGGGGGCATGAGACGCATCCTTGACCCCCTCGTCGGCTTCGTGGCCTGGCACCGTCGCGCCATCGGCGCTCTGCTGGCCGTCGCCGCCGCCCTGCTGCTGGCGCATGGGATGGCTGCGGGTCCACCGTCGGCGCGGGTGGTGGTGCTGACGGCCGACGTGGCCGCCGGAGACCCCGTCACGCAGGTCGAGTTGCTCGACGTGCCCGTCGACGCGATCCCCGATGACGCCCTCACGTCGCTGGAGCAGGTGGCCGAGCGCCCGGCGGCCGTCCCCCTGACGGCCGGGACCGTGCTCCAGCCGGGGCTACTCGGCCGCGGGGCGACGCGTAGGGGGACGGTCGTGGTGCCCGTGCTGGTCACCGACGACTCGGTGCGGTCCGCACTGCAGCCGGGTGACGTCGTCTCGCTGATCGCACCGGGCGAGGGCGGGGCGGAGGTCGTCGCGTCGGGGGCCAGGGTGGCGTCGTTGCCGGCGGCAGGAGATACGGGCGCCGTCAGCCTGTCGACGGGAGGCTCCGACGCCGTGCTGGTGGAGGTGTCGGACGAGGTCGCGGCGACGGTCGCGATGCTGGGCCAGAGCGGTCAGCTGAGTCTGGTCCTCGGGTCGCTGTGAGTGGTTCGGATCGTTGTGATCGGTCGTTCGGGTCGCTGAGCTCGCCGAAACACCCTGAGCGGTCGTTCGGTTCGTTGAGCTCGCCGAAACGCCCTGAGCGGTCGTTCGGGTCGTTGAGCTCGTCGAAACGCCCTGAGCGGTCGTTCGGGTCGTTGAGCTCGCCGAAACACCCTGAGCGGTCGTTCGGGTCACTGAGCTCGTCGAAACGCCCTGAGCGGTCGTTCGGGTCGTTGAGCTCGCCGAAACGCCCTGAGCGGTCGTTCGGGTCGTTGAGCTCGTCGAAACGCCCTGAGCGGTCGTTCGGGTCGTTGAGCTCGTCGAAACGCCCTGAGCGAAGCGAAGGGATCCAGCCCGGATGGACAATCCCAACCCGCCCTGTGGATAATCCAACTGGCGAGCGAAAACTGTCGGTGGCGGGTCGTAGCGTTGTCTCATGGAAACCCGACGACGCGACGACTCCCGGCAGGCGATGGAACGCCTCCGCACGGGCATCGCCATGCGCCGCCGCGGCGAAGCCGAAGAACTCGAAGGGATCTGCGACCTGGCCCTGGCCTACCGGCTGGATGAGGCCGACCTCCTCGACTACGGCACCGCGATCCACCGCGACCGCGACACCAAGCTCCCCGAGAAGCTGATCCGCCCCGGCGGAGAGGGCACCCCCTCGGTGTCGGAGTTCCTGGCCATGGAGATTGCCGCCCTGACGCGGTGTTCCCAGACCTCCGCGATCGAGAAGATCGCCACCGCCCTGAACTTGAAGTACCGCCACCCCATGCTGTTCGAGGCCGTCATCAACGGTGAGGTCGAGAAGTGGCTCGCCGCGAAAGTCGCCTGGCTGTGCCGGGACCTGAACCCGATGCAGGCCGAGAAAGTCACCTCCCGGTGGCTGCCCCTCCAATACGGCCTGGTCCCCAGCGCCGCACTTCGGGAACTGCGGAAACTCATCACCCGCGTCGACGAGGCCGCCGCCCGGGAACGGGAAGCTGAAGCCCGAGCCCAGCGCGGCATCTGGCTACGCGACCTCGAACCCGGCGTCACCAGCATCGGCGGGCGGCTCGATGTGCTGGACGGCCGGATCGTCGACGAACGACTGCACCAGATCTCCGAGCGGCTAAAGACTCGCTACCCCGGCCTGGACCACTCCGCCCGCCGCGCGAAGGCCCTGTCCCTAGCGATGAACCCCGACCTGCTGCTCACCATCCTCTCCGCCGACCAGCCTGCCCTCACCATCGACCTGGACAGCCACTACAGCGAGTCGGACATAGGCACGGCCGCACGGCCCTCGGTCCTCGAGCCCCCGCTGGCAGTGGAGCCGCCTGACGAGGGCGACGAGCCCCCGTTCCCTGACGATGAGCCTCCCGACTGGCAGCCACCCGACGATCCACGGCTGGATCACTCGGGTGGAGTGGGACCTTGCGCTTCGCTCAACGCACCTCGACAGGCCTGTGCTGAGCCTGGTCGAAGTGCTAGGCGACCCCACACTTCACCTGAGTCGGACCCACCCCCTGAGCCGTCTTCCCGGTTCCCTCAGCCACCCCCGGGCCCTGAGCCGCTCCGGTTCCCTGAGCCGCCTTCCCGGTTCCCTGAGCCGCTCCGGTTCCCTGAGCTCGTCGAAGGGCGCCGAGCGCAGCGAGGCGAGGACCCTCCGCTCCGCGCATCGCGCCACGTCAAGGCGTGCGCAGACGGCGCACCGATGCCCACGACCCCACTGCCTCGGGTGGAGATCGTCGTCCACATCACCACAGACGCCGACGGGAACCTCGACCCCGTCGCATCGGTCGAACGCGCCGACGTGCTCACCACCACCCTCCTCGGCGAACTGCTCGGCGACGGCTACCGCAACGGCGAGATCACCCTGAAGGTCCAGCCCGTCATCGACCTGAACCACATGCCCGCCGCCGACGGCTACCGGCCGACGCAAAGGATGCGTAAAGCCCTTCGGCTGCTGCGCCCCACCGAGGCATTCCCGTTCTCCACCCGCACCCGAGGCCTCGACATCGACCACAACACCAGCTACCAGCCCGGACACCGAGGCCAGACCCGACTCGCGAACATGGCGCAACTCTGCCGCCGTGTCCACCGCGGCAAGACCAAAGGCGCCTGGATCCTGAACCAGATCGCACCAGGTCACTTCAGATGGACCAGTCCCCTGGGCTACGTCTACGAAGTAACCCACAACGGGGCCTGGCTCGAATGCACCCCGGACCTCGGCCCACAACTCAGCCCTATCGACACAGCAATGCGAGACTGGCTCGACGCCCTCGATGACGACCACACCCTCACCGGCTGACACCCTGACACTCGGCGGGTTCATCCCTTCGACAAGCTCAGGGCCCTTCGACAGGCTCAGGGAACCGGGGTACAGCCAGGGCCCTTCGACAAGCTCAGGGAACCGGGCAAAGCTCAGGGAATCGGGTGCAGCTCAGGGAACCGATCGGGTCGCCGAGCCTGTCGAGGCGCCCTGAGCGAAGCGAAGGGATCCAACCCGATCATGGACCCCCACACCCCAGATCCACGTTTCGTCAGCGCGGACGCGCTTCCGTCAACGCCCTTCGACAAGCTCAGGGAACCGGGGTACAGCCAGGGCCCTTCGACAAGCTCAGGGAACCGTACGGGTCGCCGAGCCTGGCGAGGTGCCCTGAGCGAAGCGAAGGGGCCAACCCGATCATGGACCCCCACACCCCAGATCCACGTTTCGTCAGCGCAGACGCGCTTCCGTCAACGCCCTTCGACAAGCTCAGGGAACCGCGGTACAGCTAGGTCCCTTCGACAAGCTCAGGGAACCGGGCGCAGCTCAGGGAACCGGGCAAGCTCAGGGAACCGGGACCACGGACGAGCTGAGGAGGCCGACCGAGCGCCGCTGCTATAGTCCCAACCGCTCGCGGGACCGCGATCATGCGGACCCGTTTCTCCTCACCCAGGAAGTAAGGATCTGACATGTTGCAGGGCTTCAAGGAGTTCCTCCTCCGCGGCAATCTGGTCGAGCTGGCCGTCGCGTTCGTCATCGGCGCCGCGTTCTCGAGCGTCGTGGAGAGCTTCACCGCGATGTTCATGGACGTGCTCGGCAAGATCGGCGGCACCCCCGACTTCTCGTCGTGGAACCCCGGCGGAGTGGGCGTCGGGCCGTTCCTGACCGCGCTCATCTCCTTCATCATCATGGCCACCGTCATCTACTTCGGCGTCGTGATGCCCTACAACAAGGCCAAGGAGTTCTTCGACCGGAAGAAGCAGCCCGCCTACGCCGGCCCGACGACCGAGAGCCTGCTCGCCGAGATCCGCGACCTCCTCAAGGAGGAGCAGCCCCGCTGACGCTCCGCCCGGCGCGGGGCCTTCCCGCGCCGCAGGCTCAGCCCCAGTGCGGGACCCCGCACCGCAGCCTCAGCCCCGGCGCGGGGCCTTCCCGCGCCGCAGGCTCAGCCCCAGTGTGGGACCCGCGCCGCAGGCTCAGCCCCAGTGTGGGACCCGCGCCGCAGGCTCAGCCCCAGTGCGGGACCCCGCACCGCAGCCTCAGCCCCAGTGCGGCGGCCGGTCCGCGACGAGCCGCTGCTCGTCGCGGTTGAGCCGACGGTGCGCGGGCGTCGCCGGCTCCAGTCCGGTGAGCCCGAGGTCCCGGCGGAGCGCCGCGAGGGCCGCGTCGAAGCGGGCGAACCCGACCGCCCGCAGATCCGCGATCGGCACCTCGAAGGGCCACGGCTGGCGGGCGTGCTGACGCTCGCGCCGCAGGGCGCCAAGCGCCACGGCGTCGAACCCAGCCCGCGCCAGCGCCTCGGCGACGGGCACCTCAAGGGTCAGCTCGATCTGCTGTCCGGTGAGCGCCCGCGCCAGGGCGGATGCCAGCTTCGTGTCAGTCGCCGAGTCGGGTACCACCGGGGATCTCCTGAGCCGACCCCTCGTCGGCCAGCTCGACGTCGCCGACCACCACGACGCCCTCGCCGAAGGTCCAGTCGCCCACGACCTTCAGGCTCGTGGCCCTGCACAGCGACGGGGCGCTGGGGATGCGTGCGGTGAAGTCGTCGACGAGCTTGTAGTAGCGCCCGTCCAGGCTGATCTCGGGGCTGGCCTCCGTGCGGGCGACGAGCCTGCCCTCCGCGGTCAGGTCGTAGACGTCCGAACGCAGCAGCAGCAGCTCGTTGGTGGTCTTGACGGGCAGGAAGCGGTCGCGGCCGACGCAGATGGCGGTCGCGCCCTCGAACACCTCGACGGCGGCGCCCATCGCGGACTCGACCTGGATGACCGGCGTCGAGTCCTTCTTCGCCGGGTCGACGGTCTTCTCGTTGCGGATCAGCGGCAGGCCCAGCACGGAGCCGCGCGCGACGAGGGCCTCCTTGAGCCTGACCAAGTCGAACCACAGGTTGTTGGTGTGGAAGAACGGGTGGCGGTGCTCGTCGGTGAAGTAGTCCATCTCCTCCGGCGCCGTCTGCGCGGTGTCGCGGAGGATGAGCTGGCCATCGGCCTTGCGGATGGCCAGGTGGCCGCCCTTCTTGTCGTTGACGGTGCGACGACACAGCTCCGCGGCGTACGGGGCCCCGGACTTGGCAAACCAGCCGGCGATCGTCGCGTTGGGAGCGGCGCCGAGGTTGTCGCCGTTGGAGACGCACGCGTACCGGAAGCCTGCCTCGATGAGCTGGTCCAGCACGCCGGAGCCCTCGAGCGCCGGGTACAGGTCGCCGTGACCCGGCGGGCACCACTCGAGCGTCGGATCCTCGGCCCATTCGACGGGGGTCAGGTCGTCGGCGCGGAGCTTAGGTTCCTGGTTCTGCAGGAAGCTCAGCGGCAGCCCCTCGACGGGCAGCTCAGGGTAGCGGGCCAGATGCGCCAGCGTATCGGCCTGCGTGCGGAACGAGTTCATCAGCAGCAGCGGCAGGCGGGCCTCGTAACGCTCGCGCGCGGCCAGCACCTGGCGGACGATCAGGTCGAGGAAGTTGTACCCGTCGCGGACCTTCAGCAGCGTCTTGGCCTTGTCGAGGCCCATGGACGTGCCCAGCCCGCCGTTGAGCTTGATGATGACGGTCTGGCCGATGGCCTCGCGGGCCTCGGCGCCGCTGATGTCGACGTCGGCGAGCATCGGCGGGTCGAGGAGCGGCTCGATGGTGTCCTCGCGGATGACGCCGGTCTCACCCGACTCGAGAAGTTCGTAGAAACGGGAGAACACCTCGATGGCCGGGGCTGACACCCCCGCGGCTAGCATCTTGTCCCTGGCGGCTTGCAGACCAGCTGCTGACACGTCGATTCCCTTCGTCGGATTCCGCATCCGATCCTAACCGGACCCCGCGCAGCGGAGAGTCCGGAGCCTCTCACACGCCTCTCTGGCGTGTCTCACAGACTTCACACAATTTCCAGTTACAGGGTTGGCCCATGATGATCCTCAGCCACGAAGCAGTCTTCACCGTTGACGGCGTCCGCTGCGCCGTCGTCACCACCCGACCCGAGGCCCTGATGCCGGCGGTGCCGGTCGTCGAGGAGGCGGTCTCCGCAGCCGAGGTTCGCGTCGCGTACTGGCAGCGGATGGGCATCGCGTCGCTGGCGAAGGCCAGGCTGGCCGAGCGGATCGTCGCCCGGCTCCGCGCCCTTCTCCCCGGCGGATTCATGGTGCGGATCGGCGACGAACTCGCCACCGCGGGCGAGCGCCCCGACGGCGGCTGGCAACTGCTTTCCGCCGCCGCCTGAGCTACCCGGTCACCTCGACGACGCCGTGCGCCCCACGCTCGGCGTCGATCATCACGTGGCTGACGACGGGGTAATGACCGGCCTCGGTGAAGCTCAGCTCGACGAACCCGCCCTCGGCCGGCTGGAGTGCCAGCGCCTGACTGCCTCCACCGGTGGAACCGAACGCATCCACGCCGTCGCGGAGCAGGTAGGCACCCTCGCGGTAGACGGTGTCGAACTGGCCGCCGACGATGTGGAAACTCGTCGCCCGGCTGGGGCCGGCATCGAGCACGAAGAAACGCACCGTCTCCCCGACCTCCGCGACGAACGGCTCCTGGTCGTACTGGTTGGCGATACCGTTGAACACCACCCTCGTCGGGTCGCCGGTGGCGACCGCGGCGGCGTCCACCTCGGTGGCACCGTCGGCGCTGTCGGCGAGCTGGCCGTACACCTCTGACTGGACGACGACATACTCCCGGTCGACCTCCGCTAGGCCCTCCTCCGGCTCGATGATGACCGCGCCGTGCATGCCCGCGGAGATATGGGAGCTCATCGGGGCGGTTGAGCAGTGGTACATCCACACCCCGGCGCGGTTCGCGGTGAAGGTGTAGACGAGGCTCTCCCCCGGCGCGATGGTCCGCATGGGGTCGTCGGGCGCGATGTCGCCGGCGTGGAAGTCGATCGAGTGGCCCATCGACCCGTCGTTGATCAGCGTGATCTCGAACGTGTCGCCCACCCGCCCCCGCAGCACCGGCCCGACGCCGTTGCCGTTGAACGTCCACCGGGTCTGCCACAGGCCCGGCGCCACCTCGAGCGGCACCTCGGTTACGCGGAACTCGTAGCGGTGCACGTCGCCGTCGTCGAGGACCGGGGCCGTCGGGTCGACCACCGAGCCGACGGCCGCGTCGTCGTCCGCCGTCGCGCCGTGGTCCATGGTGGCGTGGTCGTCGGGGGATGCGGTCGCGGCCGTGCCGTTCACGACGATGTCGAATGTCATGCCCATCTGTCGGTGACCGACGACGGTGCACCAGCCCTGTTCGCTCGCGCCGACGATGCCGAGGTCGAGGTCGGCGGTCTCCCCCTCGGCGAGCCTCGGGGTCCGCTGACCGCCGATGGACAGATCGTGCACGTTCGTGGGGTCGGTGTTCGTGAGGTGGATGACGAGGCGGTCGCCGGCGTTGACCTCGACGCTGCTCGGCCTGAACTGCATGTCGTGGGCGGTGACGTCCACCTCGACGGTCCGGCCCGTCGCGGGAACCTGCGCCGACGTCGTCGTCCCGCCGACGGCCTGCGGGTCGAGGCCGAAGCCGAGCGTCAGCGCCAGGGAGAGGGCGGCGATGCCCGCGATGAGCCCGTTGCCGGTCAGCGCGGCGGGTCGCTGCGTCGGGCCCGTGGCCGGTTCCCCGCGGACGGCCCTGCGTCGCTCCGCGACCGACGCCCGGGTGCCGACGATCAGTAGCGGGACGAACACCGCGAAGGCCGCGAGAACCAGCACGGAGACGGTGACGCGCGCCCAACTGGTCAGCGGGAGTAGCCACAGGAGGAGCCCGCCGTTGGTGATCACGAGCCGCGCGGTCGCCCAGCGGTCGAACCAGGCCGCGCCCGCCCGCACCACCCGCGGGCCGCCGCCCAGCACTGACGGAATGAGGTACGACAGTGCCCCGGTGAGGAGCTGCAGCAGGAACCCGACGACCCACACGGCCGCCAGCAGCGGGTAGCCGTCCGCGAGCTCGAGGTCGTCGGAGAAGGCGACGTGCCATGCCGTCATGAGGAGCGCGACGCAGGCCCAGACGGCGCCTGCACCGATGGAGGCGGAGGCGAACTCGCGCGGCGGCTTGCGGAGGGCCGGGGCGACGAGGCAGCGCCCGAACCAGACGAGCCCGGCGGCGTAGCCGAGTATCCCGACGGCGGCGACGGCGCGGAGGCCGACAAGCGAACCCGCCACGATGACCGTCAGCGCGACCACCAGGATCGGGAGCGCCTGGCGCGCGAGGGCCTCGGCGCGGTCGTCCATCCGGGTCCGCAACACCGTCGGCCAGAACGTGACGAGCGTGCCGACGACGGTCAGCCCGACCCAGCCGAGCAGCATCACCATGGTGTGCGCGACGAGGAACCGCGCGTGCCAGGCGTCGCCCAGCCCGAAGGCCAGCGTCACGCCGAACCCCGCGCCGACGGGGAGGCACAGCGCCGCGGCGACGTAGTACCTGACGCAGATCCGGAAGCGCCCCGGCAGAGCCCGGCGCAGGTCCCGGACGAGCACCGCCGCGTGCCAGCCGACGGCCACGGAGACGATGCACGCCCCGACGACGACCATCGGCCACACCGCCGTCGGCACTCCGACCAGGACCAGCAGGGACCCGACGCCCAGCGCGCCGAGCCGGATGTCGGTGAGCCGCCTCGTCGCGTCGTCGGCGCGGGACTTCAGCAGCGCAGAGGAGAAGTGGGCGCTCCACACCATGATGGAGTGCGTGATGGCCCCGAGCGCGACCAGGTGCACGAGCAGCCAAGTCGACTCGGGGATCCAGCGGTGGGCGATCGCGACGGCGACGGCCGCGACGAACCAGGCGACGACGGCGTAGTCACGCCACGAGCGGCCGCGCCTCATCTCTTCACCACCGAGTATCCGACGGTGACTGCGAAGGCGAGCATGGAGACCACGGTGAGGATTCCTCCGACCTGATAGACGTGGACGGCCGCGGACAGAGCCCCGAGCGTCCGCACGGCCAGTCCGCACTGCAGGAGGGCGAGCGGGATCCACATGGCCGCACGATACGGGAGCCCCCGGCCGATGACGGCGGGGAAGATGATGGGGGCGTGCGCCATGATCATGGACACGCCGAAGCCGAGGAACACGCAGTGGATGACGGCGTCGTAGGGGCCGCCTTGGGTCACGGACCCCGCCACGAGCCAGATGACCCCCGCGATCGCGAGCCAGCAGTTACCCGCCAGGAGAGCGGCCGCGTTGAACCGGCGGAGCCCGCGTGACCGGATCATGCGGCGCCCCACATCGTCGCGGATCAGCCACACCGAGACCAGCACGGCGCCGAGGCCCAGCACGCGCGACCCGGCGTCGGGCAGCACCACCGACAGACCCGCGCCTGCGCCGACGACCGTCGTCAGGGTGAGCAGCATCCGCACCGCGCCGGGCCCCATGCTCAGCTGCGCGAGCTCCGCGCGTTCGGAGGCGATCGTGAGGATGAGGTAGGCGGCCAGCAACGGAATCATGCCCGGGAGGTCGGCGACCAGCAGCCCGAACGCCGCACAGACCGCGAACAGCACCGCCAGCGCCTGGGCCGCCACCAGAGGCAGCGGGGCCCTGACCCACAAGGCCACGGCCACCGCGAGGAAGGCGATCGTGCCGTCCAGGAGCAGCAGCTTTCCGAGCGTCTCCGGTGCTCCCGCCAGCAGGGCAACGGCCCCGACTCCCAACAGCGTGGGCGCCAGGTAGGCGAGCGGGTTGCGCAGCGCCTGGGCCCGCTCGAGCGAGATGAGCGTGCCCATGAAGCCGAGCACCATGACGGGGCCGTGGAGCTCCCCGACCCGCGTCGAGGCCACCGGGGCCCACACCCCCAGCCGGACCAGGCCGGCGTTCAGGCCACTCAGCAGGCTCACTCCCGCGAACGCGATGCACATGACCCGCCAGCGCACCCAGCGGTCCGTCGGGGTCGGGGTGTCAGGACCGCGGCTCATGAGGGTCGGGCCGTTTCGGATCAGGACCGCGACAGCTTCATGCGCCACGCCTGGGGACCGCGCTGCAGATACTCGACCGTGATGCCGGAGCCGTGGCGATCCTGGATCCGCGTCAACAGCGGCTGCGGATCGTGCGGGGCAACCAGGACGAATCCGGCGCCGGTGCTCAGCGAGTCGACCACCCCGAGGATGGCGGCGTGACGGATGGCGTGCGGGATCGCGCGCGCGTCAAGCTCAGGCACCGCCTCGTCGTGTTCACCGCAGCTGCAGCTGGACTGTTCGAGGAGTTTCAGATCAGACACGGGCCTGATGGTACTCCGGCCACCCGGCACCCACCTGCGGCGGGTCCCGTGCTGCGCCCAGCTCCCGGCCGAGTCGGCCCGGATCCCTCCGCGCACCTTGCCCGACGACGTGCCGCCGGGACACACTGGCCTCATGCGCCTGTGGTCCCTTCATCCCCGCCTGCTCGACAGGCAGGGACTGACGGCGTGCTGGCGCGAGGCGCTGTTGGCGCAGGCCGTGCTGGCGGGCCGGACCCGCGGCTACCGCAACCACCCGCAGCTCGACCGGTTCCGGGCGACGACCGACCCGATCGCCGCCGTCGGCGCGTACCTGTCGGCGGTCGCGGACGAGGCGGAGGCCCGCAGGTACCGCTTCGACAGAGGCAGGATCGACGCGCCGGGCGGGTACGACGGGACCATCTCGGTCACCGACGGGCAGCTTGCCTTCGAGTGGCGGCACCTGACCGCGAAGCTGGCCGCCCGCTCCCCCGCGTGGTCGCCGGATCCCGGCCCCGGAACGCCGTCCCACCATCCGCTGTTCACCGTCGTCACCGGCCCCGTCGAGCCGTGGGAACGGGTGTGACCTCGACCACCCTGCCCGCACGCCGCGGAGGACGGGGCGGGGATCAACAGCGTGCCTTGTCAGCGGAAGTTCGCCGCGCCGGGATCGCTTAACCGACCCCGCCGCAGCGCCCGTGCGGAGGGGGTCTAGAGTCCTTCTTGTCGCTCCCTTGGCCTCCCCCCATTGCCACAGGGAGCGACACCGTTTCCTGGGCATGTCGGCACCGTCGCCGACCTCAGCCTGGCCGTACGAGGAACCCTTCGACAAGCTCAGGGCCTTTCGACAAGCTCAAGGAACCGCGGGTCGTTGAGCTTGTCGAAACGCCAGATCCGGATCGTTGAGCTTGTCGAAACGCCAGATCCGGGTCGTTGAGCTTGTCGAAACGCCAGATCCGGGTCGTTGAGCTTGTCGAAACGCCAGATCCGGGTCGTTGAGCTTGTCGAAACGCCCTGAGCGGAGCGAAGGGTCCAACCCGACCCCGGCCCCTCGCCTCGTCGGCGCTGGAGCGCCTCGTCGGCGCCCTTCGACAAGCTCAGGGAACGGCAAACCGCCGCCGACTCGGCAGCACACCTTGTCAGCCACGGTTCTGGCTGGCGGCCCCGGGAGGATTCGAACCTCCGGCACATGGTTTAGGAAACCACTGCTCTATCCCCTGAGCTACGAGGCCAGCGGGTACAAGAATAGCGGCCCTGAGACGGTGCCCGCACCGTCGGCGCCCTGGCCGCGGCACGTACCTCCGCCCGGCGGTCGTCGGCTAGGTCGGCGGGCGCCACCATCCGTCGTCTCGGGCGTTGCGCAGTCATGGTGACGACGAGTGACGAGGCAGCGGCCATCACACGTGATAGGCGGCCAGGGCGCCGACGAGGCCATCGCGCGCTGTCGGCCACTCGTCACGGGTCAGGGAGTAGCTCGCGGAGTCGCGGACCGAGCCATCCGAGCGGGCCTGGTCGCCGCGGATGACACCGTCGAGGCGGGCGCCCAGGCGCTCGATCGCGCGTCGGCTGCGCAGGTTCAGCGAGTCCGTGCGCCAGGCGACGGTTTCCGCGCCCAGGTCGTCGAACGCGTGCCCGAGGAGCAGCAGCTTGGCAGCCGTGTTGATGTGTGTGCGCTGCGAGCTCTGCGCGTAGAACGTCCAGCCGACCAGCAGCCGACCAACGGCCGCGTTGACGTCGTAGTAGCTGGTGGAGCCGACGACGCGACCGGTCGGGGTGTCGATGACCGCGAAGG
This sequence comes from Tessaracoccus lacteus, assembly GCF_029917005.1. Classification (NCBI taxonomy): domain Bacteria; kingdom Bacillati; phylum Actinomycetota; class Actinomycetes; order Propionibacteriales; family Propionibacteriaceae; genus Tessaracoccus; species Tessaracoccus lacteus. The sequence goes on from NZ_CP123967.1 coordinate 2,477,375, forward strand.
CGATGCGTCCCGTTGACACCGCGATGTAGCCCTCGACCTCGTCGGGCGACGGCACCGACGTCAGGGGGTCACGCCACAGCTCGCCATCGCGCACCGCCTCGGCCAGGCCCGCCGCGTGCTCCGGGCCCAGCGGCTCCAGTCGGACGCCGTGGCCCTCGAGGACCGTCGTCTCCACGTCGCGCATCGAACCCCTTCCTTGGCCGGCTGCTCTCCGCCAGCCCTGTCCAGGACGCCAACGGTGTTCACCGACGCCAACGATATTCGCGCGAATACCGTTGGCGTCGGTGAATACCGTTGGCGTCGCGGTTTTCTCGTTGGCGTCTGGGGGTGGGCCGACGGGGCCGGTGGGCCGACGGGGCGGGGCACGTCAGTAGTGGCCGCCCAGGGCCTTGACGAGGCCGTCGCGGGCGGTGACCGTCACGTATCTCTTCGACGGCGAGGAGCCGTACTCGACCGTGATCGCGGCCCCGTCGAGGGTGTGGTTGACCCACTGGGTCATGGTGCCGCGGCACCCGGTGCGGCAGGTGAACGCCTTCGAGGGCAGCTTCAGGTAGTTGATCAGCCGCTTCTGCAGGGCCGTGTTCTTCACGCCGTCGCTGTCTACGCCGTAGAGCGGCTGGTGGATGCCGACGACGTAGCGGGGATCGACGTCGGCGAGGAACGCCTTGAGCGCCTTCGACTCGGGCTCCGAGAACGCCTTCGGCCCGGAGTAGTAGCGGCCCTTCGCCGTCTTGACCCACTTGTAGCCCCAGTTGCGGTTGAGGTCGACACCACGGGCGTTCGCCCTTGTCCCGGCCGCGTAGCCGTCGGGATTGATCGTCGGGATCACCCACAGCGAGATGCCCTCGACGGTGCGGGCGTCGGCCATCAGTGCCCTGGCGGTGTCGACGCCGGCCTTCTCCTCGCCGTGGAACTGACCGATGACGACGGCAACCTTGGACGCGTCGGAGTCCCCCACCTGGTAGGCGTAGATCGTCCGACCCTTGACGGACTCGCCGACCTTCACGCGGGAGACCCACTGGGCCTTCTTCGTGTACTTGAAGGTCACCCAGTAGACCTTCTTGTTCAGCACGATCTGCAGGCGTCCGTGCTCGCGGACGCCCGTGTGCCGGATGGTGCTGCCCTTCTTGATGATGCGCGCGTAGGCCTTGCCCGTGCTCGCCTTCCACAGGTGCAGCTCCGCCGTGGCGATGCGGTAGCCGACGGTCTTCGGCAGCGCGGCCGCCTTGGCCGGGGCGGTGAGGACGGGCGAGGCGGCGGCGGGGGTGGGCGCCGCGACGAGCGGTCCGCCCGCCACGGCCAGGGCGAGCAGCGCGGCCGCGATCGCGTGTCGGGTGCGGGTCATGTCGGGCTCCGTTCCGCGTCGAACAGTGTCCGTCACGGTAACCCCGACCCAGGGTCAGCCCTCCCGCCCCCTCAGGCGGTCCGCCTCAGCGCAGCGACCCGTAGGTCTTCTTCGCCTTCTCCAGCGCCGACACGTACCCCGCGCGCTCGTACGCGTCGGGCGCGGTGTCCTTCGGGACGGCCAGCAGCCCGCGAGCCTGGGCCAGCGGCAGGTTCCGCGCCTCCAGCCACTCCTCCAACCCGTCGACGAGCACCTGGGCGTAGGCGGCTCCGCGGCGCACGAGCGCCGACGTGGTCATCACGACGTCGGCGCCGGCGAGGATGTACTTGATGACGTCCTCCGCCGTGTCGACCCCGGTGGTCGCGGCCAGCGAGGCGCGGACCTTGTCGCGGAGCACCGCGATCCAGGTGCGGGGCAGGCGGGCCTCGATCGGCGACGACAGCGACACGCCGGACTCGATCGTCACGCGGTCGATGTCGATGTCGGGCTGCAGGAAGCGGTTGAACAGCACGAGCCCGTCCGCGCCGGCCGCGTCGAGCTGCAGCGCCATGTTGCCGACCGACGAGAAGTACGGGCTGAGCTTCACGGCCACCGGCACGCTGACGGCCTGCTTGACGCCGGCCAGAATGTCGACGTGGCGCTGCTCGACCTCGCGGCCGGTCATCGTCAGGTCGCCGGGCACGTAGTAGATGTTCAGCTCGATCGCCGCGGCGCCGGCCTCCTCGAGGCGGCGGGCCGTGTCGGTCCAACCGCCGACCGACGCGCCGTTGAGCGACGCGATGACAGGCGCCTCGCACAGCCGCGTGGCCTCCTCGACCAGCCTGAGGTACGGGTGGCTGGCGTCTCGGCGTGTGTTCGGGACGTTGGGGAAGTAGCTGATCGCCTCCGCGAAAGAGTCGTCGTACAGCTCCTCCAGCTCGGCGATCGACGCGGCCTCGCGGCGCAACTGCTCCTCGAACAGGGAGTAGAGCACGATCGCGCCGACGCCCCCGTCGTCCAGCGAACGGATGCCCGCCACCGTCTGGGAGAGCGGCCCGGCGGACGCGACGAGCGGGTTGCGCAGCTCGAGTCCGAGGTACTTCGTCGTGAGATCCATTGGTCAGTCCCTCCTGGGGTCGGCGGCGAAGCGTTCGGCGCCTCTGGTTGCGAGCTCCTCGTACTCCTGCCAGCGCCGGTCGACCTGGGCCTGGGCCAGCGAGACGAGACGCTCGGCCTCCTCCGGATCGGCTGCCTTCAGCACCTTGTAGCGCAGCTCGGCGGACTGGTACTGCTTCAGCGACAGGCGCGGGCGGGGCGAGTCGAGCAGGAACGGGTTGCCGCCCGCGTCGCGCAGCACCGGGTTGTAGCGCATCAACGGCCAGTGCCCGGAGTTCACGGCGCGGTACTGCTGGTCCAGGCCCTTGCGCATGTCGATGCCGTGCGCGATGCAGTGGCTGTAGGCGATGATCAGGCTCGGGCCGTCGTAGGCCTCCGCCTCGCGGAACGCCTTGAGCGTCTGCTGCGGGTCGGCGCCCATCGCAACGCGCGCGACGTAGACCGAGCCGTAGGCCGAGGCCTGCATGGCCAGGTCCTTCTTGTTGGTCAGCTTGCCGGCCGTGGCGAACTTCGCGACGGCGCCGAGCGGCGTCGACTTGGACGCCTGCCCACCCGTGTTGGAGTACACCTCGGTGTCCAGCACCAGGACGTTGACGTTGCGGCCCGATGCCAGGACGTGATCGACACCGCCGGAGCCGATGTCATAGGCCCAGCCGTCGCCGCCGACGATCCACACCGAGCGGCGGACCAGATGATCGGCGACGCTGCGGAGGTCGGCCGCCACGGTGCCGGGCATCGACGCGATCGCCTCCTTCAGCCGGTTGACCCTTGCCATCTGCGCCGCAAGCTCGGAGCCCTGCTGCTGCGGGGCGGTCAGGATCGCGTCGATCAGCTCGTCGTCGTCCAGCTCGGGGCGCAACTGCTCGAGCCTGGTCCGCGCCAGGTTCTCGTGCAGGTCGGCCGCCAGCCGCATGCCCAGCCCGAACTCCGCGTTGTCCTCGAACAGCGAGTTCGACCATGCCGGGCCCCGGCCCGCCGCGTTCTTCGCCCACGGGGTCGTCGGCAGGTTGCCGCCGTAGATCGACGAGCAACCGGTCGCGTTGGCGATGGTCGCGCGGTCGCCGAACAGCTGGCTCAGCAGCTTGAGGTACGGGGTCTCGCCGCAGCCCGTGCAGGCTCCGGAGAACTCAAACAGCGGCTCGAGGAACTGCGTGCCGCGAATCGTGCCGAAGTCGACGCGCGAGCGGTCGTTGACGGGGATCGACTCGAAGAACCCGATGGCCTCCCTGTCCGCCTCGCGGTCCAGCTTGGGTGTGAGGTTGATCGCACGCCTCGAAGGCTGGTCGATCGGCTTGACCGGACACGCCTCGACGCACAGCCCGCAACCGGTGCAGTCCTCGAGGTAGACCTGCAGCGTGTAGCTCGTCTCGGGCAGGCCTGCGGCGTTCAGCGGGGCGCTGAGGAACCCTTCGGGGGCACCCTCGGCCGCCGACTGCGGGTAGGACTTGGCCCGCAGCACCGCGTGGGGGCACACGAACGCGCAGTTGCCGCACTGGATGCAGCTCTCCGGGTCCCACTCGGCCACGATCTCCGAGATGTTGCGCTTCTCGTACTTCGTGGTGCCAGACGGGAACGTGCCGTCGACGGGCAGCGCGGAGACGGGCAGGTCGTCGCCCTTGTCCTGCAGCATCTCGGCGGTCACGGTGCGCACGAACTTCGGCGCCCCAGCGGGCACGGGCGGGATCAGGTCGTGGCCGGAGCTAGCCTCCTGCGGCACCTCCAGGTGATGCAGCTCGGCCAGCGTCTCGTCGACGGCGATGTGGTTCTTCCGCACGACCTCCATCGACTTGCGGGCGTAGGTCTTGGTGATCGACGCCTTGATCCGCTCGATGGCCTCGTCGCGGGGCAGGACGCCCGAGATGGCGAAGAAGCACGTCTGCAGGATGGTGTTCGTGCGCGAGCCCAGCCCGGCGGCACGCGCCACCTTGCCCGCGTCGATCACGTAGACGTCGACGCCCAGCTCGATGATCCGCTCCTGCAGCGGGCGCGGCAGGTGGTGCCACGTGTCGTCGCCGTGCGGGGAGTTCAGCAGCAGCGTGGTGCCGGGGCGCGCGAACTTGAGGATGTCGACGCGCTCGAGGATCGACCAGTGGTGGCAGCCGATGAAGCTGGCCCGGTTGACCAGGTACGGGGCCCGGATCGGGTTCGGGCCGAAGCGCAGGTGCGAGACCGTACGCGAGCCGGACTTCTTCGAGTCGTAGACGAAGTAGCCCTGCCCGTAGGCGCCCTCCTGCGAGCCGAGGATCTTGATGGTGTTCTTGTTCGCGCCGACGGTGCCGTCGGAGCCGAGACCGTAGAACAGCGCGCGGACGGTCTTGGGGTCCTCCAGGTCGAGGGTCGCGTCGTAGTCGAGCGACAGGCGGGTCACGTCGTCGTTGATGCCGACCGTGAACCGCGGGCGCGGGTGCTCGGCCGCCAGCTCCGAGAACACGGCGGCGGCCATCGCCGGGGTGAACTCCTTCGACGACAGGCCGTAGCGCCCGCCGATGACGCTGGGCAGGCTGCCCCGGCGGCCGTCGGAGACGGCCTCGGCCAGCACGCTGGTGACGTCGAGGAACATGGGCTCGCCCGAGGCGCCGGGCTCCTTGGTGCGGTCGAGCACGGCGACGCGCTCGACGGACTCGGGCAGCGCCGCGAGCAGCGCCTCGGCCGGGAACGGGCGGTACAGCCGCATCTGCAGCACGCCGACCTTCTCGCCCTGCGCGTTCAGCCGGTCGACGACCGGCAGCACGGCCTCGATGCCGGAGCCCATCACGATCACGACGCGGGTGGCCTCGGGGTCGCCGTGGTACTCGACAAGGTGGTACTCGCGGCCCGTCAGCGCAGCGAACTTGTCCATCGCGGCCTGCACGAGGGTGGGAACCCACTGGTAGTACGGGTTCGAGGTCTCGCGGGACTGGAAGTACGTGTCGGGGTTCTGGGCCGTGCCGCGGATGAACGGGTTGGCGGGGCTCAGCGCGCGGGCGCGATGCTCGAGGACCAGCTCGGTCGGGATGAAGCTGGCCAGCTGCTCGTCGGTCAGCAGGTCGACGGTGTTGAGCTCGTGCGACGTGCGGAACCCGTCGAAGAAGTGCACGAACGGGATGCGCGTGGTCAGGGTCGCGCGGTGCGCGATGGCCGCCATGTCGTGCGCCTCCTGCACCGAGGCGGAGCTCAGCAGGCTGACCCCGGTCTGGCGCACGGCCATCACGTCCTGGTGGTCGCCGAAGATCGAAAGGCCCTGCGTCGCGAGCGAGCGGGCAGCCACGTGGAACACCGTCGAGGTCAGCTCACCGGCGATCCGGAACATGTTGGGGATCATCAGCAGCAGGCCCTGCGACGCGGTGAAGGTCGTCGACAGCGCACCGCCCTGCAGCGCGCCGTGCATGGCCCCGGCGGCGCCACCCTCGGACTGCATCTCGATGACGGTGGGCACCTGGCCCCACACGTTGGCGCGGTGGTGCGCGGCCCACTCGTCGGCCAGCTCGGCCATGGTGGAGCTCGGGGTGATCGGGTAGATGGAGCACAGCTCGCTGACCCGGTAGGCGACGTCGGCGGCAGCCTCGTTGCCGTCCATGATCTTCCTCATCGCTGGCCCTCCGCGATCATCTCGATGGCGTGCACGGGGCACTGCTCGAAGCAGGTCGCGCAGCCGGTGCATTTCTCGTAATCGAAGCGGTACCGGTGCCCCTTGCCCAGCTTGATCACCGCGTCCTCGGGGCAGGCGCCGAAGCAGCCGTCGCACTCGAAGCAGTTGCCGCAGCTCAGGCAGCGGCGGGCCTCGAACTGGGCCTCCTCGTCGGTCAGGCCGGCGACGATCTCGCCGAAGCTCTCCACGCGCTCATCGGTGTCCACCTCGGGCTGCTGGCGGCGGGCGTGGTCGCCGAAGTACCAGACGTTCATCTGGTCGAGCGAGACCATCGGGTGCTTGGGCGCCGGGATCCACTCCTCCGAGTTGAGCCAGGCGTCGATCCGGCGGGCCGCCTTCTTGCCGTGGCCCGTGCCGATCGTGACGGTACGGTCCGACGGGACGGCGTCGCCGCCGGCGAAGATGCCCGGCACCGCCGTCATGAGCGTGTTGGGATCGACGTCGACGACGTCGTCGTTGAACGACATGCCCGGGATGGCGTGCAGGAAGTGCGTGTCGGCGCGCTGGCCGAGCGCGAGGATGACGGTGTCGGCGGCCAGCTTCTCGAAGCGGCCTGTGCCCACCGCGCGACCCTCGTCGTCGAGCTCCATGATCTCGACCGTGATGTCGTCGTCGACCGACGTGATGGTGCGCAGCCAGTTCATCTTGACGCCCTCGGCCTCGGCGCCCTCGCGCTCCTCCTCGTTGGCAGGCATCTGCGCCTCGGTGCGGCGGTACACGACGACCGACTCCTCCGCGCCCAATCGACGGGCGACGCGGGCCGCGTCCATCGCGGTGTTGCCGCCGCCGTAGACGGCGACCCGGCGGCCGATCTTCGGCCGCTCGCCAGACGCGACGTCACGCAGGAAGCTGACGGCGTCGACGACGTGCGAGGCGTCGGCCGTCGGGATGTCGACGCGCTTGGAGATGTGGGCGCCCACCGCGACGAAGACGGCGTCGAAGCCGCCGTCGGCCTGGGCCTTCAGCAGGTCCTTGATGGGCGAGTTCTGGTGGAACACGACGCCGAGCTCGACGAGGCGTCCCAGCTCGGCGTCGAGCACGGAGCGCGGCAGGCGGTACTCGGGGATGCCGTAGCGCATCATGCCGCCGGGCTCGTCGCCGGCGTCGAAGATCTCGACCTCGTGGCCGAGGCGCGCGAGGTGGTACGCGGCCGACAGGCCGGCGGGGCCGGAGCCGATGACCATCACCCGGCGGCCCGACTGCCTGCGCGGCTTCGGATACTGCCAGCCCTTCTCGATGGCCAGGTCGCCGAGGTAGCGCTCAACCGAGTGGATGGACACCGACGAGTCGAGGCCGCCGCGGTTACAGGCAGTCTCGCACGGGTGGTAGCAGACGCGGCCATGGACGGCGGGGAACGGGTTGTCGGCGACCAGCTGGCGCCACGCGGCCTCGGCCTCGCCGACCTTGATCAGCCGCAGCCACTCCTGGATGTTCTCCCCGGCGGGGCAGCCCGCGTTACACGGGGGCAGCATGTCGAGGTAGATCGGCCTGCGGGACCTGACAGGGGCGACGCGCCCCTTGCCCTGACTGAGATCCGGCTGGGGCGTCATGTCCCGGGGTTCGGTAGACATCGCGGATGTCACGACCTTTCCAAATTGCTCTACTACGAGCCATCGTAGGGGCCGCATCCGGGCTTCCGCAGGGCGGGGCTTCAGCTGATTCGCGACCGCCACTCAATGGCAAACTACGTCACTTCGGCGTTGCCTAAATCGAACTCCGCCTCGCTTCGCTCGGCGCCCTTCGACAAGCTCAGGGAACCGGAGAGGCAAGCCCAGGGAACCGGAGAGACAAGCCCAGGGAACCGGAGAGACAAGCCCAGGGAACCGGAGAGACACGCTCAGGGAACCGGAGAGACACGCTCAGGGAACCGGAGAGACAAGCCCAGGGAACCGGAGAGACAAGCCCAGGGAACCGGAGAGACACGCTCAGGGAACCGGAGAGACAAGCCCAGGAAACCAACCCACCCCAACATATTGGGCGGGACAGGTGGCCGAACTACTACATCTAGTAGTACCGTTGCCGAAGCTCACCCGGGAGGACCGCAGATGACCACCAGCGCACGACCCGTCGCCGTCATTGACCCAGCACTCACCAATACGCTGACGGTGGAGAAGCGCGACGGCAGGCAGCTGCCCTTCGACACGCGTCGAATCTCGGGCGCCATCCGGCGGGCCTACCGCGAGGTGCACGGCGAAGTGACAGCGCAGCACGCGGCCCGCATCGAGGAGCTGGCCGGCGCGGTCGTCGCCGAGGTTCGCTCCCGCTTCAGCGCCGCCGTGAAGATCTACGAGATCCAGTCGGCCGTGGAGCACACCCTGCTCGGGGCCAACGAGTACGACGTTGCCCGCGCCTACATCGACTACCGCGTGCGACGCGACTTCGCCAGGGCTCGCGCCACCGACGTCAACCACTCCGTCGGCCGACTCCGGGCCCGCGACGAGAGCGTCCTCAACGAGAACGCCAACAAGGACGCGGATGTGTTCAACACGCAGCGTGACCTCACCGCCGGTGCGGCCTCGAAGGCGATCGGCCTGCAGATGCTGCCCGCGCACGTCGCCAACGCGCACCAGAAGGGAGAGCTGCACTTCCACGACCTCGACTACCACCCGTACGCCCCGATGACGAACTGCTGCCTCATCGACTTCGAGACGATGTTCCGCAACGGCTACCGGATCGGCAACGCGCAGGTCGAGCCGCCCCGCTCGATCCAGACGGCCACCGCGCAGATCGCGCAGATCATCGCCAACGTGTCCAGCAGCCAGTACGGAGGCTGCTCCGTCGACCGCATCGACGAACTGCTGGCGCCGTACGCGGGGCTGAACCACGCCAAGCATCTCGAGGACGCCCGCCGTTGGATCCCTGACGTGGCGGCCCAGCGGGCGTACGCGCTCGAGAAGACGGCCAGGGACATCCACGACGCCATGCAGTCGTTGGAGTACGAGATCAACACGCTGTTCACCAGCAACGGGCAGACGCCGTTCACGTCGGTCGGCTTCGGGCTCGGCACCGGCTGGCTCTCCCGCGAGATCCAGCGCGCCATCCTGCAGATCCGCATCGGGGGCCTCGGCCGCGAGCACCGGACCGCGATCTTCCCCAAGCTGATCTTCACGCTGAAGCGCGGCCTGAACCTGGAGGACGGCGACGAGAACTACGACATCAAGCAGCTCGCCGTCGAATGCGCGACCAAGCGGATGTACCCCGACGTGCTGAGCTACGACCGGATCGTCGAGCTGACGGGCAGCTTCAAGGTGCCGATGGGCTGCCGCTCGTTCCTGCCGGCCTGGCAGGACGAGGAGGGCAACGAGGTGACGGCCGGCCGCATGAACCTCGGCGTCGTGACCCTGAACCTGCCCCGCATCGCACTGGAGACTCGCGGCGACGTGTCGGCCTTCTGGGTGCTGCTGGCCCAGCGCCTCGACGTCATGCGCGACGCGCTGCTCTACCGCGTTGAGCGGTGCAAGGAGGCGGTGCCCGCCAACGCCCCGATCCTCTACCGCTACGGCGCTTTCGGGCACCACCTCGCGCCCGCCGACGACGTGGATCAGCTGTTCCGCGACGGCCGCGCCACCGTCTCGCTCGGCTACATCGGCCTCTACGAGGTCGCCACCGCGTTCTTCGGCGGCGCCTGGGAGTCCGACCCCGCGGCCAAGGAGTTCACCCTCGCGGTGCTGCGGCGCCTCTACGAGCGGGCCCGCGAGTGGAGCGCTGAAAGCGGCTATGCGATCAGCGTCTACTCCACGCCCAGCGAGTCCCTGACCGACCGGTTCTGCCGCCTCGATCAGGAGAGGTTCGGCCGCGTCGCGGACATCACGGACAAGGACTACTACACCAACTCGTTCCACTACGACGTGCGCAAGGCGCCGACGCCGTTCGAGAAGCTGGACTTCGAGAAGGACTACGTGCCCTTCACCACCGGCGGCTTCATCCACTACTGCGAGTACCCGGTGCTGCAGCAGAACCCGAAGGCGCTGGAGGCCGTCTGGGACTACGCGTACGACCGCGTGGGCTACCTCGGCACCAACACCCCGATCGACCGGTGCTTCGAGTGCGGCTTCGCCGGCGACTTCGCGCCCACCGAGCAGGGATTCCGGTGCCCGTCGTGCGGCAACGACGACCCGGGCAGCGTCGACGTCGTCAAGCGCACCTGCGGCTACCTCGGCAACCCGCAGGCCCGCCCGATGGTGCACGGGCGCCATGCGGAGATCTCGGCGCGGGCCAAGCACCTGGGCGGCGACGGCTGCTGATGCCCCGGATCCCCGACCCGGCGACCTGGCGCTCGGAGCGGGTGAGCCAGGCCCACATCGCCGACTACAAGCCGTTCTCCATGGTCGACGGCGAGGGCGTGCGCTGCTCGCTCTACGTCAGCGGCTGCCTGTTCGCGTGCGAGGGCTGCTTCAACGAGGCCGCTTGGAGCTTCCGCTACGGAACCCCCTACGACGAGGCCCTCGAGGACCGCATCGTCGCGGATCTCGGCAACAGCTATGTGCAGGGGCTGTCCCTGCTGGGCGGGGAACCGTTCCTCAACACCGGCGTCGCGCTGAGGCTGCTCGAGCGGGTGCGGGCTGACCTCGGCTCGGCGAAGGATGTCTGGTGCTGGACCGGCTACCGGTTCGAGGATCTGCTGGAGACCGGCAGCCCCGACCAGCTGGCGCTGCTGCGGGGGCTCGACGTGCTCGTCGACGGGCCGTTCGAGCTGGCGTCGCGGGACCTGACGCTGCAGTTCCGCGGCTCTTCCAACCAGCGGGTGCTCGACGTGCCCGCGTCGCTGTCCGACGGCCGCGCCGTCGAGTGGGCCGGGTTGCGCGCACAGGGGCCGGCGCCCGAACAGATCGACCGTCGCCAGTTGATCTGAACGGGGCACCGGCCCCGGAGTGGGTGCGCTGGAGGCTCAGGCCTTCGCGTCGGCCTCGAGGTCGAGGTCCTTGATCTGCTCGATCAGGGAGTCGAGCTGCTTGCCGCTGAGGAGGCCGGACTGACGGAAGACCAGGTTGCCCTCCTTGAAGCCCATGATCGTGGGGATCGACTGGATCTCGAGGGCCGTGGCGAGGTCGCGGGCGTCCTCGGTGTCGACCTTGCCGAAGACCACGTCGCCGTGACGCTCGGAGGCGTCGTCGTAGATGGGCGAGAAGCGCTTGCACGGGCCGCACCAGTCGGCCCAGAAGTCGACCAGCACGACCCCGTTGTCCTTGACGGTGGCCTCGAAGTTCGCTGCGGTCAGCGCGGTGGTCGCCATGGGGTGACCCCTTTCATGAAGTCTGAATCTTGAGTCGTCTTTGCCAACAACCTCGGGCGTCGCGGTATTCCCTCGAGGGTACCCGGGTCACTTGATGGCGATGATGCGGCGCATGGGCAGCGGCACGCGCACCGGCCCGTCGGCGAAGCGCGCTCGGAGGAACTCGACGGCGGCGCCGACACGGTCGGCGTCGCCCGGGGGCCTGAGGCCCTCGAACAGCCGGACGGCGTCGTCCTCGTCGGCGACCTCGTAGTAGTACTTGGCCCGCTTGTCCTCGGCCTTCGTCAGGCCGACCGCCCCCAACGCGGTGCGCGCCTTGAACTCGGTGACGCCCGGCAGGTGCGGGGCGACGCGCAGCTGGCCGGCCAGGCGACTGATGAGGCGCAGGTCGTCGACGTTGGCGGGCCGCATCGACGGGGTCAGCGTGGCGAACACACCCCCTGGCCGGAGCACGCGGGCCACCTCGGAGAGGAACCGCGGCCGGTCGGCGACCACCGAGATGCCCAGCGAGGAGACGACGGCGTCGAACGAGCCGTCGGCGAAGGGCAGGTATGAGGCGTGGGCCTGGACCAGCGGTCCGCGGCCGCGGCGCTGGGCCTCCAGCAGCTCCTCGCGGGACCGGTCGAGACCGGTGACGGTGCGGCCGGGCCGCTCGAGGCGCTCGATCATCGCGCCGGCCCCGCACGCCAGGTCGAGGACCTGCGTGGCGGAGGCGGATACGGCACGACTCAGCCACTCGTAGGGGGTGGAGCCCCCTCCGAACGCGCGCGACAGGACACCCTCCATCGCTCCGGCGTTGAAGGTCGCCTCCTCGGGTTCGAGCTCAGGCATCGACCGCGACGAAGAGCAGCGCTGCCTCGTCCTCGTTGAGCGTGACCGACCGGTCCTCCTGCACGAGTCGGACCAGGTGTCCGTCGCGCGTGGCCTCGAACTGACCGCCCGGCCGGAGCCCGAGGTCGGCAAGCGCGATCAGCGTGTCGTCCTGGGCCTGGATCGACTCGCTCATCCGGCGCAGCGAGAAGATCCTGGGCTCGATGCCGACGACGTCGGCCAGCGGCTCCGCGCCGTGCCTGAAGGGCACGTGATCGGCCTCGACGCCCAGGTCCTTCAGACCCGGGATCGGGTTGCCGTAGGGGGAGACGGTCGGCGCGTGCAGGATGCTGACGAGCCGCTTCTCCACCTCGATCGAGATGACGTGCTCCCAGCGGCATGCCTCGTCGTGCACCTTGTCCCACTCGAGCCCGATCACCTCGGTCAGCAGGCACTCGGCGAGGCGGTGCTTGCGCATCACGTCGCGGGCCAGCTTCGCGCCGCGGCGCGTCAGCTTGATGGTGCGGTCCGGCTCGACGACAAGCAGGTGGTCGCGCTCCATGCGCGCGACCGTCTGCGACACCGTCGGGCCGGACTGGCGCAGGCGCTCGGCAATGCGGGCACGCAGCGGAGGAACACCCTCTTCGAGCAGCTCGTAGATGGTGCGCAGGTACATCTCCGTCGTGTCGATCAGATCGCCGCTCATGTTCCGCCTTTCAGTTCAGTCCATCCTAGTCGGCGCGCCCGCGGCGTGCCGTCGTTTGCCCGTGGCTCAGGCGGGGGCGACGACCCACTCGCCGCGCCGCATGACGCCGTGCAGGGCGCCGTCGTCGTCCACCAGGCACACGTCGGCGAAGCGGCCGGTCTCCAGCGCGCCGACCTCGTCGAGGCCGTGCCACAGCGCAGGCGTCGTCGCAGCCATCAGTGCGGCGTCGGGGATCGAGACGCCGACCTGCTCGACGACGAACTGGAACGCGCGGTCCATCGTCAGCGTCGAGCCGGCGATGGCACCGGGGCTCCCGTCGGCGGTCGCGAGACGGGCTGTGCCGTCGGTGACGATGACGTCGAGCTCGCCGAGCACGTATCGACCGTCGCCGGTGCCGGTGGCGGACATGGCGTCGGTGACCAGGGCGACGCGGCCCGGGCCGGCGGCGTCGATGGCCATGCCTGCCACGACGGGCGCCAGGTGCACGCCGTCGCAGATCAGCTCGACCATGACGCGCTCGTCGGACAGCATCACGGGAACCGGGCCGGGCAGGCGGTGGTGGATGGGTCGCATCGCGTTGAAGAGATGCGTCACGACGTTGGCGCCCCACTCGACCGATTCCGCGGTGGTCACGTCGTCGGCGTCCGAGTGCCCGAACGCGACGGCGACGCCGGCCTCGCGGAACCTGCGGGTCGCCTCCTCGCCATGGTTGCGCTCCACCGCCAGCGTGATCATCTTCAGCGCCGGACCGCCCGCCCCGATCAGCCGCTCGACGAGCTCGGGGGTGGGGTCGCGGAGAAGATCGATGTCGTGCGCACCCTTGCGTTCTGGCGCGAGGAACGGGCCCTCCAGGTGGATGCCGGCCAGTTCCCCCGCGGCGACGAGCCCCGCGAGCACCTTCTCCTGCGCCACGAGCTTCTCGACGGGCTCGGTGACCGTCGAGGCGAACATCGTCGTGGAGCCGTGGCTGCGGTGGTGGTCGATGATGGCCTGATTGTTCGCGGGGTGGGGGTCGCCGAAGCTGTACCCGACCGCGCCGTGCGTGTGGGTGTCGACGAATCCCGGCACGGCCCACAGCCTGAGCCCCTCCCCCGCGACGCCGGGGGTCACGGAGACGATCCGGCCGTCGTCGATGGTGATGACGGCGTCGTCGACGACGCCGTCGGGGGTCACAGCACGTGCAACGCGCAAGGTGGAGGTGGCCATGGCTCAAACCTATCCACACCGGCGCAGCGGGCGGAGGGTGGGCCTAAGCTGACGATCGTGCAGATCCAGATCCCCGCAGAACTCCTCCCCGTCGACGGCCGTTTCGGGTCCGGGCCGGCCAAGGTACGCGCCGAGGCGCTGGAGTACCTCTCCATGCGCGGCGACATCATGGGCACCTCGCACCGCCAGGCCCCCGTCCGGTCGCTGGTCGCGGCGGTGCAGGAGGAGCTGGCCGACCTCTACGACATCCCCGACGGCTACGAGGTGGTCCTCGGCAACGGCGGCTCGACGCTCTTCTGGGACATGGCAGTGAGTTCCCTGGTGGAGAACCGGTCGGCGCACGGCGTGTTCGGCGAGTTCTCGCGTAAGTTCGCCTCCGCGTCGGCCGCGGCGCCCCACCTCGCGGACCCTGCCGTCTTCGAGGCCGAGCCGGGTTCGGTGGCCCTGCCGGAGCCGGGCGACGCGGATGTGTTCGCCTGGGCGCAGAACGAGACCTCGACGGGTGCTGCGGCCCCGGTGCTCCGTATCGGCGACGGGCTCGTCGTCATCGACGCCACGTCGGCGGCGGGCGGCATGGAGGCCGACATCTCCGAGACCGACGTGTACTACTTCGCCCCGCAGAAGAACTTCTCGTCCGACGGCGGCCTGTGGCTCGCGTTCGCGTCTCCGGCGGCGATCGAGCGCGCGGAGCGCATCAAGGCGTCCGGCCGCTGGATCCCGCAGAGCCTCGACTTCACGCTGGCCGTGGCGAGCTCCCGCCAGCACCAGACCCTGAACACACCCGCTCTGGCGACGCTGCTGCTCCTGGAGGACCAGCTCGGCTGGATGCTGGAGCTCGGCGGCATCGAGGCGGTGGCCGCGCGCTGCGCCCAGTCCTCCGGCGTGTTGTACGAGTGGGCCGAGAAGCGGGCCTTCGCGTCGCCGTTCGTGCCCCACCCCGGGTTCCGCTCCCCCGTCGTGGCGACCCTCGACCTGGTCGACGGCGTCGACTCGAAGGCGCTGATCGCCGCCCTGCGCTCCAACGGGATCGTCGACATCGACCCCTACCGGGCGTTGAAGCGCAACCAGCTTCGGGTCGGCTGCTACGCGTCGGTGGACCCCGAGGACGTCGAGGCGCTCACCGCCTGCATCGACTACGTGGTCGACAGGCTCTGATCGTCAGTTCCGGATGAACCAGGTGACCACGCCGGCGGCGACGGACAGCAACGCCGCCAGGCCGATGGCCACGTAGGTTCCCGTGCGGGTCGGGGAGGAGCCGGAGTCCTCCTCCTCGTCCTCGGCGTCGTCGGCAGCCGGGCTCTGACTGGCGCTGGCCGACGGGGACGCGCTCGCGCTGGGCGAGGGGCTCGCGGAGGGCTCGATCGTGGTCGTGGTGTCGGAACTTGGCACCTCGGTCGTGCGGATCTCCGGGTTGCCGCCGACGTAGATCTCGTCATTGGCTCCGACCGCAATCGATTCTGCATCGGGCGCGCCGACGATCGTGTCGGTCACGAGCGGCTCCCACGTGAAGGCGTCGATGTACTCGATGCCGACCTTGGTGCGCAGCGCCATGGTGGAGCCGTCCTTCAGGAAGACGCCGTCGGTCACGCCGTCGGGCGCGTCCGCCACGCGGGTGAGAGTGTTCATCGCCGTGCGCGAGGGCTGCGCGGCCGCGTAGTAGATGCCGGGGTCGTCGCCGTCGGTGACGACGTAGAGGTTGCCGCGCGCGGAGATCATGAACGCCTTCGCGTCGCGTGCCCCGTCGGCGTACTGGAAGTCGAACGCGTTGTACGTCTGACGCCCGGTCTGAGTGCTGGCGAGCCGGAACACGACGACGTGGTCGCGCGAGGCGTCCGGGTCGCCGATGTCGGCGATGTAGAGGCGCGAGGAGCTCCAGGCCAGCGCCTGGACGGACACGGGGTCGCCGCCGAAGGTGACCTCATCGCCAGTCTCGGCGTTGACGATGATGCCGTCGTCGGCGCGAGCGCCGGCGATCCAGAGGTCGCCGCTCCCCGGTGCGTAGGCCATGCCAACGACCGGGGCGTCGGCGTCGGCGACCTCGATGCCGTCGGCGGCGGCGGTCAGGGGGGCCAGGCAGATCAGGCCCACCCCCGCGGTCAGGACGGCTGCGCCGCATCGCGAAATGCTCATCAGTGGGTCAGCATATCGGCACCGAATCGATCAGAGTGCACCGAGGATCACCAGCACGATCATGGCGATCAGCACGAGGGACACGACCACGCGCCGGCTTCTCGGATTCATGCGCTCCAGCCTATCCGCGCCAGACAAAGCGAGCCGATGGCCAGGTGAGCCCCTTCGCTGCGCTCAGGGCGTTTCGACAAGCTCAACGACCCGCCCCCTCCCGGTTCCCTGAGCCCCTCCCGGTTCCCTGAGCCCCTCCCGGTTCCCTGAGCCCCTCCCGGTTCCCTGAGCCCCTCCCGGTTCCCTGAGCCCCTCCCGGTTCCCTGAGCCTGTCGAAGGGCGCCGAGCGAAGCGAGGCGATGATCGGGTGCGACCCAGCGAGCCGACGGCCAGTTGCGACCCTTCGCTACGCTCAGGGCGTCTCGACAAGCATGTGCTGAGCCTGTCGAAGTGCTCGACGACCCGGTTCCGCGGCGACGCCGGGCAGGTTACGGTTGACCTATGCAGAGACTGATCGTCTGTGCGATCGCGATCGACGACGTGCGCGACTTCTTCCGAGCCGACGAGACGCTCGGTGCCCGGTTGAGGTCCGTGGCCGCCAAGCGCTTCGCCCCGCCCGCTCCCCGGAAGCGACGGCTGTTCGCGCCGCTGACCCGGCACGACCCCAACGTCGTCGCCGACCCCTCAAGGCCCGACGGCACGGACCTCACCACGATGCTCAGCGGCGGATTCGTCGCACCTGAGCGGCTGGCGCCGTCGTGGAAGCTGCTGACCGCCTGGCTGGAGGAGCTGTCCCGGGCCAGTCGTTCCGTCGTCTGGGATGACGCCTCGTTCAACACGCTGGAGTGGGAGCTGGCGCGCGCCGGCCTGAACAGCGACTACTCGCTGCGATCCCTGGCCGACCGCGAGCTGGGCCTCCCGCTGCGACCTTTGCAGGGACAGGTGGCCGGCTACGCGAAGCACGTGCACGTCGTCGAGACGTACCGCGCGCTGCGCGAGGCCGTCGCGAGGGCCGAACTCGGCGCGGCGGACAGGGCCTTCATGGATCCTCTCCTGTCGGTCCTGAAGGTCGCCGCGTCGAGCCCGGACCTCGACGTCGTCATCGTCGGGGCCGAGTAGCGTCTAGCCGATCACCAGCACGAGGTCGCCGCCCTCGAGCTGCGTCGTGCCGGGCAGCACCACGCGCTTCACGACGCCCGCGACCGGCGCGTTGATGGCCGCCTCCATCTTCATGGCCTCGATCGTCGCCACCTGGTCGCCGACGGAGACCGAGTCGCCAACCTCGACGGTCGGGGTAACGGCCCCGGAGAACGGGGCGGCGACGTGTCCCTTGTTGGAGGTGTCCGCACGCTCTGCGGTGGCGACCTCGGACGCCATACTCAGGTCCCGCACCCGCACCTGGCGCAGCTGACCGTTCAGCAGGCACATGACGTTGCGCTTGCCGCGCTTGTCTGCGCCGGAGATCGCCTCGAGCGCGACCAGCAGGGTGACGCCCTTCTCCAGCGTGACCGCGTACTCGCGCTCGGGCTCCATGCCGTAGAGGTACGGCTCGGTCGGCAGCACCGAGATGTCGCTGTAGTCGAGGCGCCACTGGTCGAAGGCCCTTGTCGGGGCCGGGAACAGCAGACGGTTCAGCGTCTCCTGGCGGGGGCGGCCGGGAGAGGCCAGCAGCGCCAGGTCATCCTCGGCAACCTCCGCCTCACGGACGGGGACGCGTCGTCCCTCGAGGGCCTTCGACCGGAAGGGCTCCGGCCAGCCCCCGGCCGGCTGACCAAGCTCGCCGGACAGGAAGCCGACCACCGAGTCGGGGATGTCGAACTTCTGCGGGTCGGCCTCGAACTCGGCCGGGTCCGCCCCGACAGCGACCAGGTGCAGGGCCAGGTCCCCGACGACCTTGGACGAGGGCGTGACCTTCGTGGGGCGGCCGAGGATCTTGTCCGCCGCGGCGTACATGTCCTCGACGGCCTCGAAGCGGTCGCCGACGCCCAGCGCGATCGCCTGCTGACGGAGATTGGACAGCTGCCCGCCCGGGATCTCGTGCGTGTAGACGCGGCCGGTCGGCGCGGGCAGGCCCGACTCGAACGGGGCGTACAGCTTGCGGACGGCCTCCCAGTACGGCTCGAGCGCCAGCACGGAGGCCTGGTCGAGGTCCGCCTGGCGCGGGTTCTGGTCGAGGGCGCCCAGCAGGGCCGACATCGGCGGCTGCGACGTCGTCGAGCTCATCGGCGAGGAGGCGACGTCGACGGCGTCGACACCCGCCTCGATGGCGGCGAGCAGCGTCGCCATCTGGCCGCCGGTGGTGTCGTGCGTGTGCAGGTGCACCGGCAGGTCGAACCGCTCGCGCAGCGCCGTGACAAGCCTGCGGGCCGCTTCGGGGCGGATCAGGCCGGCCATGTCCTTGATCGCCAGCACGTGCGCGCCGGCGTCGACGATCTGCTCCGCCAGCCGCAGGTAGTAGTCGAGCGTGTAGGTCTTCTCGGCCGGGTCGAGCAGGTTTGACGTGTAGCAGAGCGCGACCTCAGCGACCGAGCTCGTCGAACGGACGGCCTCGATGGCCGGGCGCATCTGCTCGATGTCGTTGAGCGCGTCGAAGATCCGGAAGATGTCAATGCCGGTCGTGGCGGCCTCCGCCACGAAGGCCTCGGTCACCGCGGTCGGGTACGGCGTGTAGCCGACGGTGTTGCGGCCACGCAGCAGCATCTGCAGGTTCTGGTTCGGCATCGCCTCGCGGAGCTTCGCCAGCCGCTCCCACGGGTCCTCGCCGAGGAACCGCAGCGCCACGTCGTAGGTGGCGCCGCCCCAGCACTCGACCGAGAGCATCTGAGGCAGCAGCCGGGCCTGCAGCGGCGCGATGGTGGTCAGGTCGCGGGTCCGCACGCGGGTCGCGAGCAGCGACTGGTGCGCGTCGCGGTAGGTGGTGTCGGTGACGCCGACGGCGGTCTGCTCGCGCAGCGCCTTCGCGAAGCCCTCGGCGCCCAGCGCCTGCAGCCGCTGACGCGGGCCGTCCGGCGCGGGGACCGTCAGGTCGAGCGTCGGCAGCTTGACGGCCGGGTCGAGGTGCGTCGGAGCGGGGCCGTGGGGCTTGTTGACGGTCACCTCGGCGAGCCAACGGAGCAGGCGCGTGCCGCGGTCGGCGGGCGTGCGGGCGCTGAGCAGGTACGGGCGCTCGTCGATGAACGACGTGGTGACGCCGCCCTTCTCGAAGTCAGGGTCGTCGAGCAGCGCGCGGAGGAACGGCAGGTTAGTCGCGACGCCGCGGATGCGGAACTCGGCCAGCGCACGGCGGGCGCGGGCCGTGGCGGCCTCGAGCGTGCGACCGCGGGCGGTCAGTTTGACCAGCAGCGAGTCGAAGTGGGGGGAGATCTCCACGCCGGTGCCGGTGGTGCCGCCGTCGAGGCGGATACCCGCGCCGGAGGCGGAGCGGTAGGCCGTGATCATGCCCGTGTCGGGTCGGAACGAGTTGAGCGGGTCCTCGGTGGTGATGCGGCACTGCAGTGCCGCGCCGCGGATCTGCAGCTCGGACTGGCGGATGCCGATCTCCTCGAGGGTCTCGCCGCGCGCGATGCGCATCTGCGCCTGCACGAGGTCGACGTCGGTGATCTCCTCGGTCACGGTGTGCTCGACCTGGATGCGCGGGTTCATCTCGATGAAGACGTGGGTTCCGGCGCGCGGGCCCTCCGTCTCGACGAGGAACTCGACGGTGCCGGCGCAGGTGTAGTTGATGGCCTTGGCGAACTTGACCGCGTCGGAGGTCAGGGCGTCGCGGAGCTCCTGCGAGATGTGCGGCGCGGGGGCGATCTCCACGACCTTCTGATGGCGGCGCTGGATCGAGCAGTCGCGCTCGAACAGGTGGACGGTGTTGCCCTGCTGGTCGGCGAGGATCTGCACCTCGATGTGGCGCGGGGCGGCGACGGCCTGCTCGATGAACACCGTCGGGTCGCCGAAGGCGCCCTCGGCCTCGCGCATCGCGGCGCCCAGCTCCTCGGCGAACCTCGCCTCGTCGTCGACGCGGCGCATGCCGCGGCCACCGCCGCCGGCGACGGCCTTGATGAAGACGGGGAAGCCGATCTCCTTCGCGCCGCGGATCAGTTCGTCGGGGTCGGTCGAGGGCGGGCAGGACGCGAGCGTCGGGACGCCCGCCTTGCGGGCCTCGGCGATGGCGGCCACCTTGTTGCCTGCCATCTCCAGCACCGTGGCGGACGGGCCGACGAAGGTGATGCCGTTGGCCTCGCAGGCGGCGGCCAGGTCGGGGTTCTCGGAGAGGAACCCGTAGCCGGGGTAGATCGCATCGGCGCCGGACTCCTTGGCCACGCGGATGATCTCGTCGATGTCGAGATAGGCGCGGACGGGGTGACCCTCGCTGCCGATCAGGTACGACTCGTGGGCTTTGATCCGGTGGTCCGCGTTCCGGTCCTCATACGGAAAAACTGCCACGGTCTTGAGGCCGAGTTCGACGGCTGCGCGGAACCCGCGCACGGCGATCTCGCCACGGTTGGCGACCAATACCTTGCTGAACATGGTGAGCAGCCTATCCTCGGACCCCTGCGGCCATGCCCGTTGTCCGATGTCCACCGGGTAACAACGCTGACAGATGACAAACGACCCCGGACCGTCGGGTCCGGGGTCGTCTCGACAGGGATCAGGCGCCGATGGCGGCCAGGATCGCGCCCTGCACGAAGTAGATGACGAACATCGCGGCGACGACGTACATCAGCGGGTGGATCTTCTTGGCCTCGCCCTTGATCAGGCGGATGAACACGTAGCTCAGGAAGCCCGCGCCGATGCCGACGGTGATCGAGTAGGAGAAGGGCATCAGGATGATCGTCAGGAAGACCGGGATGCCGATCTCGGGGCGGCTCCAGTCGATGTCCGCGACCTGCGAGATCATCAGGAAGCCGACGAAGACCAGGACGGGGCTGGCCGCCTCGAAGGGGACGAGGTTGACCAGCGGAGCCAGGAACACGGCCAGCAGGAACGCGACGCCGGTCACGACGGAGGCGAGGCCGGTGCGGGCACCCTCACCGACGCCCGCGGTGGACTCGACGTAGGACGTGGTCGAGGAGACGGACCCGAGGCCACCGGCGACGGCGCCCAGCGAGTCGACGAGCAGGATCTCGGTGGTGCGCGGCGGCATCCCGTTGTCGTCGTTCAGGCCACCCTCGGAGCCGACGGCGACCATGGTGCCCATGGTGTCGAAGAAGTCGGCGAGCAGCAGCGAGAAGATCAGGACGACCAGCCCGAGGGCGTGCATCCACGAGAACTGACCGTTCGGGAAGAACGCGCCGATCATGTCGACGCGGCCGAGCAGGCTCAGGTCGGGCAGGGAGAAGCCACCGGTCAGCGCCGGAACGTTCAGCGACCAGCCCGAGGGGTTGCTGCCGTCGGGGACCTGACCACCGACGTGCGCGACCGCCTCGACGATCACGGCCAGCACGGTGGCGGCGATGATCGAGATGAGCATGGCGCCCTTGACCTTCCAGACGTGCAGCGTGATCAGCAGGACCATGCCGATGAGGAAGACCGCGATGGGCCAGCCCATCAGCGAGCCGGAGATGCCGAGCTGGACGGGGGTGCCGGATCCGGCGCGGACGACGCCCGCGTTGACGAGGCCGACGAAGGCGATGAAGAGGCCGATGCCGACCGAGATGGCGGTGCGCAGCGGCGGCGGGACGGCCTTGAAGACCGCGGTGCGGAAGCCGGTAAGCACCAGGATCGTGATGATGATGCCTTCCCAGACCACAAGACCCATGGCCTGCGGCCAGGTCATCTGGGGGACCAGGGTGTAGGCCACCAGCGCGTTCAGGCCCAGGCCCGAGGCGATGGCGAGCGGGAACCTGCCGATGAGGCCCATCAGGATCGTCATGATGCCGGCAATCAGCGCCGTGGCCGCGGCCACCATGGCGATCGAGGCGACGATCGCGCCATCGGCGTCGGCCGGCTGGCCGGAGATGAGGTTGCCGTTGACGTCGGCGACCGTACCGATGATCAGCGGGTTCAGCGCGATGATGTAGGCCATCGCGAAGAACGTGACGAGTCCACCACGGACCTCCGCACCTACGGAGGAGCCTCGCTTGGTGATCTCAAAGAAGCGGTCGAGCCCGGACTTGCCATCCGTCTCGGTGGGCAGCTTGGCTGCGCTGGGAGAGTTCGTAACCACGTCAGTGGATCGTAGGGTCACAGAATCGACCCGTGGTCACCCATTCCGGCAGCCGGCGGTCGCTTGCAAAGTGCCGCCGCCTGTGCCCTCCCTGTCGTTGAGCGCTCAACGCGCTGTCAGCGGGCAGGGAAGGCGGGTCATCGACTCAGTCGAAAAGCGTCGAGTCGACGCCGATCGTGTCAAATACTGGAGCGGGGAGCTCCTTGGCCCGATGCTCCGCCACGACGTCGGAGTGGCCGCCGCAGCCGTGCTCGAGCGAGACGACGCGGCCGTCGGAGGGCGAGTACTCGTTGGTGCAGGCGCCGAAGAGCACGCCCAGCGAGCCGCGAAGCGCGACGAAGTAGCCGCAGGTGCCGCAGTGGGCGGGAGCCTCGTGCGACGCCTCGTCCTTCGGCCCGGGCGGCCCGGCGAGCCAGCGCTCAGCGGCCAGGTCGCGGCCCTCGTGACTCAGCACGCGGGCGCGGCCGAGGCCGAGCTCGGCGACGGTGGAGCGGAGCTGCACCCAGTCGGCGTCGTCCGCGTCGGCGGGCAGGTCAGTGGCGGCGAAGCCGGGCTCGAGGCGCGGATCGTTGTCCGGGGTGGCCATGAGCATGCCCGGTGCGATGTCCCCGGCGCCGATACGGTCCTCCCACGGCACCCAGTCGGGGGCCAGCAGGGCGCCGGCAGACGGCAGCAGGACGACCTCGTTGACGGTGGGCAGCTTGGCACGCGAGGCGCGCACGAGAGTGACCGCCCAGTGCCAGTCGGCGTAGCCGGGCAGCAGGCACTCGAAGGTGTGGGTGACGATGCGGTCGCCGTCCTCGGCCACCGCATCAAGGTGACGGCCGACGGCGTCGTCGCCGCCGGAGACGACGGCGGCGTCACGTGCGAGGTCGACGGCCTCGGCGGTGGCGGCGTCGAGCTTGGGTCGAGGCATGGGTCAGAGCTCCAGTTCGTCGGCGACGCGGCGCAGCACCTGCGCAACCTTCTCGGACTTGCGGGCGTCCGGGTAGCGGCGGTGACGGTAGTCGTTGCCGATGGTCTCGAGCATCTTGATGAGGTCCTCGACGATGACACCCATCTGCTCGGGCTTGCGTCGCCCGGCCTTCGACAACGAGACCGGAGCCTCCAGCAGCTGGAGACTCAGCGCCTGTTCACCCTTCCGCCCCTCGAACACGCCGAACTCGACACGCTGCCCGGCCTTCAGCGTGGTGACGCCGTCCGGAAGCGCGTTGGACCGCACGTAGACGTCGCCGCCGTCGTCCTTGGTGATGAAACCAAAGCCCTTGTCGGCGTCGAAGAACCGCACTCGACCTGTAGGCACTGAAGTCCTCGCTCCTGACTAGATGTATCCGACGGGTAAGTCTATCCGGTCAGAAGCGAGGACCCCAATGCACCGCAGTGGCCTCAGTGGGCGTAGTAGCCCTCGATCAGCTCCTGCAGGTCGGTGAGGTACTTGCGGTGCTGAAGCTTCGACGCGGCGGCCTCGTCGATGACGATGATGGCGCGGGGGTGGAACTGCAGGATGGAGGCCGGGCATACCTGCGAGACGGGCCCCTCGATCATGGCCGCGACCGCCTCGGCTTTGCCCTCGCCGGTGGCGACGAGCACGGCGGAGTGCGAGTCCATGATGGTGCCGAGACCCTGGGTGACGCAGTGGCGGGGCACCTCGTCGAGGCTGTTGAAGAAGCGGGCGTTGTCCTCGCGGGTCTGCGGGGTCAGCGTCTTGATGCGGGTGCGCGACGAGAAGGACGAGAACGGCTCGTTGAAGCCGATGTGGCCGTTGGAGCCGATGCCGAGGATCTGGCAGTCGACGCCGCCGAGGGCCTCGATCGCGGCGTCGTAGTCGGCAGCGGCGGCCGCGACGTCGTCGGCGGCGCCGTCTGGGACGCGGACGCGGGACTCAGACAGGTGCAGCGGCTCCGTCACGGTGCGGCGGATGACGTTGGCGTAGCTCTCCGGGTGCGCCGGATCGATGCCGACGTACTCATCGAGCGCGAAGGCCAGCGCGTGCGACAGGTCAAGCTCGCCGGCTTCGACGCGGCGCGCCAGCTCGGCGTACAACGACAGGGGTGAGCTGCCGGTGGCCAGGCCGAGGACCGGCGTGGACCGGCCGCTGATGCACTTGATGACGTGGTCTGCGGCGCGGGGGCCGACCTCTTCGGCGGTCTTGCAGATGACAACTTCCACGGGGACCTCTTTGACTCGCAGCATTGGTAATGAAGTTAACAAACACTGTATCTGGCCGCGGTCGATGCAGGCGAGCTGCGCGCCGTCGAGCAACCGAAGTGTGCAACTCGACTGCTCACACGCGCTTCCGCGCCACGGTTAGGATGGCGGGCATGGCCACCTGGAAGGACGGCGCCGCCTACGCGCCCGTCGAGCGACCCGATGGGTTCGCCACGCCGAGCGTCGATCCGCTGCCAGTCGGCGAGCAGTACACGAGCGGCACCCCCGGCGCCGAGACGCCGCCCGCGCGGTTCGACGCCGTGGAGCAGCCGCCGCTGGAGAGCTTCGGCACCGGCGAGCAGTCGCACCGCGACCCGCGCGAGGGCTTCGCCGTGTCCGCCGCGGCCATGACCACCGCGCCGGGAGCCCCGAGCGGGCCACGGGATCCACGGACACCCTTCGCGACGGAGAACTACGAGCACAGCTACGACGACGGTGGCTCCGATGCGCCTCCGGTCGGTCTTCCGCTCGCCACGACCGCTCCGCCTCCGACCCTCGCGGCCGTGCCCGCGCCTGCTCCCTGGGGGCCGCCGCAGCAGCAGCACGCCCCGCTGCCGCCGGCGCCGATGCGTGCCCAGCCGCCGATGCCCTACCCGCCCGACCGGACGCCTCAGCCCGCCGGGCCGCAACTGCAGCAGCAGCGAAGGTTGGCGCAGGTTGCCGGGGCCCTGTGCCTGGGCGGTTTCCTCTTCCAGGCCGCTGTGCCGTTCCTGCTGATCGCCGCGGGCGTGCTCGGGCTGCGGACCAGAGCCCTCACCAACGTCGCCGGGCCGATCTCGCTGGGCCTCGGCGTCCTGTTCCTCTTCGGTCAGCTCGGGTTCGGCACCCTCGGCGAGGGCAGCGCCCTCGGCGGCCTCGTGTCGCTGGTGCTGGCGTTCGTGTTCTTCATCTCCGGAATGCGGAAGCTCTGACGTAGGGCACGGTCGACTCCTCGACCTCACCCAGGCCGAGCGGCTCCGGCCCCTCCCAGGCGACGAGCGACCCCAGCTGCGCCGGCCACACGGCCTCCGGCAGCGACTCGAGATCGAACCACTCCGGTTGCAGGTCACGCTCCTGCTCCCAGGGCGTCAGCCCGTCGACCGTCGGAGTGAACTCGTTCGTGCGGACCCGGAAGAACGTCTCGGCCTGGATCAGGATGCGGTCGCTGTACCCGTGTGTCACGACCCGGGTCGCCACGGGGCCCTCCAGCTCCCCGGGCTCGATGACCAGGCCTGTCTCCTCCGCCAGCTCGCGGACCGCTGCCACGCGGAGGTCCTCGCCTGCGTCCACTCCGCCGCCCGGGACCTGCCAGAATCGGGAGCCGGGGACGCCGGGGTCGGTGTCGCCCTGGAGTAGGACGCGGTCCCCTGCCACGACGACGACGCGGGCGCCCTCGCGGCGCCTGACCGGGCGCTCAGACGTGGACACGGGCGTGCTCCGTCTCGTCGTCGATCAGGTCGCGCCAGCTGGCCACCAGGTCGGGGTCGACGTAGGCGCGGAACGACCTCCCCGGTCTGGCGGGTGAGCCGAGGTGGAAGGCGCGGATGCCTGCGCGGCAGAGCCAGGGGACGTGGTCGGGGACGAGGCCGCCGCCCGCCATGATGAGCTTCGCGACACGCGCGTCGGTACGGGCGCGAGAGGTGAGTTCGTCGAGGCCGTGCTCGACGCCGCGCGCCGACCCGGCGGTGAGCACCTGCGTCAGCCCCGGCAGGTCACGGAGTCTCGCCCAGGCCTTGTCGAGGTCGAGCACGTTGTCGATGGCCCGGTGAAACGTCCAGGGCACGGTCCCGTCGCCGACGAGCTCGCCGATCACCTCGAGGTCGACCTCGCCCAGCCCGTTGAGGAAGCCGAGCACAACCCCGTCGGCTCCGGCCTCCAGGTACGAGGAGATGAGGCCTTTGAGGCGCGTCACCTCTCCACCGTCGGTGCCGAAGCCTTCGCGCAGCCGCACCATCGGACGGATCTGGATGGACGTCGCGCGGCGAGCCTTCTCGACGGTGCGCGGCTCGGGAGAGAGTCCGTCGAAATCCATGGTGCCGAGCAGTTCGATGCGGTCGGCTCCGCCGGCCTCTGCCCGCTCGGCGTCGGCGGCGTGCAGGGCGATCACCTCTAGCAGACTCATGGCGACATTCTGCCGCACCCCCGCAGGCGGCGGGCACCGCCACACTCCCCGTCTTCGCGTCCGATGCGTGTCACGCCTACAATCGTCCGGTGATTCTGCGCCCCCCGACCTCCGCCGATGCCCCCGCCTGGTTCGATTTCCTGGTCTCCCAGCAGGCGATCGCCTACACCGGCATCGTGCCGGACGACTTCGCGGACCGGCAGGGCGGTCAGCGCGACGACTTCCTGGCGGAGCTGGAGGGGAAGTTCGCCGAGCCGGGCACGGCGCGCCGCATCGTCGCCGAGGTCGACGGGGCCATCGTGGGGCTCGCGTCGATCGTCGACGGGCCGGCCTCGTGGGAGGTGGCGCTCGGCTACGTCCCCTCCCCCGCCCCCCGGGAGCTTGCCCGCCTGTACGTCTCGCCCACGTTCCACGGCACCGGGCTCGCCGACGAGCTCCTCGCGGAGATCGACCGCGGCGAGGACCTCTACCTCTGGCTGATCGACGGCAACGAGCGCGCCCACCGCTTCTACCAGCGGCGCGGCTTCGTCGACTGCGACGAGGCCTTCCGCGCAGGGCCGGACTGGGGCAACGTCAGCATGCACCGCATGAGGCGCGTCGCCGCCTGAGGAGTCACCCGGGGGACACCTCACACTTCCGCCGCCCCGCGCGTCTACCGTGTGTGGGGATGAAGCAGCCTTTCCAGATCGCCGTCGAACGGCACGGCGCGACCGTACTGCGCGTCTGCCGCGCCACCCTCGGCGCGGGTCCGGACGCCGACGACGCCTGGTCCGAGACGTTCCTGGCCGCGCTGCGGGCGTGGCCCGAGCTGGACGAGTTCACGAACGTCGAGGCCTGGCTGGTCCGGGTCGCGTACCGGAAGGCCATCGACCTCGCCCGCGCGCGTGCCCGGAGGGCCGTGCCACTCGATCCGCTGCCGGAGGCGCCGACGACCGACGACGGCGACGCGTTCTTCTGGTGGGACGCGGTGGCGGCGCTGCCGGAGCGTCAGCGCCTGGCCGTAGCCTGCCACTACCTCGGCGGCCTGCCCCACGCCGAGACCGCCGAGCTGATCGGGGGCTCACCCGCCGCAGTGCGTCGCGCTGCCGCCGACGGCATCGCCGCGCTCCGCCGCCGGTTCGACTCCATCGAAGGGATACTGCCGTGACCGATCTGTTCCCCATCTCCGACTCCTCGCTCGCCGAGCTGCGCGGGCGGCTCGCCACGGAGGCGGCATCGGCCGGCCTGCTCGACCTGACGGTTCGCACCGTCGACTCCCCCGTCGGTCCGCTGCTGCTCGCGTCCACCGGGTCCGGGCTCGTGAGGGTCGCGTTCGAGAGGGAAGGCTTCGACGCCGTTCTGCAGTCGCTGGCCGACCGCGTCAGCCCGCGCATCCTCGAGGCCCCAAGCGGCCTCGACGACGCGGCCCGCGAGCTCGATGAATACTTCGACGGATGTCGAACCAGCTTCGACCTGCCCGTCGACCACGCGCTCAGCGCCGGCTTCCGCGCGAGGGTTCAGGCCTTCCTGCCGCACATCGCGTACGGGCGGACCCTCACGTACAAGGAGGTCGCCGAGCGGGTCGGCAACCCGAACGCGGTGCGGGCCGTCGGGACCGCCTGCGCAACCAACCCGCTGCCGATCGTCGTGCCCTGCCACCGGGTGCTGCGCAGCGACGGTGCGCTGGGCGGCTACCTGGGCGGGCTCGATGCCAAGCGCACGCTGCTCGACCTCGAGTCCCGTTGACCACGCTGCACGTCGCCGCGAACGGTCCCTTCGACCCGCAGGTCGCGTTCGACACCCTCGCCCGGCACACGGTCGTCGGGCTGGACCGCGTCGATCCGGCGACGCGCACGGTGCGGCGGCTGGTCGACGTCGGGGAGGTCATCCCCGTCGACGTGTCGCTCGATGCCGCTGGCGCGACCGTCGCGGTCGACACGCGCGACGCGGGACTCCTCGCGAGGCTGCGTGCCATGGTCGTCGACTGGTTCGATCTGGCCGCCGACCTTGCGCCGATCAACGCGCACCTCGCGGCCACCGGGCTGGCCGCCAGCGTCGCGGCCTCTCCTGGCATCCGGCTGACGCGGCACGTCGACGCGTTCGAGGCCGCGGTACTCACGGTTCTGGGCCAGCGGGTGTCGTTGGCCGCGGCACGCGTCATCGGGTCGCGGCTGATGGCCTCCTTCGGCACCGGGGACGTGGCCGGTCTCCGCCTGTTCCCGGCCCCGGCCGCGCTGACCCTCGTTCCCGTCGACGAACTGCGGGACGCCATCGGGACCCCGGCCTCGCGTGCCCGGACGGTGCACGAGGTCGCGTCGTTGTTCGCCGATCTCGGATCGACGCCGGATCGGGAGCAGCTGCTCGCGCTGCACGGCGTCGGCCCGTGGACGGTCGACCTGCTGGAGATCCGCATCGGCGACGACAGAGACGCGTTCCCCGTCGGCGACATGGTCCTGCAACGCTCGATGGGGGCCGCAGGCATCGTCGATGTGGATCGGGCGTCGGCGGCCTGGCGGCCGTGGCGCAGCTACGCCGCCGTCAGGCTGTGGGCGATGGACCCAGGTCCGCGAAGAGGCGGACGCGGGCGTAGTCCCGGCCGATCCGTTCCTGCTCAAGCCGTAGATCCCCGGCCCTGACTGCCGACAGCGCCCGCAGCTCCGTGAGCGTCAGGTGGCCGACCTCGCCGCGGTAGGGGTTCGACTCCGTCACGGCGAGGCCACGCCAGTCGTCGAGGGTCTCCTCGTCCATCATGAGCGAGCGGATGCCCGGCAGGGCGGCCCGGACGCGGCCAAGGATCTGGAAACCGTAGGTGTCCAGGTCTCCCCAGTAGTACACGTCGGCCTCGCGGATCCAGGCCACGTCGGCGAGCGACGGGGCCGCGAAACCCATGCCGTGCACGGCGACCGTGTCGGGGAGGTCGGGCAGCGTGATGACCGTGGTCAGGTTCTCGCAGATCAACACCCGCGAGGCGTTGACCGCGAGTCCGCGGAGAGCCTCAAGGTCACAGCGTAGGTCGCGCGGTTCGCCGGGGAGCCGCACGCGGAAGGCCGGCCAGTGGCGCCGCGGTGTGACCTGGCTCCCCGTCACCGCGGGCAGCAGGCACTCCACCAGCCTCCGGTGTCGCTCGTACCACTTGGTGTCGACGCCCTCGACCGGAAGCTCCCGCTCGGACAACTCCGAGTGCGGGTGCTCCGCGAGCCACCCCAGGACCGCGACCAACCGGTCGACATCCTGCCGATCCAGCCGCGCCAGTCCCGGCGCGGAGGGGCCGATTGCCTCGCGCAACGCCGCGTCAGGCCATTGCTCCTGCAGCAATCCCGTTGCGTAGCGTCGCGCAGGCTGGCAAGAATGGGCGCCGAGACCTGCGCGTCGACCTCGGCGGCCGCCTTCCATGCCGTGTCGAGGTCGCGGATCACGACGCTGAGGCCGCGGGGGTAGCTCTCCATCCGCATCAACGATGGCATCGCCAGACCAGCGAACTCCTCATTCGCATCGCGACGGCTCCAATCGCGATGGTGGTGGCGCTCAACGCGCCGACGGCGAGCGGCGCGAGCCGCTTGGCGCACAGCTGCGCGACGACGGGTCGCCGGGCCCAGTAGGCCCGGGTCGGTTCGAATCCGGCCGCGTCCTCCACCACGGCACCCCAGGGGTAGTGATCACCCGGAGCTGGGGCCCGTCGTCGGCGCTGGCTTCCATGAACTCAGTGTGGCAGGAAGACGCGGGGCTGTCGCCACCGCCCTCAGTGCAGGAACTGATCCGTCAGCAGGCCGGCGCCGATCAGCAGCATCGCGCCCCCCGACAGGCGGCTGACCAGGCGCGCCGCGGCCGGACGCGAGGACAGGACGGCGCTGGCGGAGAAGCCGACGGCGAAGTAGACCGCGGCGGTGCTGATGAGGTGGATGCCGCCGAGCAGCAGCATCTGCCCTGCGACGGGCCAGGCCGCGGTGGCGTGGGCGAACTGGGGCAGGATCGCGAGGAACAGCAGCAGCACCTTGGGGTTCATGCCGCTGACGCCCACTCCCTTCATCCACCAGGACCAGCCCGAACCTGCACTCACGGCTCCGTGGCCGACCGAGCCGGGTCGCAGCAGGGATCCGACGCCCAGGTACATCAGGTACGCGGCGCCGACGAGTGTGAGGACGCCGAGGGCCGCCGGGTGGGCGGTGACGACGGCTCCCACGCCGGCGGCGACCACGAGAATCCCGATCGAGTGACCCGTCAGCATCCCCAGCACTGCCGGGGCCGCCCTGTGGTGCATGCCACCGGTGATCGCGTAAGCCCAGTCCGCGCCGGGCACGACGATGACAATCATCGCTACGCCCCAGAACGCCAGGATCACCCCGAATTCCATGGCCCCTCCTCCACCGCGCCGGATGATCTGCCATCCCCGGCCTTCGCGAAGCAACGCTAGTGAACGTTGCTCGCGATGCGATTGCCGAGATCTGGCGATCTGCGACGCGTTGCGCAAGGATTACCCTCCATGGACTCCATTGACCGCAATATTCTTGCCGAGCTTCAGGTGGACGGTCGCCTCACGGTCACCGAGCTGGCCGATCGCGTGGGGCTCACCCCCGCCCCCTGCCACCGTCGGCTGCGGGAGCTGGAACGGGTCGGGGCCATCGCCGGGTACCGCGCGGTCGTGACCCCGGAGGCGGTCGGACTCGGCTTCGGCGCGCTGGTCTTCATCACCCTGCGCGAGGCGAACAAGGAGGTCCTCGGCGCCTTCGAGAGGGCGGTGGTGGAGATCCCGAACGTGATCCAAGCCCAGCGCGTGTTCGGCGACCTCGACTACCTCGTGCACGTCGTCACGCGCGACCTCGCCCACTTCCAGGACCTCTACGACGAGGAACTGAGCGCGCTTCCGGGCGTGCTGCGCCTCTCGTCGACGCTGGTGATGCGCCAGGTCGTCGACCGCCCGCTCCCCCTTTGAGCCTCTGAGTTCTCCCGGGTCGTTGAGCCTGTCGAAACGCCCTGAGCGCAGCGAAGGGTCACCGTGCATCGTGGTTTCCGTCGGCCGGCCGACGGAAACCACGATCGACCTCGCCCGAACGCGCAGGAGGGCGGCCCCTGACGGGACCGCCCTCCGGTAACGGGTGCTGGATGGCTCAGAAGCCGCCCATGCCGCCCATCTCGTCCATGCCGGGGGCGCCGGCGGGGGCAGCCTTCTCGGGCTTGTCCGCGACGACGGCCTCGGTGGTGAGGAACAGCGCGGCGATCGACGCGGCGTTCTGCAGAGCCGAGCGGGTGACCTTGGCCGGATCGATGATGCCGGCCTCGACCATCTTGACGTACTCGCCGGTGGCGGCGTTGAGGCCCTCGCCCGCGGGAAGGTTCGCGACCTTCTCCGCCACGACGCCGCCCTCGAGGCCGGCGTTGTGCGCGATCTGCTTGAGCGGCGCGGAGGCGGAGGCGAACACGATCTGCGCGCCGACGGCCTCGTCACCGGTCAGGCCCTCGACCGAGGCGGCCTTGGATGCCTGCAGCAGCGCGACGCCGCCACCGGGGATGATGCCCTCCTCGACCGCAGCCTTGGCGTTACGGACGGCGTCCTCGATGCGGTGCTTGCGCTCCTTGAGCTCGACCTCGGTGGCCGCGCCGACCTTGATGACGGCAACACCGCCGGCCAGCTTGGCCAGGCGCTCCTGCAGCTTCTCGCGGTCGTAGTCGGAGTCCGAGTTCTCGATCTCGCGGCGGATCTGGGTCACGCGACCCTCGATCTGAGCCGAGTCACCGGCGCCCTCGATGATGGTGCACTCGTCCTTGGTGACGAGCACGGAGCGGGCGCGGCCGAGCAGGTCGAGGGTGACGGCGTCGAGCGACAGGCCGACCTCCTCGGAGATGACCTGGCCACCGGTGAGGATGGCGATGTCGGTCAGCATGGCCTTGCGGCGGTCGCCGAAGCCGGGCGCCTTGACGGCGATCGACTTGAAGGTGCCGCGGATCTTGTTGACGATCAGGCCGGCAAGGGCCTCGCCCTCGACGTCCTCGGCGATGACCAGCAGCGGCTTGCCGGACTGCATGACCTTCTCCAGGACGGGCAGCAGGTCCTTCAGCGAGCCGACCTTGGAGTTGGCGATCAGGATGTACGGGTCATCGAGGGTGGCCTCCATGCGCTCCGTGTCGGTGACGAAGTACGGGGAGATGTAGCCCTTGTCGAAGCGCATGCCCTCGGTGAGCTCGAGCTCCAGGCCGAAGGTGTTCGACTCCTCGACGGTGATGACGCCTTCCTTGCCGACCTTGTCCATCGCCTCGGCGATGATCTCGCCAACGGTGGAGTCAGCGGCGGAGATCGACGCGGTGGCGGCGATCTGCTCCTTGGTCTCGACGTCGATCGCCATCTCGGCGATCTTTCCGACGATCGCCTCGACGGCCGTCTCGATGCCCTTCTTCAGGCCCATCGGGTTGGCACCGGCGGACACGTTGCGCAGGCCCTCGCGGACCATCGCCTGTGCCAGCACGGTGGCGGTGGTGGTGCCGTCGCCAGCGACGTCGTCAGTCTTCTTGGCGACCTCCTTGACGAGCTCGGCACCGATGCGCTCGTAGGGATCCTCGAGCTCGATCTCCTTGGCGATGGACACGCCATCGTTGGTGATCGTGGGGGCGCCCCACTTCTTCTCCAGGACGACGTTGCGGCCCTTGGGGCCCAGCGTCACCTTGACCGCGTCGGCCAGGGTGTTCATGCCGCGCTCAAGGCCGCGGCGCGCGTCTTCGTTGAACTCAATCAGCTTTGCCATGGTGGTTCGGGAGTCCTCCCGTCGATGGGGTGCGAGCACCCCGGGATTTGCTTCAGTGTCTTGTTGTGCGAACCGGTCGGTGCCCGCGACGGACGGCAAGTTGCCTCACCTGCGATTCGGTAGCACTCGACCTCGCCGAGTGCTAGATCCATTATTAGCACTCGACCCAAGAGAGTGCAAAGACCTCCGGCCCGTCGAGGCGCGTCGGGGCTGGCCGACACCGTCGGGCACTAGCCTCGCTGCCAGTCGGCCGCAGGAGGTACCCATGGATCTGTCGAGATGGCTGCGCGACGCCGCCAATCTGGTGAACCTGTCGACGCCGCTCGGGCTGACCCTGGCGGTCGCGGGACGAGGCAGGCTGCGCAGGCTGGGCCATCTGGTGGTGTTCGATCACGTCCGGCTGCCCGTCACCGACGCCGGCGCCATGACCGTCGGCTCCGTGGTGCTCGTGTTCCGCGACAGCCTGGAGAAGGCGGAGAGCCGGACCCCGACGGTGCTCGCGCACGAGGAGCAGCACGCCTGGCAGTGGGCCTACTGCCTGGGGCTGCCGTTCCTGCTGTTCTACTTCGTGCAGGTGGGCTGGTCGCTGCTCCGGACCGGAGACCGGGCGGCGGCCAACTTCTTCGAGGTGCAGGCCGGCCTGGCCGACGGCGGCTACCGGGAACGTGCGCGGCGCCCGCTCCGGGAAGGCATCGCGGCGCTGCTGCGCCAGGGCCGTTGAACCGTGCCCCGGACGCCACCCTTACCGACCGACGCCACCCGTAACGACGGCCGCCACCCGTAACGACGGCCGCCACCCGTAACGACGGACGCCACCCGTAACGACGGACGCCACCCTTCTTCGCACCTGCCACCGCCATGGCGGTGGCATGTGTCGAGACGGGTGGCGTCTGCACGGAAGGGTGGCGTCTGCACGTAAGGGTGGCGTCCGGGGCGGTGGTGGCAGCGGTTCCCCTCGTCAGCGCTGGCGCGCTTCCTCGGCGCCTTTCGACAAGCTCAAGGAACCGGACAGGACGAGCTCGAGGAACCGGACAGGACAAGCTCGAGGAACCGGACAGGACAAGCTCAAGGAACCCGACAGGACAAGCTCAAGGAACCGGATCGTTGAGCTTGTCGAAACGCCCTGAGCGGAGCGAAGGGGCCGACTCAGCCCTGCAGCCGGCGGGCTGACCGCGCAGACTGGCGCTGGACGCGCATCCGGCGCAGGCGCTTCACCAGGAGCGGTTTGTAGGCCAGCGCCTCAGGGGTGTCGATCAGCGTGTTCAGGTGCTGGTAGTACCTGGCCGCCGTCATGGAGAAGTGCTCCATGATCGCCTGCTCCTTCGGCACCGACGACGTGAACCAGCTGTCCTCGAAATCGAGGATGGCGGCGTCACGCTCGGCCAGATCGGCTGCGCCGGCGAAGGAGAGGGCCTCGGACATGGCCGCCATTCTAGGCGCAAACCACACCCATGTCATTCACCCCGGCCCCAAGCCCGCGCACAACTGTGACCTGGCCCCAGCACTCGGGCTGTACGCGCTTGCTGGGGGCCAGGCCACTCTTCTGCACGGGAAGCCGGGCGATAGGGAGTCAGGCAGCGGGCAGCGGCCGCACGGCGGGCGACGAAGCAGCGGGCGGGCGGTGGCTCTGGGCTGCGACCGCGGCACTTTCGTGCCCCTCTCCACCGCTCGCCCGGGCGGACGTGTTCTGGTCGCGCTAGTCTCATAGCGCTGAGAAGAACTGACCATCAACGACGAGGACAAACAGATTCCATGCGCAGACTGAACGGATTCGTGCAGCGCTTCGCCTGGGGCAGCGAGGACGCCATCCCCGGAATCCTGGGGGTGGACCAGGACGGACTCCCCTGGGCTGAGTACTGGCTGGGCACGCATCCGAACGGGCCGGCCACGCTCGACGACGGAAGCCCGCTCTCCGAACTCCTGATGGAAACCCCCGAGTGCCTCGGCGAGGCGACGCGCACCTCCTTCGGGGGCAGGCTGCCCTTCATGGTCAAGCTGCTGTCGGCCTCGTCTCCGCTCAGCCTGCAGGCGCACCCCTCGAGGGAGCAGGCGGTCGTCGGCTACGCGAAGGAGTCTCTGCAGGGTCTGCACCCGAGCGACCCCCGCCGCTCGTACAAGGACGACTGGCCCAAGCCGGAGGCCATCGTCGCTCTGACGCCCTTCGAGGGCCTCCTCGGGTTCCGCGCCCCTCAGGAGACCGCCGGCCTGTTCGAGGCGCTGGGCGTCGACGAGGAGCTGACGTCGGTCATCGGCCCGCTCCGCGACCGCCGCGACGCCCCCGCGCTCCAGGAGGTCTTCCTCGACGTGCTGTCGATGGAGGACCGACGACACCTCGTCGACGTGGTGCTCGCCGCCGCCGTCAACCACCTCGACTCTCCCGGCCGGCTCGGCATGTTCGCCCGTACGGCCGTCGAGCTCGACGAGCACTTCCCCGGCGAGCCGGGGATCCTGGCTGCACTGCTGCTGAACCGCTTCTCCCTGCAACCCGGAGAGGCCGTTGCCCTCGAGGCGGGCGTGATGCACGCCTACCTCCGCGGCACCGCCATCGAGGTGATGGCTAACTCGGACAACGTGATGCGCGGCGGCCTGACGGCCAAGCACATCGACGTCGACGGGCTGCTGCAGGTAGTGGACTTCGAGCCCCGCCGCCCGAACGTCCTCCTGGCGGAGGGCGCCGACGGCGTCTACGTCTACCCGACGTCCTTCCCCGAGTTCGAACTGTGGCTCGTGGCCCCCGTCGACTGCCGCCCGCTGCTCGTCCCCCGCGGCGACTGCGGGCGCATCGCGCTGGTCGCCTCCGGCGAGTTCACCTTGGAGGGTGACGACGGCGCGTTCCCGCTGCGCTCGGGCGAGGCCGTGTTCATCCCCGCCGACGAACAGGTGTTCGCGCAGGGCAACGGGCAGCTGTTCATCACCGCTTCCGGCGCCTGACTTCGCACCCCGCGGGCAAACTTGGCACAATGGGTGCCCGCGCCTCCTTAGCTCAGCGGCCAGAGCGCTCGCCTTGTAAGCGAGTGGTCGAGGGTTCGACTCCCTCAGGAGGCTCCATCGCGGGCGGATCGACGCCCACGGCCGGTGCGGCACAATGGCGGGCATGACTGTTGAACCCAGCAAGTGGACCCGCATCATCGAGGCGGACCCCGGGCACTCCCAGCGCTACATCCAGCGCTTCAAGATCATGGAGGCCAACGGCGCCGACCTGTACGGCGAGGCCCGCACCGTCGACGCGATGGCCTCCCGCAACTCCCGCATCCTCGACGCGGGCTGCGGCCCGGGCCGACTGGGCACCTATCTCCACGAGCGCGGGCACCGGGTCGTCGGCATCGACGTCGACCCCGCGCTCATCGAAGCGGCCGAGGCCGACCACCCCGGACCGACGTGGGTCGTCGGCGACCTGGCTGAGATGGATCTCCCGGCGCGCGGCATCGAGGCGGACTTCGACGTCATCGTCAGCGCCGGCAACGTCATGGGGTTCCTGGCCCCGTCGACCCGCGTCGACGTGCTGACGAACATCGCAAGGCACCTGGCCCCGACGGGCCGCGCGATCATCGGGTTCGGCGCCGGCCGCGGCTACGAGTTCGGCGATTTCCTTGCCGACGCACAGCAGGGTGGCCTCGACCTCCAGGTGGCCCTGTCGACGTGGGACCTGCGCCCGTTCGAGCAGGACTCGGACTTCCTGGTCGCGATCTTCGGCCGCGCCTGAGCGGACGGCCGGGCCGGCTCAGGCCTGCCCGGCCTTCTTGGCCTTCTCCCTCTTCGACTGCGTCACGAAGGTGCTGACGATGATGAAGACCACCAGCGCGATGGCCACGTAGCCGGCGTACCGGGCGTAGATCTCGAGCACGTCGACGACGGGGGCGCCGAACCGCCAGCCGAGCCAGAAGTAGAAGACGAGCCAGATCGTCGAGGCCACGTAGTCGTAGAACAGGAACCGCTTCAGGCTCATGCCCGCGGCGCCGGACAGCACGAAGACCACCTGCATCAGCGGCAGCGGGATGGGGATGTAGGCGATGAAGAAGCCCAGCGGGCCGAGCTTCTCGGCCCAGCGCTCGGCGCGGGCGTAGTTGCGGGCCGCACGCTTCGAGTTGGAGGCCCAGACCTCGATCATGCCGCGACCCCACAGCTTGCCGGCCCACCAGTAGATCCAGTCGAACTTCAGGCTGGTCAGCGACGCGACGAACAGCACGACCGGCCAGTGCCCCATCTGCCCGACGGACGCGACGGCGCCGCTCAGCGCCACCGAAGTGCGGCCGCCGGTCACCATCGCGAAGATGTCGGGGAACTGGGGGATGAACGCGCGCAGCGGCAGCAGGATGAAGGAGAAGACGGCGATGACGCCGAACCACGCGAGGCACGCGTAGTCGGCCCTGCCGGGCTTCTTCTTCCACGGCATGCCGTCGGACTCCCACCATTCGGGTTCCGTCGACTCGTCGGACGCGGTCTCTGCGACGCGGTCCTCAGGCTCACCGTCGGCCGGCTTCTGCTGCTCACTCACGCGCTGCATCGTACGTGACGCGGCGGCGACGGCCACCCTTCGGTACCCCGCGGTGGCATCTCTTGCGGGACACGCTAGAGTCATTCTCGGAACTCCTCCATGAGGAGGACTTCCTCCACTCGGATCGTCGGGCACGTACCTGCCCGTGGAAAGGAATGTGGCATGGCCACCGTTAGCTACCGCGACGCCTCGCGCGTCTACCCCGGCTCCGACCGCCCCGCGGTCAACAAGCTGAACCTCGAGATCGAGGACGGCGAGTTCATGGTGCTGGTCGGCCCCTCCGGCTGTGGCAAGTCCACCTCGCTGCGCATGCTGGCCGGCCTCGAAGAGGTCAACTCCGGCTCCATCTTCATCGGCGACCGCGACGTCACCGACCTGCCGCCCAAGGACCGCGACATCGCGATGGTCTTCCAGAACTACGCGCTGTACCCGCACATGACCGTCGCGGACAACATGGGCTTCGCCCTCAAGATGCAGAACGTGCCGAAGGCCGAGCGCCAGCAGCGCGTCCAGGAGGCCGCGCACCTGCTGGGCCTCGAGGACTTCCTCAACCGGAAGCCGAAGGCCCTCTCCGGCGGTCAGCGTCAGCGCGTCGCCATGGGCCGCGCCATCGTGCGTCAGCCCCAGGTCTTCCTCATGGACGAGCCGCTGTCGAACCTCGACGCCAAGCTGCGCGTCTCCACCCGTACCCAGATCGCGGCTCTGCAGCAGCGCCTGGGCGTCACCACCGTCTACGTGACGCACGACCAGGTCGAGGCCATGACGATGGGTGACCGCGTCGCGGTCATGAAGGACGGCGTCCTGCAGCAGGTCGACACCCCGCTGGCCCTGTACGACGCGCCGGTCAACCTGTTCGTCGCCGGCTTCATCGGCTCGCCCGCCATGAACCTCATGTCGGGCAAGCGCGTCGAGGACGGCGTGCAGATCGGCGACTTCGTCGTCCGCATCGCGCGTGAGACCCTGGCGAAGGCGGACGGCGAGGAGACCCTCACCGTCGGTATCCGTCCCGAGCAGTTCCAGATCTCCACCGAGGGCATCGGCCTGGACGTGGCGGTCGTCGAGGAGCTCGGCGCCGACTCGTACCTGTACGGCCACCTCGCCGGCCTGCACGACGACGAGGTTGTCACCGCCCAGCAGTTCGTCGCCCGCGTCGGCGCCCGCACCGCCCCGGAGAAGGGCCAGGTCGTCCGCCTGTCCGCCCCCGCCGACCAGGTGCACGTGTTCAGCAACAAGACCGAAGAGCGCATCTCCTGATCCGTCTCTGATGTCCCGCCCGAGGGGCCGCAGCTTTCGAGCTGCGGCCCCTCGCCCGCGTCCTGGGGCGGACACGACGGATCGACACCGCCCGGGGTCGGCTACCGTGGCGGACATGGCTGAGCTGGGACGTTGGACACGTGGGATGCGAGCTGGCATGGGGGCCGACCCCGCCTACCGGGCGGTGGTCCCGCCGATCTACCTGAGCACCAACTACGTCTTCCCCGATCCGTCGACCGCTGGCCCATACGACTACTCGCGCTCGTCCAATCCGACGCGGGACCAGCTGACCGACGCGCTCGCCACCCTTGAGGGCGGAGTCGGCGCCACCGCGGTGGGCACCGGGCTCGCGGCCGTGACGCTGATCGCCGAGGCGTTCGTGCCGGGCGGCGGTCGCGCGATCGTGCAGCACGACTCCTACGGCGGCACCTGGCGCCTGTTCAGCTACCTCGCCTCACAGGACCGGTTCGAGGTGGAGTTCGTCGACTTCAACGACGAGGCCGCCTTCTCCGAGGCCCTGGGCCGCGGAGCGGATCTGGTCTGGATCGAGACCCCGAGCAACCCTCTGCTGCGCATCACCGATCTGGCCAGAACCTCCGAGAAGGCGCACGCCGTGGGGGCGGTGGTGGTCGCCGACAATACCTTCCTGACGCCCCTGCTGCAGCGGCCGCTGGAACACGGCGTCGACATCGTGGTGCACTCGACGACCAAGTTCATCAACGGCCACTCCGACGTGGTGGGCGGCGCGGCCATCGCCGCGGATCCGCAGGTGCACGAACGCCTGCGGATGTGGGCCAACGCGCTGGGCCTGACGGCCGGGGCCTTCGACTCCTACCTTGCGCTGCGCGGGCTGCGCACGCTCGACGCGCGCCTGCGCGTGCACGCCGAGAACACCTCGGCGCTCATGACGCTGCTGGACGGGCACCCCGCCGTGTCGAAGCTCCACTGGCCCGGCCTCAGATCGCACCCGCAGCACAAGCTCGCGAAGCGGCAGCAGTCCGGGTTCGGCTCGCTCTTCAGCCTTGAACTGGTCGGCGGCGCGCCCGCCGTCGGCGCCTTTCTCGACGGCCTGCAGATCTTCCACCTAGCCGAGTCCCTCGGCGGCGTCGAGTCCCTGATCTGCGTCCCCGCGACCATGACCCACGCCGGCATGACGCCCGAGGCGCGTGCGGAAGCCGGCATTTCCGACGGCCTCCTGCGGTTCAGCGTCGGCGTCGAATCCGCCGACGACCTGATGACGGTCGTCGACGAGGCGTTGGCGCGGGCGCTCGCCGTCAGCTGACTTCGACTCCGGCCCACTGCGCCCGACGGAGGCGGCCGAGTAGGCTGGAGGGCGTGCCCAGATTCCTCGCAGCCCGGCCTGACGCTGACCTGATCCGGCTGCCCTGGCAGGTTCCGCTAGCGGACTGGCCGACGCAGCACCTGGTCGCGCTGCCCCGCGGCATCTCCCGCCACGTCGTGCGCTTCATCCAGGTGGGTGACCAGTTCCTCGCGGCGAAGGAGATCCTGGAGGAGGTCGCGGTGCAGGAATACCGCCTGCTCGGCGAGCTCAAGCGCCTCGGCGTCCCATCGGTCGAACCGGTCGGCGTGGTGCTGGGCCGGGTCGACGTGGAGGGCAACCCCCTCGATCCCATCCTGCTGACCCGGCACCTCCCCTTCTCCCTGCCGTACCGGTCGCTGTTCTACCCCGGCGTGAAGCACGAGACAGTAAACCGCCTCCTCGACGCCATGGTCGTCCTCTTCGCCCGGCTGCATCTGAGCGGCTTCTACTGGGGCGACGTCTCCCTCTCGAACATCCTGTTCCGCCGCGACGCCGGCGAGTTCGCCGCGTACCTCGTCGACGCGGAGACCGGAGAGTTGCACGACCAGCTGACCGACGGGCAGCGCGCCCACGACCTGCAGAACGCCCGCACCAACCTGTTCGGTGAGTTCCTCGACCTCGAGGCGGGCGGCATCCTCGACCCGTCCCTTGACCCGACGTGGCTCGTCGAGACCATCGAGGACCGCTACGAGCAGCTGTGGGCGGAGCTCACGGGGGTCGAGGAGTTCGACCAGTCCGAGCTGTACCGCCTCGAGGGCCGTGTGCGGCGGCTCAACGCGCTCGGGTTCGACGTCGCCGAGATCGATATCGACGCGTCGCCCGACGGCGGGACGATCCGGATGCGGCCGAAGGTGGTCGACGCCGGCCACCATGCCCGCCGCCTGATGCGCCTGACCGGCCTCGACGCTGAGGAGCACCAGGCCCGCCGCCTACTCAACGACATGGACACCTTCCGCGCGAAGGTCGTCCCGCACGCTCCGGAGTCCGTTGCCGCGCACAAGTGGCTGGTCGAGGTGTTCGAGCCCGCGGTCAATCGCATCCCCTCGCACCTGCGGGGCAAGCGGGACGCGGCGCAGTTCTACCACGAGGTGCTCGACTACCGCTGGTACCAGTCGCAGCGCGAGCAACGCGAGGTGCCCACTGAGGAGGCCGCGGCGGGATACATCCACGAGATCCTCGCGACGCTGCCCGACGAGAAGCTGGGCGACGTGGACCGCGTCGGCGGCGAGCTCCGGGACAAGTACGACCCCTCCAAGGGTTTCATCGACGATGACGACGACGAGAAGCCCTACGACCCGTGGGAGGACGAGGCAAACGCCCCGGACGTTCCGGTGATGCAGGGCTTCGACATCAACGCGCTGCGCGCCAAGGCCGCAGCCAAGGACAAGAAGGGCTGAGGCCGGTCAGCAGCCGTCGGGGCCGCAGGCATCGCCCGACTCGCCGACCGTGATCAGCCGAGGGGTCTGCTCGGCGCGGGCCTGCTCCAGCACCTGCAGGAAGACCTCCGGAGGCTGCGCGCCGGAGATGGCGTACTTGCCGTCGACCACGAAGAAGGGCACCCCTCGGACACCGATCTGCGCGCCGAGCCGGATGTCGGCCTCCACGGCGTGGTCGAGTTCGTCCGACGAGGCGGCGGTCTCGGCGTCGTCGGGCGCGATGCCGACCTCCTCGGCCAGCGCGGCCAGCACCTCGATGTTTCCGATGTCGAGGGCCTTCTCGAAGTGCGCGGCAAGCAGCAGCTCCTTCAGGTCCGCGGCGCGCGTGCCTCCATCCCCGGCATCGATGTGTTTGGCCAGCTGGAGCAGGCGGTGCGCGCGGCGGGAGTTGGCGACGACGAGGTGGTCGAAGTCGTAGTGGAGCCCCTCGCCGAGCGCGTTCTCGGCGACCTGGCCGATCATCTGCTCGACGCTGGCCCGCGGGATGCCCTTGGCCTCGACGAGGTAGTCGACCTCGGAGCGGTCGTCGTGCTCGGGCAGCGTCGGGTCGAGCTGGAAGCTGCGCCAGGTCACGGTGACCTGCTCGCGCTGCGGGAACTGCGCCAGCGCCGTCTCGAGGCGGCGCTTGCCGATGAAACACCAGGGGCAGGCGATGTCGGACCAGATCTGTACGTCGATGCTCACCAGTTCATTGAATCATGAACTATCGGTGTGGGGAGGTCGGCAAGAAGATCACCGTAAGAGGTCACCGGCAGGAAGTCCAGCTACACCACCGCGACGAAGGCCTCCAAGGCCACCGCTAAGGTCGCCTGATCGACTCCCGACCGCCCCGGCCCCCTCCGCACCCGCGCAGGGGGTCGGGGCGCTTGTCACGGTAGACTCCGCTGCGTGACGCTCAAGCTCTATGACACCGCGACGCGGTCCGTGCGCGCCTTCGTCCCGCTGAACGAGGGACGGGTGTCGATCTACCACTGCGGGTTGACGGTGCAGGCCTCCCCGCACCTCGGTCACATCCGCAAGGAGGTCGTGTTCGACGTCCTGCGCCGCTGGCTCGAGGCCAAGGGCAACGAGGTCACCGTCGTCGCCAACGTCACCGACATCGACGACAAGATCCTCGCCAAGTCCGCCGAGCTGGGCACCCCGTGGTTCGCCCACGCCTACCACTTCGAACGCGAGCTGCACGCCGCCTACGCATCGCTCGGCTGCAAGCCCCCCACCTATGAGCCGCGCGCCACCGGCCACATCCCGGAGATGATCGAGCTGATCTCCGTCCTCATTGATCGCGGCCACGCCTATCCGGCGCCCGACGACTCGGGAGACGTGTACTTCGACGTCAAGAGCTGGCCCCGCTACGGCGAGCTCAGCGGCCAGAAGGTCGACGAGATGGAGTCCGCCGCCGACGCCGACCCGCGTGGCAAGCGTGACCCCCGCGACTTCGCCCTCTGGAAGGGGCACAAGCCCGAGGAGCCGCTCACCGCGTCGTGGCCCTCCCCCTGGGGACGCGGCCGTCCCGGCTGGCACATCGAGTGCTCCGCCATGGCGGGCAAGTACCTGGGCGACACCTTCGACATCCACGGCGGCGGCATCGATCTGCGCTTCCCGCACCACGAGAACGAACTCGCCCAGTCGGCGGCGGCGGGCCACGGCTTCGCCCGCTACTGGCTGCACAACGCCTGGGTCACGATGGCTGGCGAGAAGATGAGCAAGTCGCTCGGCAACACGGCGCTGGTCTCCGAGGTGACGCGGGCTTACGACCCGCGGGCCGTGCGCTTCTTCCTGCTCTCGCCGCACTACCGTTCGACGATCGAGTTCTCTCCCGCCGACGAGGCCTCCCGCGGCTCGCTCGAGGAGGCGGAGAAGGCCATCGACCGCATCGACAACTTCGTCGGCCGGGCGCGCGGGTTCCTGGGCGATGACTGGGAGCCGACCGAGGCCGTCGCCCCTCAGTGGGAGGCGTTCCGTGCCGCCATGGACGACGACCTCGCCACTCCCGCCGCGACGGCGGCCCTGTTCGATGCCATCAAGGCCGGCAACCAGGCGCTCGCAGCCTCCGACCGCGCGCAGGTCGGGGTCCTCAGCGACGCGGTCACCGCGATGTTGGCGGTCTTCGGCCTCGACCCGGAGGCCCCCGAATGGGCGGGAGACCCGCGCGGCTCGGCCGATCTCGTCCCCGTCGTCGACGGGCTCGTCGGGGCGTTGCTGGAGCAGCGGTCCGCGGCGCGTGCCGCGAAGGACTGGGCGGCCGCCGACACGATCCGCGACACTCTCACCCGGCTCGGCCTGGTGATTACCGACACCCCCACCGGGGCGTCCTGGAGCTTGGAGAAGTAGATGGCAGGCAACTCGCAGCGTCGTGGCGCTGGCAGCAAGGGAAAGAGCAAGGCGGCCGGGTCGGGTGGGCGCATCCGCCGCTCGCTCGAGGGGCGCGGCCCCACCCCCAAGGCCGAGGACCGCACCTACCACAAGGCCTACAAGGCCAAGCAGGCCGCGCAGCGCAAGCAGCAGACCGCGCCGAAACGGGCGAACCGCTCCGCCGTCGGCGCGGACTGGGTCGTCGGCCGCAACCCCGTGTACGAGGCGCTGATGGCCGGCCTGCCGGTCAAGCAGGCCTACGTCGCGGAGGGCGCCGAACGCGACGACCGTCTCCGGGAGATCTTCAAGTTCGCCGCGGAGAAGAGCCTGCCGCTGCTGCAGGTGACCCGCGGGGAGCTGGACCGTGTCACCGGCGGACTCGTGCACCAGGGCGTCGCGCTGCAGCTGCCCGCCTACGAGTACGCCGACGCTCAGGACCTCCTCGCCGAGGCCGCGCAGACCGACGGCATCGTCGTGGCCCTCGACGGCATCACCGACCCACGCAACCTGGGCGCGATCATCCGGTCCGCCGGCGCGTTCGGCGCGGTCGGCATCGTCATCCCCGCCCGCCGCTCCGCCTCCATGACGGCCGCGGCGTGGAAGACGTCCGCCGGGGCCGCCGCCCGCGTCCCCGTCGCGATGGCGACGAACCTGAACCGCGCGCTGGAGCAGGCGTCGAAGATGGGATTGACCATCGTCGGCCTGGCCGGCGAGGGCGACGTGCCCGTCTCCGGCATCCCCGGCGCCGACGGGCCGCTGCTGATCGTCGTCGGCTCGGAGGA
The DNA here is from genome assembly GCF_029917005.1 of Tessaracoccus lacteus. Classification (NCBI taxonomy): domain Bacteria; kingdom Bacillati; phylum Actinomycetota; class Actinomycetes; order Propionibacteriales; family Propionibacteriaceae; genus Tessaracoccus; species Tessaracoccus lacteus. Next base: position 2,522,338 of record NZ_CP123967.1, read on the forward strand.
CGAGGGCCTTGCCCGGCTCACGCGGGAGAAGTGCGACGCGCTGGTATCCATCCCGATCGCGTCCGCCGTCGAGTCGCTCAACGCGTCGGTGGCCGCCTCCGTGGTGCTGTACGAGGTGTCTCAGCAGCGGACGGGGCTCCCCACTAAGTGACGATCAGAGGGTAGGCCGGGATAGAGTTGGCGCAACCCGTCGCCTTCATTCAAGGAGCACCGTGAGCGACCTCCAAGCGATCTCTTCGGCCTACCAGACCCTGCTCGGCATGATCGGGGAGGTGGAGCCCCGCATCGCCCAGGCGACGCGCCAGGAGCTCACCGACCAGCGAGGTTCCCTGAAGCTGATCGCCTCCGAGAACTACGCCAGCCTCCCCGTGCTCGCCACCATGGGCACCTGGCTGAGCGACAAGTACGCCGAGGGCACCGTCGGGCACCGCTTCTACGCCGGCTGCCAGAACGTCGACACCGTGGAGACCGTCGCGGCGGAGCACGCCCGCGAGCTGTTCGGCGCCGAGTACGCCTACGTGCAGCCGCACTCCGGCATCGACGCCAACCTGACCGCCTACTGGGCCATCCTCGCGAACCGCGTCGAGACGCCCGCACTGTCCGAGTTCGGCGTCAGGGGCGTCGCGGACCTCAGCGAGCAGGACTGGGAGACGCTGCGCCACCGCTTCGGCGACCAGCGGCTGCTCGGCATGTCGCTCGACGCGGGCGGCCACCTGACGCACGGCTTCCGCCCGAACGTCTCCGGCAAGATGTTCCACCAGCGCTCCTACGGCACCGACCCCGAGACGCAGCTGCTCGACTACGACGCGCTCGCCGCCCAGGCCCGCGAGTTCAAGCCGCTGATCATCGTCGCCGGCTACTCCGCCTACCCGCGCCGCGTGAACTTCGCGAAGATGCGCGAGATCGCCGACTCGGTCGGCGCGGTGCTGATGGTCGACATGGCGCACTTCGCCGGGCTCGTCGCCGGCAAGGTGTTCACCGGCGAGGAGGATCCGGTCCCCTACGCCCACGTCGTGACCACGACGACGCACAAGTCGCTGCGTGGCCCGCGCGGTGGCATGGTGCTGGCCACCGAGGAGTTCGCCCCCAGCGTCGACCGCGGCTGCCCGCTCGTGCTCGGCGGCCCGCTGTCGCACGTCATGGCCGCCAAGGCCGTCGCGCTGGCCGAGGCCCGCACCGAGGCTTTCCGCACCTACGCCCAGAACGTCGCCGACAACGCCAAGGCGCTCGCCGAGGGCCTGCTGACCCGCGGCGTGAACCTCGTCACCGGCGGCACCGACAACCACATCGTGCTGATGGACGTCGGCAGCTTCGGCATCACCGGCCGTCAGGCCGAGGCCGCGCTGCTCGAGTCGGGCATCGTCACCAACCGCAACTCCGTCCCGAACGACCCGAACGGCGCCTGGTACACCTCCGGCGTCCGCCTCGGCACCCCGGCCCTGACGTCGCGTGGCTTCACCACCTCAGACATGGACGCCGTCGCGGACCTCATCGCGGGCGTGCTGAAGCACACCGTGCCGACGACCACCGCGAAGGGCGAGCCGAGCAAGGCGAAGTACGACCTGTCGGCCGACGCGCGTCAGACCTCGCTCGACGGTGCCGCCGCACTGGTGGGGGCTCACCCGCTTTACCCGGGCTTCGAGATCTGAGTCGCGGTTCCCTGAGCCGGTCGAAGGGCCACCACACCGGTTCCCTGAGTCTGTCGAAGGGCCACCACACCGGTTCCCTGAGCTTGTCGAAGGGCCACCACACCGGTTCCCTGAGCCTGTCGAAGGGCCCTGAGCGCAGCGAAGGGTTCTCCTCTCGCTCCGCTCGAGGCACCTCGACAAGCTCGGCGACCCGGTCTCTGGTTCCCTGAGCCTGTCGAAGGGCCACCACACCGGTTCCCTGAGCCTGTCGAAGGGCCCTGAGCGCAGCGAAAGGGTTCTCCTCTCGCTCCGCTCGAGGCACCTCGACAAGCTCGGCGACCCGGTCTCTGGTTCCCTGAGCCTGTCGAAGGGCCACCACACCGGTTCCCTGAGCCTGTCGAAGGGCCACCACACCGGTTCCCTGAGCCTGTCGAAGGGCCCTGAGCGCAGCGAAAGGGTTCTCCTCTCGCTCCGCTCGAGGCACCTCGACAAGCTCGGCGACCCGGTCTCTGGTTCCCTGAGCCTGTCGAAGGGCCACCACACCGGTTCCCTGAGCCTGTCGAAGGGCCCTGAGCGCAGCGAAGGGACGACCGGGCACGATCAGGCGAGCGCAGCCTGCAGTTCCCGGATGATGGTCTCCACATCGGCCTGCGGGATGTCCGGGTCGGCGCCGACGTAGAAGGCCTCATCGCCGGCGACGAAATAGCAGCTGGGGTCGCTGGCCGACGCGTCGCAGAATGACGAGTCGTCGATCGGCTTCGCCTCGACGCCCAGCGCCGTGAGCAGATCGTCGAAGTTGTCGGTGCTGCCCATGGACATGACGTAGATCATGGGCGTCGACGCGTCGCCGCTGGTGCTGTAGTTGATGCCGGTGATCTCGTTGGCGAAGGCCGTGTAGTCGCCGATCGTCGCGGGCACCGTGTCGATGCTGAGTCCGGAGGCGGAGTCCTCGGTGTCGTCGGACGTGTCGTCCGCACTCTCGCTGGCGGCGTCGTCAGGGCCCTCGGCCGAGGGGCTCGCCTCAGCCGGTCCCGTGGCAGGGGAGGCATCCTGGCTGGGCGAGGCGGCGGAACTGCTCGTCAGGCCGGTGGCCGTCGGGGTGCCCGCCTCGTCGGCCGAGCCGCAGGCACCGAGCGTGAGAGCCACCGCCGCGACGACGGCGCGGATCGGCCTGTTCGTCATGGTGCGTCCTTTCCAGGTCAGAAGGCTACCTGCTCCCGGTTCCTCTACCGCCCCGTCCCCCCTGGCACCCCTTCCGCAGACGCCAACGGTATGCACGGACGCCAACGATATTCGCGTGAATATCGTTGGCGTCCGTTAACTTCGTTGGCGTCTGGGAAATACTGTTGGCGTCCGCAGGGGCGGGGCGGCGGGCTGGGTGCAGCGTCAGCGGGAGATCAGCAGGCCCTGCACCGTCGTGATGAACTGCGCCAGCGACGACGGCAGGTCGCGCAGGTGCCAGGTGTCCGGCGCGTGATACCAGTCCAAGGCCGTCGGGTCGGGACTCTGGTCGGCGTCGAACTCGACGAGGGCCTCCAGCCATCGTCGTGTGCCGCCCAGCACGACGGCGTAGCCGAGCACGCGCGACGCCTCCTCGAGCTCCCGGTCGCGTGGCAGCTGCCGGGTCGGCACCGTCGCGAGCTGACCGGCCAGCGTGCGCAGCCCGGACAGCGCCGCGGTCCCCTTCGCCGTGCGGCGCGGCATCTGGTCGGCGAGCCAGAGCGTCGCGGCGCCCAGCCCCAACAGGACCAGCGCGAGCAGACCCAGGCTCGTGAAGGCGATCAGCAACGCGGCCGCCAACACCGCCACAGCCAGCGCGACGACGCCGATGCGGCGCCACGTCGATCTGGTCGAGTCGGGGCGCGACGCGAACCAGCCGCGGCGCACCACGTCGTCGTACAGGGCGTCGCGGACCTCCGGCAGCGCGCCGGACACGGCGGCGGGCAGCTCGGACACCAGCGTGGACCCGCCGATCGGCGCCACGGCCTCCAGCATGCGGGTCTCGAAGGCGGCCGTCTCGTCCCCGCCAGTGCGGCGCTCGAGACGCCAGTCGGTGGCGCCGTGCGCCGTGCGCGGCAGCTCGACGATACGGAGATGTCCCCGCACCGCGAGGTCGATCAGGGTGGCGGTGATGTCGACGGGGTCGACGGTCTCGTCGGCCAAAGTCCCGACGTGTCCGGGCCGCACTCCCTCGACGGGCCGCAGCACGGCCTCCCCATCACCGACGGGAGTGAACAGGGCGACGGGGCTGGAGGCTCCGTCGGCCTCGTCGAAGCCCGTGCGCCGGTAGAGCAGCACCAGCACTGCGCCTCCGACGACCGCCGCCGCCAGCGCCGCGAGGGTTTGACGCCAGCCCAGCGTGAACGCCCGGTCGAGGCTCCAGCGGTGGACGAGGTCTTCCGTCACCGCGACGTGGGTCGCCGGGTAGCCGACGGTGAGCACGACCTGCTCCCCCGCGACGCGCGCGCCGTCCTGGAACGTCGCGTCGGCGGAGTCGACGGTTCCCGCGCTGGTCAGCGCGCACTTGCCGACGCTGCCGACCGGGCCGGACTGGCAGTCGATCAGTTGCGCGACGGCCGGACCGGTCACGGTTCCCGTGACCGACCCGACACCGACGCTCAGCCCGCTCAGCACCGGCCAGGCGACGACCGTCAGGTCCCCGCTCGCGTCCCGGCTGGCGAAGGTGGCGCCGGCGACGGTGTAGCTCAGGGTGAGCGGGTCGGCCGTGTCTGAGGCGATACGCACCTCAATCCCGCCGGGGACGTGGGAGGTGGCGACCGTCGCAGCGTCAGGCTCGACGGCGACGTCGGTGATGACGAAGCGACGGGTGCCGTCGGAGTCGGACTCGGCGGATGTCGGCAGTACCTGGACGATCTCTCCAGGCGCCGCCGGGAACGTCAGCGTCTGCGTGACGGCCAAGGTCCCGTCGGCGGCGACCGCAACGGTGTAGGTCGCCTCGTCGGCGACGACATCGGCGTACGCCGGGAGCGCCCAGACAACGGTCAGGAGCGTGGCCACGACCATCAGAGCCAGTCTGCGCACGATGCTCCTAGACGGGTGTGACGGCGGCCACCGCCATCGCAGCGACGCCCTCGCCGCGGCCGGTCAGCCCGAGGCCGTCGGTGGTCGTGGCGCTGACGCTCACGGGGGCCCCCACAGCCCCGGACATCGCCGCCTCGGCTTCGCTCCGGCGCCCTGCCATGCGCGGCCGGTTGCCGATGATCTGCACCGACACGTTGCCGATCTCGAACCCGGCCGCACGGACGCGCCGAGCCGTCTCGGCGAGGAAAGCGGCCCCGCTCGCGCCCGCCCACTCCGGCTCTGCAGTGCCGTAGTTGGAGCCCAGGTCACCGAGCCCTGCCGCGCTGAGCAGCGCGTCACAGGCGGCATGTGCGGCGACGTCCCCGTCGGAGTGTCCGGCGAGCCCCGCTGATTCGTCGGGGAAGTGCAGCCCCGCGACCCACATCTCGACGCCCGGTTCAAGCCGGTGGACGTCGGTGCCCATGCCGACCCTCATCATGACTGCCGCCTCTGTTCCAGGATCGCCTGGGCAAGCACCAGGTCGATCGGTTCGGTGATCTTGAGCGCGTCGCGGTGCCCGGGCACCAGCGTGACGCTGAGGCCGGCGTATTCGCACACGGCCGCGTCGTCGGTGACCTCGACGCCGTCACGCTCCACGAGGGCGTGCGCGTCGCGCAGCGTCTGCAGCCGCGCGGCCTGCGGGGTCTGCACCGCGCGCAGGTCAGCGCGATCGACGATCTCGTTCCCCTCGACGGTCACCCGACGAACCGAGTCGACGACGGGCATGACGGGGATGACGCAGTCGGCCCCGGCGCGGACCGCGGCGACGACGCCGCGTACCGTCTCGGCCGGCACCAGCGAGCGGGCGGCGTCGTGCACGAGCACGATCGCGTCCGCAGCGGCGCCCAGCGCGGCCAGTCCCCGCCGGACCGAGTCCTGGCGGATCCGGCCGCCGACGACGGTCGCGACGCGAGCCGGGGCGCCGCGCAGCGCCTCGGCGAACGCGTCGACCATACCTTCCGGGATCGTGACGACGATCTCGTCGATGCCGGCCTCGGCCAACGCATCGACGGCGCGACGCACCAGCGTCACGCCGTCGAGTTCAACGAGCGCCTTGGGGACGGCGGCGCCCAGCCGGGAACCAGAACCGGCCGCCACCACAACGGCGACGGCCGGCGCATCAGAAGATGTCACGGATGTGTCTGGGATCTTCAGGAGGCGAGAACCTCGTCCAGCATGATCTCCGCCTTGTCCTCCTCGACGTGCTCGGCAAGCGCGAGCTCGGCGACCAGGATGGCGCGGGCCTTCGCCAGCATCCGCTTCTCGCCGGCCGAGAGGCCCTTGTCGCGATCGCGGCGCCACAGATCGCGGACGACCTCGGAGACCTTGATGACATTGCCGGAGTGGAGCTTCTCCATGTTGGCCTTGAATCGACGCGACCAGTTGGCCGGCTCCTCGGTGTGCTCAGCGCGAAGGACGGAGAAGACTCTCTCCAGCCCGTCAGCGTCAACGACGTCGCGAACACCCACGAGGTCGAGGTTGCAGGCCGGGACCTTGATCACAAGATCGTTCTGGCCGATTACTCGAAGAACGAGGAAGAGCTTGTCCTCACCCTTGATGGTCCGATTTTCGATGTCCTCGATGACCGCAGTACCGTGATTGGGGTAGACAACGGTCTCACCGATCGAAAAAGTCATACTAGAAGACCCCTTTCCACAGCCAATTCTAGCAGTCCGGACCGCCTCCGCCCAGAGTCGTTCGCTGGCAGCGCTGGCTTTGTGACGCGGTGCCGCACACCGTCACCCCGATCTGGCTAGGATGTGGCCACCCACGCCCCGCTTCCGGAGGTCCCTGAAATGAGCAAGCCCCTGAGCCGTCTGACGGCTCTCGTCGCGTCCGCAGCGCTCGCCGTTTCGCTGAGCGCCTGCACGGCAAGCGGCTGGCAGGAGGAGGCGCCGCCCGCGGCGGGCGCGCAGACCGACGTCGGCGGCCTCAAGCTCCGCAACTTCATGATCGTCTCCGACGAGGCCGGCGACGCGATCGTCGCCGGCGGCATCACCTCGCGAGACGAGGCCGCCGAGGTGGTCGGCATCAGCGTCGCCCCGCAGGCCGAGGACGGCTCGTTCGGGACCGCGCAGACCATCGCCTACACCGCGGACCTGGCCAAGGGCGCGACCGTCACGCTGGACGGCGCCGATACGATGTTCTCCGATCCGGCGCTCATCCTCGGCCGCAACGCCACCATCACCGTCGCTTTCGCCGACGGGCAGAGCGCTGCCGTCGAGGCCCCCGTCTACTCCTCGGAGCACCCGGACTTCGCCGAGGAATGGTCGGCGGCCCAGGGCGCCGCCTGACCCCTCAGGCCTCGAACTTGTAGCCGAGCCCGCGGACCGTCACGAGCCGTCGCGGCTCGGCCGGATCCTGCTCGACCTTCGCACGCAGCCGCTTGACGTGGACGTCGAGGGTCTTGGTGTCGCCCACATAGTTGCTGCCCCAGATCCGGTCGATGAGCTGCCCCCGCGTCATGACCCTGCCCGCGTTGCGCAGCAGCAGCTCCAGCAGCTCGAACTCACGCAGGGCGAGGTGCACGTCGTTGCCGTCCACCACGACCTGGTGACGCTCCACGTCGAGGCGGACACCGCCGACCTCCACTACATCGGGCAGCAGCACAGCCTGCTCCTGGCCGCGCCGCAGGACGGCCCTGATGCGGGCCACCAGCTCCCGATGGCTGAACGGCTTGGTGACGTAGTCGTCGGCACCGATCTCCAGCCCGACGACCTTGTCGACCTCCGCGTCGCGGGCGGTCACCATCACGATGGGCACGCCGCTGCGGGCACGCAGCTGACGACACACCTCAAGCCCGGAGATGCCCGGCATCATGAGGTCGAGCAGCACGAGGTCGGCGCCCTGGGCGTCGAACAACGCGATCCCCTGGGTGCCGTCCGAGGCTGTGACGACCTCGAAGCCCTCCTTGCCGAGCATGAAGCTCAACGCCTCGCGGTAGGACTCCTCGTCCTCGATGATCAGGATCCGGGCCATCAGCTGCCCTCCATTTCCAGTTCTCGGTAGTGCGGGTCGGCGCGGTTCAGCGGCAGCCGCAGCGTGAAGGTCGACCCATGTCCCGGGCGTGACCATACGCGAACGCTGCCGCCGTGCGCCCGCGCGATGTGCTTGACGATGGACAGGCCGAGCCCGGTGCCGCCCGTCTCGCGGGAGCGCCCGTAATCGACGCGGTAGAACCGCTCGAAGATCCGGTCCTGGTCCTCGGGGCGGATGCCGATGCCGTTGTCGGAGACCTTGATGTCCGCCCAGCTCTGCCCGTCCTCGAACATCTCCACGAGGCTCACGGCGACGCGCGCGCGTTGGTCGGAGTAGTTGATGGCGTTGACGGTCAGGTTGGTGACGGCGTCGACGAGCTGCCAGCGGTCGCCGTTGACCGCCAGGTGGGCCGTGCGGGCCACGGTCAGCGTCACGTGGCGGGCTGCGGCCTTCTCCCGCGACCGTGAGACGGCCTCGTCGACGACGTCCCAGAGATCCACGACCTCGCGAGTCAGCATGGGGTCCTCGGTCTGCAGGCGGGACAGGTCGATGATCTGGTTGGTGAGCTCGGCCAGCCGCGCGGTCTCCCGTTGCAGCCTGCCGGCGAACCTCTCGACGGCCTCCGGGTCGTCGCGGGCGGCCTCCACAGCCTCGGCCAGCACGCTGATCGCGCCGATCGGGGTCTTCAGTTCGTGGGAGATGTTCGCGACGAAGTCCCGGCGGGCCGCCTCGATGCGGCGCAGCGTCGACTCGTCGACGGCGATCACGAGCACCTTGTCATCGCTCAGCCGGACCACGTTGACTGACAGTTCGAGCTTCTCCTCGCCGGGCTGCCGCTCACGCAGCACGACCCCGCTGAACGGATGCCCGTCCTCGCGGACGCTGCGGACCCGCTCCAGCAACGCCGGGAATCCGACGCGCGTGCCTCGGGCCAGCGTCATGGCCTCTCCGACGTCGTTGACGACGAGGACCTCGTCGTCGGCCCCGACGAGCAGTGCCCCGTTGCGGATGGCGGTCAACGCCTCCCGCAGCTCAGGCGAGACCCGGTCGGCGTTCCGCTGTGCCTCGAGCTGCCGCCACGCCTCACGTCCCCGGTGGATCAGGTAGGCGAACAGGCAGCACAGGAGGGCGAGTCCGGCCCCGATGAGACCGGCAAACGCTGGATGCATGGCTGCCATCATACGGTGATCCGGCGGCCCCGGCCTGAGCGTGATTCCCGACGGGTGGGACGCCTCCGGCGAGGTTTCACGCGTCGTTCACCTGTGGTTCACGCCATGAAGACCCCCGTTCATCTGCCTGGTCTAGCCTCGGTGCCGATCGTCGCGCCCGGCTAGACTCGGCGCCACCCACAAGGAGGAGCGACAGCACCATGCGCACCAGCTACCACGAGGAGCTCGATTCGATCATCGACCGCCTCGTCCACATGGCCGAGCTCGCGGAGGCAGCCATCAAGACGGCGTCCGAGGCGCTGCTGACAGCCGACCTGACCAAGGCCGAGACCGTCATCACGAACGACGCTGAGCTGGACCGGCTCCACGAGGAGATGGAGTACAAGTGCCTCTCCCTCCTCGCGCTGCAGGCTCCTGTCGCCGGCGAGCTGCGCATCATCGTCTCCGCGATCCGCGTCGTCTTCGAACTGGCACGCATGGGCGACCTGGCTGCGCACGTCGCGAAGATCGCCCGACTGCGCTATCCGGCGCACGCCGTCCCGCCGCAGTTCCAGGCGAGCTTCGCCGAGATGGCTGACATCGCCATCGAGGTCATCGACGTGGCCAGGCTCTCGCTGCACGACCGCGACGCGAACCAGGCCAAACGGCTGGTCGAGATCGACGAGCGGATGGATGATCTCCGCGCCGACCAGTTCACCACCATGCTGGCGGAGGACTCGGACATCAGCATCGAAGGTGCCGTGGATGTGGCTCTGCTCGGCCGCTACTTCGAGCGCTACGCCGACCACGCGGTCGCCGTCGGTCGCCGCGTCATCTACATCATCACCGGCCAGGTCCCGGAAGGCGAGGACTGGCCCAACGCCTGACCGTGGGCCCCGCCCCGGGCCCAGGGTCCGACCCGGCGACGACCACGCTCCGATTGGTCGTCGCCGGGTCGCGTCGTATTGTCGGCACGGTCGTCTTCCCCAGGAGGTGCAGAAATGCCCCTGCAGCGCGTCGCGCTCGCAACCGTCGCCGCTGTCGCCGTGGCCCTGACCGCATGCGCCCCGGCCGGGCTCACGACCGTCGCGGGCGACGCGGCCCAGGGCTCGGGTTCCAGCCCCGTCGCCTCGTCCACCGCCTCGCCATCCATGCCGGCCACCACGCGGTCGACGACCCCGACCTCGGCCCCGCCGACCTCGCCGCTGCCGACGAGTGCGTCGCCCCACAGCCCGGCCGGCCCGACGCAGCCGGCAACCGCCACACCAGGCACGCCCACCGCCGATGCCCCCTCAGCGAAGGTGACCGATCCCCCGGCGGACCTGACCCTGCTCAGGCCCGGCACGAACCACAGTTGGGCCGCCGACAAGGCCGGCTATGTCTACCCGGCCAGCACCGTCAACGCCTGGCTGACCGGCAGGAAGCGGCGCCCCGACAAGAAGATCGTCTTCCTGACCTTCGACGACGGCCCCAATCCGCAGACGAGCCACGTCATCCTCGATGCTCTGAAGAAGGGCGGCGTCCACGCGACCTTCTTCGTCGTGGGTTCCCAGATCGGCTCGGCGCCCGACGTGCTCTCCCGGCAGATCGCGGAGGGGCACTCGGTCAGCCCGCACAGCTGGTCGCACGACTACTCGCTGTTGTATCCCGGACGTCGGGGCAACACAGAGACGATCACGCAGGAGTGTGACCGGACGGTGGCGCGCATCCGAGAGGTGCTCGGCGAGGACTACACGCCGCAGTCGTGGCGCTACCCCGGCGGCCACATGTCCTGGACCGGGCTGAAGGGCGCGGACCGGGCGCTCGCCCAGCGCGGCATCACGTGGATCGACTGGAACTCGGACACCCGCGACAGCGCGCCCACCTCGGAACGCCCGAAGACGGTCAAGCAGACCGTGAAGAACGCCACGATCCAGGTCCGCGAGGGCTATCACGTGATCGTCGTGCTCGGTCACGACACACATGAGAAGAAACTGACGTCCGAGTCCGTCGGCGCGATGATCACGGCGTTCAAGCGCGCCGGCTACTCCTTCGGCACCATCTCCTGACACCGCGCGCACCCGCGGCGCATCGAACCCATGCCGCCCCGGGAGCGCTCCGGTGCCCGTTGTAGGGTTGGGGCCATGACCGCGAAGTTGATCCTGCTCCGCCATGGCGAGAGCGAGTGGAATGCCAAGAATCTCTTCACCGGTTGGGTGGACGTCGACATCAACGAGAAGGGCATCGCGGAAGGCAAGAACGCCGCGAAGCTGCTGAAGTCGGAGGGCCTGCTCCCCGACATCCTGCACACCTCGCTGCTGCGTCGCGCCATCCACACCGCGTATCTCGCGCTCGACGGCTGTGACCGACACTGGATCCCTGTCAAGCGCAACTGGCGCCTGAACGAGCGCCACTACGGCGCGCTGCAGGGCAAGGACAAGGCCCAGACGCTGGAGACCTACGGCGAGGAGCAGTTCATGCTCTGGCGCCGCAGCTACGACACCCCGCCGCCGCTGATCGACATCGACGACGAGTACTCGCAGTTCCACGATGCCCGCTACGCCGACATCCCCGAGGCCGAGCGCCCCCGTACCGAGTGCCTGAAGGATGTCGTCGCCCGCCTGCTGCCCTACTGGGAGGCGCACATCGTCCCCGACCTGGCCGAAGGCAAGACCGTGCTCGTCACGGCGCACGGCAACTCGCTGCGCGCTCTCGTCAAGCACCTCGATGGCATCTCGGACGAGGACATCGCCGGCCTGAACATCCCGACCGGCATCCCGCTGTTCTACGAGCTGGACGAGAACTTCAAGCCCGTCACGCCTGGCGGCCGCTACCTCGACCCTGAGGCCGCGAAGGCGTCCATCGAGGCCGTGAAGAACCAGGGCAAGAAGAAGTAGTCGCCACACGCCACCCTTACCGGCAGACGCCACCCTTCGTCGCATATGCCACCGCCCAGGCGGTGGCATCGGTCGACAGGGGTGGCGTCCGTCGTTAGGGCTGGTGTCTGGCGGGAGGGGTGGCGGGGGTCAGGGGGAAGGGGCCTAGAGTGAGGGCCATGCCTACCGCACTCGTCACCGGAGCAAGTTCAGGAATCGGCGCCGCCACCGCGCGCCGCCTCGCAGCGGAGGGTTTCCGCGTCGTCTGCGCGGCCCGCCGCGCGGACCGGGTCGAGGCCTTGGCCGCGGAGATCGACGGCGTCGCCGTCGCCTGCGACATCACCTCGGCCGACGACGTCGCACGCCTCGCCGCCGAGGTCGGCGACACCCTGGACGTGCTCGTCAACAACGCCGGCGGGGCCGTCGGGCTCGAGCCGGTCGCTGAGGCCGACCTCGACGCGTGGGAGCAGATGCTCGCCACGAACCTGATCGGCACGACCCGCGTCACCAAGGCCCTCCTTCCGGCGCTCACCGCAGCCGGCGGGGCCATCATCTTCGTCACCTCGACCGCCGCCGACTGGGGCTACGAGGGCGGCGCCGGCTACTGCGCGGCGAAGGCGGGCGAGCGCGCCGTCGTGGAGGCGCTCCGCCTCGAGCTGTTCGACCAGCCGGTCCGAATCATGGAGATCTGCCCCGGCATGGTGCGCACCGACGAGTTCGCGCTGACCCGCTTCGCCGGCGACAAGGAGAAGGCCGACAAGGTCTACGCGGGCGTCGACGAGCCCCTGACGGCCGACGACGTGGCGGACACCATCTCGTTCATGGCGACACGCCCCGCGCACGTCAACCTCGACCGGATCACCATCCGGCCGCGCGCGCAGGCCGCGCAGTACAAGGTGTTCCGGGGCTGACCTACTGGTCCGCGTCCCCACGGCGCCGCCACGGGCGCGGCAGGGACGGCAGCCGCGGCCTCCCGGTGGCCGATCGCGGCCCCGCGGCGGGCACGTCTGAGGCCGCATCGTCGGGTTCCGTGGCCTGGTGCGGGGTGTGGGTCGCGACGGGATCGTGACGGAGCCGGGCCAGCGAGAGCGCCGCCCGGAACAGGACAGAGGCCCGTTCGGACTCCGAGGCGACGTGCTGCCCCTCGTCGGTGGCCCAGGCGATGTCGCCCGCAACCTTCTCCCCCGTCCTGAGGTCCGTCAGGTCCCCCAGGTAGCGGAACACGACCGCGAGCACGGCGACGACGGGCACGGCGAGGAACATGCCGATGATGCCCGCCCACACGCCGCCGAGCACCACGCTGATCAGGATGACCACGGGGTGCAGCTTCATGACCTTCGACTGCAGTAGCGGCTGGAGGACGTTCCCCTCCAACTGCTGCACGCCGATGATCAGGATCAGGACGAACAGGGCCGTGTAGAAGCCGTTCGAGACGAGCGCGACCAGGACGGCCAGCGTGCCCACCGACACGGCACCGACGACGGGAATGAACCCCGCCATGAACGTCAGGACGGCGATCGGCATCGCGAGCGGGACGCCGAGCAGCACCAGGCCCAGCCCGATGAAGAAGGCGTCGACGAAGCTGACGATGGCCTGCGTGCGGATGTACCCGGACAGCGTGTTCCACATCCGCGTCAGCAGCTCGGAGGCGTGGAACCCTGCGCGGCGCCCGACAACCCCCTGCACCACACCGATGAACTTCACGCCGTCCTTCAGGAAGAAGAACGTCAGCACGAGCGTCAGGAGGAGCTTCACGACCCCGCTGCCGACGCTGCCGCCGAGGCTGACGGCCTGCCCGAGCAGCTCGCTGCTGTGAGTCTGCAGCCAGTTCAGCGCCTGATCGATCCAAAGGTTCAGTTCGTCGTCGTGCACGTTGAAGGGCGGCCCGGCGACCCAGTCCTGCAGCCTCCGCACGCCCGTGATGGCGGAACTCCACAACTGCGGCCACTGCGACACGACCGACGGCGCGACGTAGGACAGCATCGCCGCGACGAATCCGGCGGCCAGCAGCAGGGCGATCAGCGCGCCGAGGCCGTGGGGGACGCGCCACTTCTTCAGCTTCGCCACGACGGGCCACAGGACCGACGAGATGAGCAGCGCGAGCAGCAGCGGAAGGAGCCCGTCCCAGACCTTGCTGAGCCCCCAGCCAAGCACCCCGAGCGCCGCGGCGATCAGGAGGAAGCGCGCGCTCCACTCGGAGACCTTGCGGCCGCCCTCGGCGATGACCTCCGCCCGGTCGACGGGCTCCATCGGGTCGGGCGCCGGGAGCGCCCCGGCCGCGTGCTCGTCGAACTGCGTCGGCGACGTGTCGTCGCCGAGGGGCGCTGGCGACTGGTCACTCATCCGGTCTCCTTGCATGCGTCGGTCATCTCCCAGACTAGTGGGGCCGATCCTCAGGAAAACGCGGCGGCGCCCCGGACGGGGAGACCCGTCCGGGGCGCCGCCCGCTGTGCTGCGAATCAGAGCTCGATGAGAGCCTGACCACCCTGGACCGCGTCGCCGGGGGCGACGAGGATCGCAGAGACCTTGCCCGCGGCAGGCGCGGTGATCTCGGTCTCCATCTTCATGGCCTCGAGGACGAGGAGGACCTGGCCGGCCTCGATCTCGTCGCCCTCGGCCACCAGGATGCGGGCCACCGAACCGGCCAGCGGCGCCACGACGGCGTTGCTGCTGACGGCGGTCACGGACGCCTTGGTCGGGATGGGGTTGGACCCACCGTTGACACCGATCACGATCGGGCCGAGCTGAGGACGCTCCTCCTGCTCCACCTCCACGTCGATCTCGTACTCCGTCGCGTTGACGGTCACCTTGAGCTTCATTCTTCTTCCTTAGCGGACGTGCGGGACGGAACGGTCGTGGACGCGCTCGCGGGCGGCGGTGGCCCACTTGGACTGCGAGCCGAAGCGGATGGCGCGCACCTTCGGCGCGTAGCCGAAGTATGCGGCCAGGGCCGCGCCGATCGCGACGAGGTCCTCTTCGGGGATCTGCTGCTGGGCTTCCAGCCGCTGGATCTTCGTCTCGAGGGTCGAGACCTTATCCGTGAGCTGCGCGACGAGGTGGCGCAGCTCCTTGAGCGTTTCGTCTTCCATGGCTGTTCCGATCACGCCGGCCCGAGGCCGTGCTTCTTCGCGGGACGAAGCTCACGCTTGCCGACGAGGAGCTCCAGCGCCATCGCGACCTGGCGACGGGTGTCGGCCGGGTCGATGATGTCGTCGACCAGGCCACGGCTCGCGGCCATGTACGGCGTGGAGAACGTCTCGCGGTACTCCTCGACCAGCTCGGCCCGCTTGGCCTCCTGGTCCTCGGCCGCGTCGATCTCCCTGCGGAACACGACGTTGGCCGCGCCCTCGGCGCCCATCACGGCGATCTCGGCGGTCGGCCAGGCGAACACCTTGTCGGCGCCCAGGTCCTTCGAGCACATGGCCAGGTACGCGCCGCCGTAGGCCTTGCGCAGCACGACCGTGATCTTCGGGACCGTCGCCGCGGAGTACGCGTACAGCATCTTCGCGCCGTGGCGGATGATGCCGTTGTGCTCCTGCGCGACGCCGGGCAGGAAGCCGGGGACGTCGACGAGGTTCAGCACCGGGATGTTGAACGCGTTGCAGAAACGGACGAACTTGCTGGACTTGTCCGAGGAGTCGATGTCGAGCACGCCGGACATGACGCTCGGCTGGTTGGCGATGATGCCGACGGTGCGGCCCACGACGCGGCCGAAGCCGACGACGATGTTCATGGCCCACCCGGCCTGGACCTCGAGGAAGTCGCGGTGGTCGACGATCTCGTTGATGACATCGCGGACGTCGTAGCCCTTGTTGCTCTCGACGGGGATGATGTCGCGGAGCTTCGGGTTCGACTCCACCACGTCGTCGGGATCGACGATCGGGGCGTCCTCGGTGTTGTTCTGCGGCAAAAAGCTCAGGAGCTTCTGCGCGATCAGGATGGCCTGCTCGTCGTCATCGGCCACGAAGTGGACGACGCCGGAGCGGGACATGTGCGCGTCGGCACCGCCGAGCTCGTCCTGCGTGACGTTCTCTCCGGTGACCTGCTTGATGACGCCAGGGCCCGTGATGAACATGTGGGCCTTGCGGGTCTGGATGATGAAGTCGGTCAGGGCGGGCGAGTAGGCCGCGCCACCGGCGCAGGGGCCGGCGATGATCGAGATCTGCGGCACGGCGCCGGACAGCAAGACGTTGGCGTAGAACACCTTGCCGTAGCCGGACAGCGAGTCGATGCCCTCCTGGACCCGGGCGCCGCCCGAGTCGTTGATGAACACGAACGGGGTGCCCGTCTGCAGCGAGGCCTTCAGTGCCTCAGTGACCTTGATCGAGTGCGCCTCGCCGGCGGAGCCGCCCATGACAGTGAAGTCCTGGGAGGCGACGTGCACCGGGCGTCCGAACACCGCGCCGGAACCGGTGACGACGCCGTCGGCGGGCATGTCGGCCTTGTCCATGCCGAACGTGGTGGTCCGGTTGCGACGGAAGGCGCCGGTCTCCTGGAACGAGTTCTCGTCGAGCAGGGCCGCGAGGCGTTCGCGGGCGGTCATCTTGCCCTTCTCGCGCTGCTTCTCCAGCTTCTTCTCACCGCCTCCGGCCTCAACCTTGGCTCGACGCTCGGCGAGCTGCTCGAGGCGCTCGTCCATCGTGTGCTGCTTAGCCATTGGTCCTCCTTCAGGCCGGCTCGACAGTCACGCTGTGCGACTGACCGGCGATGGTGACGTTGTAGTTGACGGGGACCTTGATGCCGGGCACGTTGCCCGCGGCCTTCGCGGCCTCGGCAGCGAGCTGGGCGGGGGTCTTCCCGACGTTCTTGGGGCCTTCGGCGCGGGACGCGAAGAACTTGGGCGCGACACCGGGGAACATCGCGTTGGTGAGCACATCCTCGTCGGACCCGTCGAAGCCGTCGAGGTTCGACGCGTCGGAGACCAGCTTGTCCCACTCGGGCTCGAGCAGGTCTGCGGGGCGGACGGTGATCGGCTCCTTCTTGGTCTGGACCTTGGCCAGCTCCACGACCTCGGGGTTACGCTCGCCGAGGCACTCGCCGTAGTAGCCGAGCATCAGGTCGGCGAACTCGCCCGTCATGACCTTGTAGCGGCCCATGAGGACGTTGAAAACGGCCTGGGTGCCGACGATCTGCGACGACGGGGTGACCAGTGGCGGGTGGCCGGCGTCGGCCTTGACCCGCGGGACCTCGGCCATGACCTCGTTGATGCGGTCGCCCGCACCCTGGGCCTTCAGCTGCGACTCCATGTTCGACAGCATGCCGCCGGGGATCTGCGAGGAGAAGATGTTCGTGTCGACCAGCGTGGCGGACTCGAACTCCTGGTACTTCGGGCGCACGGCCGCGAAGTGGTCACGGATCCTCAGGAGGCGGTCCATGTCGAGGTCGGTCGTGTACTCGGTGCCCTCGAGCATCGCCACGAGCGACTCGGTGGGGTTGTGACCCGGGCCGAGCGACATGGACGAGATCGCGGTGTCGACGACGTCGGCGCCAGCCTCGATGGCCTTCATCAGCGAGACGAGCGTCACGCCTGTGGTGGAGTGGCAGTGCACGTTGATCTGCACATCACCGTAGGTGTCCTTGATGCCCTTGACGATGTCGTAGGCGGGCTGCGGCTGCAGCAGTGCAGCCATGTCCTTGAGCGCGATCGACTCGGCGCCCATGTCCAGCAGCTGGCCGGCGAGCTTGATGTAGCCGTCGACGGTGTGGACCGGGGAGATGGTGTAGCAGATGGTGCCCTGGGCGTGCTTGCCCGAGGCCTTCACCGCCGCCATCGCCCGCGCCATGTTGCGCGGATCGTTCAGCGCGTCGAACACGCGGAACACGTCCATGCCGTTCTCGGCTGCCTTGTCAACGAACTTCTCGACGACCATGTCCTCGTAGTGGCGGTAGCCGAGGAGGTTCTGGCCGCGGAGCAGCATCTGGAGCCGCGAGTTGGGAAGCAACTCACGGAACGTACGCAGGCGCTTCCAGGGATCCTCGTTGAGGAAGCGGATGCAGGCGTCGAACGTCGCCCCGCCCCAACACTCAACCGACCAGTAGCCGGCATTGTCGATGTCCTCGCAGGCGCCGACCATGTCTTCCATGGCCATGCGGGTTGCCATCAAGCTTTGATGCGCGTCACGGAGCACTACCTCGGTGACGCCGATCTTCCGAGCTGTCATAGGGCAATCCAACCACGCCACCGGTCCCGGGCTGAGCCCGCCCCCCGCTAACAGGGGCCGGCCGTGCAGACGTGCAGGTCCACGTCCTCCGCCTGTGGAGAAGGTGCAGGAAGAGCCATGTCAGCCACGTTTCGCCCGGAAGGCGAAGCATGGCAGCCACGCCAGGCGGGCATGAAGAACGGGGCCGCCCATGAGGGCGGCCCCGTCGTCTAGTTCTGGATGCCAGGATGCGCCGGCGCTACTTGTCGCCCTTGGCGGTCAACTTGTCCTTGAGAGATTCGACCGTGTCGGCCAAACCGCTGCCCACGTCACCCATACGCCTCTTGGCGTCATCAGCGACTTGTTTGGCGTTGGCCTCGATTCGATCCTTGACTCCGTCTTGGCGAAGGTCCTCGTTTCCGATGGCCTCGCCGACGCCTTCCTTGGCCTTACCGACGGCCTCTTGGGCCGCATCATCGATGCCCATAGATTGCCTCCCGAGTGGTAGGGGACGGGTACGAGATTCACCATACGCCGGTGGGGGACCAGGGGGAACAGGTTCGGAGAAATCTCTACATAAACCCTTGTCAAGGAGATTTCGGCAGCGACTCGGGGACCCTGGCCCACCCATGCAGCCGACCACCTCGCGCCCGCCCCGTCCCCACCTGGCCCCTGGAGACGCTCGGAAAATCGGTCAGTGGTCGATTCTCCCCGGTCCGCCTCCGAAAACCGCCCACAGCCCCATGCCCGACGACGACCGCCACCAGGGCACCGTCACCCAAGGATCTGCACGCAAGGCGACACGCCGTGTCGGCTAGGGTTTTCTCCTCTGATTCCTCGAGACCTCTTGCCAAAGCCGAGCCGGAGGAGTAGACACTCCTGTACGAAAACCCGCGAGGGGATTCGCGAGGACAGCCAGACCGACGTCCATCACCTCCTCAGAGGGCACGCGCAGCGGCGGTGCGAACACACGGCGGACAGTCCTCAGGCGGTGGAACGCTGACCACGGCCTCACACCGAGAGATGCACCGGAGCTCCTCACCTGGAGCGGGCGTCAAGCCCGCGGGGCCGCAGAGACGAGGCGGCGGGTAACGGTACATCGATCAGATCCGGACGGTCGTCCCGGGCGGATCACCCGACGGAAGAGTCCTTCTTCCTCGTACCCGCAGGCTGCGGCCCGCGGGGCTCCCAGGGCATGGGGGCGAGGAATACCCGGATGTCCGTCAGATCGGCGACGGCCCACCGTCGGTCAACACACAGGGACCCGAGCAACTCATATTTGCTCGGGTCCCGCCCTATTGTGCGACGTGTCGTCCCCGTCGGCGAAATCGACGCGCGGCCTGGTCCCAGAATCTGGACGCCGGCCCCGGCTCTCTGCCTGCGCACCCATCAAAAACCCAGACGCCACCCTGCTTCACCGACGCCACCGCTCTTCACACATGCCACCGCCATGGCGGTGGCGTGTGTCGAGAAGGGTGGCATGTGTCGGGAAGGGTGGCGTCGGCAGAGTCAGCTGCTCAGCATCACCTGACCGCCGGTGACCGGAAGCGCCTGGCCCGTCTCGTACTCCTGCTCGACGAGGTAGTACAGCGCCCGCATGACGTCGGAGCCGTAGGTCCCGCGGTTGAGGGGCACCTTGGCCTCGTAGAAGCGGCGGACCTCCTCGATCGTCGTGGCGCCGGGCACCTTGCCGGAGCGCAGGTACTGCACGAACAGGCCGCGGTCGGGGTCGGACCACAGCGGGCCGTCGAGAAAGTTGCCCGGGCAGATCGCATTCACCTTGATGCCGTGCTCGACCAGCTCCAGCGCGAAGCTCTGCACCAGCCCGATGCCCCCGAACTTGGACCCGGCGTACGCGCCGTTCTTGTTCGATCCGACGAGGCCCGACTTGGAGTTGATCTGGACGATGTCGGTGGTCCAGGCGGGCGCCGTGCGGCGCTGGGCAGCCATCAGGCCGCCCAGGTGCTTGGTGACCAGGAAGAACGCGACGTAGTTGATGTCGGTCGTGAGCCGGAAGGCGTCGGCGTCCTGCTCCAGCACACTGCCCGCGCGGACGATGCCCGCGTTGGACACGACGAGGTCGAGGCCGCCGGTGGTGGCCGCGATCTGCTCGGTCATGGCCGCCACCGATTCCTCGTCTGCGACGTTGACCGTCAGCGCCGCGGTGTGCGGGCCGAGCTCATCGGCGAGCTTCGCAGCCCCGTCGGCGTTCAGGTCGGCGATGTAGACGAAGGCCCCGGAGGCGACGAGCCCACGGACGATCTCCGCACCGAACCCCTGCGCGCCGCCGGTGACGAGCGCCACCTTCCCCGCGACGACCCGGGACCGCGGCTCCGCGGCCGACGCCTGCGCGTCCTTGCCGTGCGGCAGCGGCGACACATCCCCGACGGTGTGGGCGCGGAACCCGTGCCGCTCCCCCGACACCGTCACCGCGACGGTGTCCGGCAGGTCGACGGGGAACGCCTCGGCCAGCTGATCCACCGACTCGACGCTCAGCTCCAGCTCCGTCTCGTCCGACGGCGACAGGATCACCGGCACGTTGCGGGCGGCCAGGTAGGCGCCGCGGACGAGCGGCGCGATCTCCAGGATGCTCATGCTGCTTCCTTCCTCAGGGCGTCGGCGGCCTCGCCGACGGTGCTGGTGCCGGCCACGAGCGACCGCCCGACGGCGCTGTAGCGACGGACGCGCTCGGAAAGCGGGAGCGAGGCCAGCGGGCCGGCCTCGGCGAACAGACCGAGGCCGAGGTCGGCCTCGGCGAGCCGCTCGTGGGCGACCATCGCCCAGGTCGCGTCGTTCAGGTGCGCCAGCTCCTGGCGCTGCAGTTCCGGGCAGTTGAACTGCTGGCGCGGGGTGTTGATGTCGACGCCGGAGACCTCGAGGAGGCCGTTGTCGGCGGCGAG
Organism: Tessaracoccus lacteus; assembly: GCF_029917005.1. Classification (NCBI taxonomy): domain Bacteria; kingdom Bacillati; phylum Actinomycetota; class Actinomycetes; order Propionibacteriales; family Propionibacteriaceae; genus Tessaracoccus; species Tessaracoccus lacteus. The sequence goes on from NZ_CP123967.1 coordinate 2,543,069, forward strand.
CGACGCGAGGCGCGCCATCTGCTCCGCGGTGTTGCGCGGCGGCATGTACGTGATGGCGGGCATCCCGAGCCTGCGGAGCTCTGCGACCAACTCGTCGAGGAAGTCGTCCTCGAACTTCTCGGCCTTCTTGTCGCCCGTCGGCGACGCGGTCACGTCGCCGAGGTAGGCGTAGGCGGGAATGGCGCCGACGGACGTCGCGAAGGCCGCGACCTCCGCCATCGTCGGGCACTCCTCCCGGTCCGGGACGAGGTAGATCTGGTCGAGGAAGCCGGCCTTCATGACGCCGAGCAGGTCGAACTCCAGGTACGGGTTCGCCTCGTCGCCCAGCTGGGCCGCGACCTTCTCCGACAGCTCGAGGCCGAGCTCGCCCAGCCCATCGACCAGCGCCCGGCCGCGGCCGTAGCGCTCGATGAGCTTGTCGGCGATGCCCGCGAGCAGGTGCCGCTCGGTCACCTCTCCGCCGTTTGAGTACTGCGACCGGTCGACGACGTCGCGCTGGAAGTCCAGCACGGGCGCCCCGAGGCCCTCGAGGATCGCGTTGGCCCGCTCGACCATCCGTGCGGTCCGCGCGAGGCGGGCGGCACGGATGGGCGCCAGGTATTCGGCGACCCGTTCGCGCTGCGACGCCGGGATGCCCTGCACCGTCATGTAGGCGATGCCCGCGGTGTCGGGGTTGTTGAGCTTGCGGTCGTGCAGCGGCGCGCGGCCCTCGGCGACCTCGTCGGCGCTGTACAGGTAGACGCGACACTCGAAGCCGGTCACCGACCCGAGGCCGACGGCGGCGGCGGCCGCCGCCATCTCGCCCGCGCCCGCGGCCGAGTCGTGGTCGACGGAGCCGACGACCATCAGCCCGGCCTCTCGGGCCCGTAGCGCCGCCATCGCGGGCGTGTACGGGCTGAAGCTGTAGATGGTGTGGACGTGGTTGTTCGACTCGGTCACGAAGCCCGGGAACGCGGGCGAGCCCTGCAGGTACTCCTGCAGGGCCGCCACGCGCTCGGCGGGCGTCAGCGACGGGTCGTTGATGCGCTCGCGGAGCATGTCTCTCCTTGTCAGAGGCCCTGCCGCGAACGGCGGGCGATCTCGGCGTCGGTCTGGTTGGTGGTCGGGACGTGGCCCTTGAGCGGCAGCACGCGCTCGTGAATCGCGTCGAGCAGCCACTCGGGCTGCGGGAAGAACTCCTTCTCCAGCTCGGCCGCCGGCGTGATGGCGTTGCGGGAGCCGACGACCGTGACGGGCGCGTCGAGGTGGTCGAAGGCGAGGGTCTGGATCTGCGACGCGACGGTGTGGAGGAACGAGCCGCGGTCCACCGCGTCGGAGGTCAGCACGAGGCGGCCGGTCTTCTTCACCGACTCCACGATGGGGTCGAGGTTCAGCGGGGCGACGAAGCGCAGGTCGATCACCTCGGTGGAGATGCCGTACTTCTCCTGCAGCAGGTCGGCGGCCTCCATCACGCGGTAGAGGGTGGGGCCGATGACCGCGATGGTCAGGTCGGTGCCCTCGCGGCGCACGACGGGCTCGCCCTCGGGGACCTCGTAGTAGCCGGTCGGGACGCCGTCGGCGACGAACTCCTCAGCCTTGTCGTAGAGCAGCTGGGACTCGAAGAACACCACCGGGTCGGTGCCGCGCAGCGCGAGGTTCATCATGCCCTTGGCGTCGTATGGGGTCGACGGGTAGTAGACCTTGAGCCCGGGCATGTGGGCGACCAGCGCCGCCCAGTCCTGCGAGTGCTGGGCGCCGTACTTGGAGCCGACGGAGACGCGCATGACGAGCGGCATCTTGAGCAGGCCTGCGGACATGGACTGCCACTTGGCGGCCTGGTTGAAGATCTCGTCGCCGGCGCGGCCGAGGAAGTCGCAGTACATCAGCTCGACGATCGCCCGGCCGCCGGACAGCGCGTAGCCGACGCCGGCGCCGATGATCGCGGCCTCGGAGATCGGCGAGTTGAACAGGCGGTGGTACGGCAGCAGCTCGGTCAGGCCGCGGTAGACGGCGAACGCGCCGCCCCAGTCGCGGTTCTCCTCTCCCCAGGCGGCCAGCGTCGGGTCGGTGGCGAAGCGGTGGGCGACGGCCTCGAACAGCGCGTCGCGGTAGGAGTAGGCCTTGGCCTTGCTGACGGGCTTGCCGTTGGCGTCGGTGGCGGTGCGGACCTTGGCGGCCAGCGACTTGACGCGGGCGTTCTCCTCGAGCGGCTGCTTGAGCTCGGGGGCGCGGTCGTCGAAGGCCTCGACGTTGCCATTGGAGTACATGACCGACTCGATGAAGTCCATGCCCACCCGGGGCGAGGAGACCTCGTCCTTCGTGGCGATGGCGATAACCTTCGTGAGACGCTCATCGAACTTCGCCTGCAGGTCGTCGACCTCGCCCTGGCTGAGGACGCCGTTCTCGACGAGATAGGCGGCGTAGTTCTTCAGGCCGTCGTGCTGCTCCCACAGCTCGACCTCCTCGCGGGTGCGGTAGGAGGACGCGTCCGACGGCGAGTGCCCGGAGAAGCGGTAGGTGATGGTGTCGGTCAGGACCGGGCCGCGACCCTCGACGAGGAGCTGGCGCTTGCGGGCGACGGCGTCGGCGACGGCGAGCGGGTTGAGCCCGTCGACGCGCTCGGCGTGCATCGCCTCGGGGTTCACGCCCATGCCGACGCGGGCGAGGATGTCGTAGCCCATGGTCTCGCCGGAGGTCTGGCCGCCCATGCCGTAGAAGTTGTTGAAGAAGTTGAACCAGATCGGCGGGTTGCCGTTCACGCCGTCATTCCAGAGGCTGCGGTACTGGTCCATGGACGCCATGGCCATGGCCTCCCAGACGGGGCCACAGCCCATGGAGGCGTCGCCGATGTTGGCGATCACGATGCCGGACTTGCGGTTGATCAGCTTGAACAGCGCCGAGCCGGTGGCGATGTCGGCCGAGCCGCCGACGATCGCGTTGTTCGGCATCGAGCCGAAGGGCGCGAAGAAGGCGTGCATGGAGCCGCCGAGGCCGCGGTTGAAGCCGGCCTTGCGGGCGAACGTCTCGGCGACGGTGCCGTAGAGGATGAAGTTCTCGGTCAGGTCGGCGGCACTGTCGTAGCCGACCTGCTCGGCGAAGGCGAGGGTCTCACCGTCGAGGAACGTCTTCATGATGTCCTCGACCTGCGCCGGGTCGAGCTTGCGGGCAGCCGAGAAGCACTTGGCCAGGATCTCGCCGTGGCTGCGGTGCGAGCCGAACAGGAAGTCCTCGGGGTCGAGCTGCGAGGCCTGGCCGACCACGGCCGACTCCTGCCCGATCGACAGGTGCGCGGGGCCGCGGTGGTTGTACTCGACCCCGTTCCACGCACCCGTGGTCTTGATCGAGTTGAGCATGGTCTCGAACTGCCGCACCGCGATCATGTCGTGCAGGATGTCGATGAGCCCCTGCTTGCCGTACTTGTCGAGCTCGGCGGCGAAGTTCGGCCGGTACTGGTTGACCGGGATCTCGGGGGCCGTGATGGTCGAGGCGGAGCGGACATTGCTCGGGTCGACGATGAGGTTCTTTGGCATGTTTCGTATCTCCTTGTCGGGGCTCAGGCCTGGGCGGCCCAGGCGGCCTCACGGATGAGTTCGCTGACGGTGGGGTGGGGGAAGACGACCTGGCGCAGGTCGGTGATGCTGAGTTCGGTCTCGAGCACGACGGAGGCGCCCCAGATCATCTCGGAGGCGTAGGAGCCGAGCACGTGGATGCCGAGCACCTGGCCGGTGGCGCCGTCCCAGATGAGCTTGGCGGCGCCGGGAGCCTTGACGCCGGCCTCGGCGACGAAGCGACCGGACAGGTAGCCGGGCACGGTCACGGACTTCGCGTCGATGCCCTTGGCCTTCGCCTGGGCCTCGGTGAGACCGATGCCCGCGGCCTCCGGGTTGGAGTACACGGCCCACGGGATGGTGTTCCAGCGCATGATCTCGCCGCGCCTGAACGCCTCGGGGTCGAGGATGTTCGCGACGGCGATCTCGCCCATCCGGTAGGCGGCGTGCGCCAGGAGCGAGCGGCCGGTGACGTCGCCCACGGCCCACACGTTGGGCAGGTTGGTGCGCATCCGGTCGTCGACGACCACGCCCTTACCGGAGAACTCCAGGCCGGAGTCCTCGGCGCCCCAGCCGGCGACGGCGGGACGGCGGCCCACCGCCATCAGCACCACGTCGGCATCGACCGACTCGGCGGTGCCGGACATGGTCTCGTAGTGGACCGTGCCGCCGTCGATGCCGGTGACCCTGCACTCGAGCTTCACGTCAATATCGGCCAGGCCCTTGCGGAGCTGGGCGGCGAGCTCGTCGTCCATGAAGGGGACGACCTCGGGCAGCATCTCGATGACGGTGACCTCGGAGCCGAGCATCGCGAACAGGCTGGCGAACTCGAGCCCGATGACGCCGCCGCCGATGACCGCGAGCCGCGCCGGGATCTCGGGAACCGACAGCATGCCGGTGGAGTCGAGCACGCGGGGGTTGTCCGCGGCGCCCGGGATGGGCGGCATGACCGGGACGGAGCCGGTGGCCAGGATGACGTGCTCGGCGGTGTAGGTGGTGCCGTCGACCGTGACGCGTCCGGGGCCCTCAAAGCGGCCGTACCCCTTGACGACGGTGACGCCGGCCTTCTTCTCGGCCGCGCCGACGCCGCCAACCAGGGTGGCGACGGTCTTGTTCTTCCACTTCTGCAGCTCGGCCCAGTCGACGCTGGCGCCGTCGACGCGGACGCCCAGCTGGGCGCCGTGCACGGCGTGCTCGTAGGTCTTCGCCGCGTTCAGCAGCGCCTTGGTGGGGATGCAGCCGACGTTGAGGCAGGTGCCGCCCAGGGCGTCGGCCTCGATGAGGAGGACGTTCTTCTTCGCGTGCCCGAGGCGCTCGGCGGCGATGTAGCCGCCGGGGCCGCCGCCCAGCACGATGACGTCGAAGGTGGTGCTCATGTGGGTTGCTCCTTGTCTCAGCCGAGGACGGTGATGTCGATGTTCTCGACGTAGGCGACGAGGTCCTGCAGGAAGCGGGCGGCGTCGGCGCCATCGATCACGCGGTGGTCGGCGGTCAGCGAGAAGCCGATGCGCTGCTCGACGCCGAAGCTGCCGTCGGCGTTCACGACGGCGCGCGGGAAGATCGCGTCGACGCCGAGGATGGCGACCTGGGGCACGTTCAGCAGCGGGGTGAAGGACTCGATGCCGAAGCCGCCGAGGTTGCTGACCGTGAAGGTGGCGCCCTGCAGCAGGTCGGGGCTGATGCTGCCGCCGATGGCCTGCTGTGCGAGGTCCTTGCTGGCGGCGGAGAACTCGCGCAGCCCCATCTCGGAGGCGTTGCGGACGGTCGGGACCAGCAGGCCTCGCGGGGTGTCGCAAGCGAAGCCGAGGTGGACCTGCTCGAAGACGGTGAGCTTGCCGTCGGCGAGGTGGGCGTTGTGGCCGGTGTTCTTGGCCGCGGCCTTGACGGCGGCGTAGCCGACCAGGTCGCCGATGGTCACCTTGCTGAGGCCGAGCTCCTCGGGCGAGCCCTTGAGCTTCTTGCGGAGCGCGAGCAGGCCGGCCGCGTTGGCCGTCGAGGTGTAGGTCAGCTGGGCGGAGCTGGCCAGCGAGTGCATCATGCGATCCGCAATGGTCTTGCGGATGCCCTTGAGCGGCGTCGTCGTCGAGGCTCCGGGGAACTCGCGGGAGCCGGCCGCCGGCGTCGCCGGTGCGGTCGTCGTGGTCTCCGCGGTCTGCGTGCCTGCGACGAGGTCCGACGTGGTGACGCGGCCGCCGAGGCCGGTGCCGGTGGCCCCCGAGCCGTGGGCGCCGGCGCGGGCCGATCCCTTGGTTGCGTGGGCGAGGGCAGCGGTGACGTCGCGCTCGATGACGCGTCCGCCGGGGCCTGAGCCTTCGGCGACGTCGTTGATGTCGAGGTGGCTGGCTGCGGCCAGCGTGCGGGCCCGCGGGCTGGAAGCGCCGGTGGAGGCGACACGCTCGACCTGGGCCGCGGGGGCCTCAGCGTCGGGAGCGGCCTCGGCTGCGGCGGCTTCGGGAATGGCAGCTTCGTCGCCGTCCCTGCCCTTCCAACCGGCTGCGGCCAGGGCGTCGGCCGGGTCCTCGCCCGCCACGCCGACCACCAGGAGCGGCTCCTTGACGGGGACGTCGTCGCCCTCGTCCCAGAGGATGGCGAGCACGGTGCCGGCGGCCGACGTCGGGACCTCCATGGAGGCCTTGTCGGTCTCGACCTCACACACGATGGCGTTCTCGGCGATCTCGTCGCCGAGACCCACCTGCCACGACACGATCAGGCAGGACTCGACAGAGTTGCCGAGCTGCGGCATGACTACGACGGTTGCCATAGACGTTGACCTTCCCTAGACGATGCACACGCGTGTGTGCTCTTGCAGTGCTTCAGCGGCCCCGGCGACGAGCCCGGAATCGGTGATGATCCCAGTGACCTTGTCGAGGGGCAGAAAACTGACGAACCCGGCCTGACCGAACTTGGAGGAGTCGGCGACCAGCCAGGTCTCCTCGGCGCGACGGCTCATGAGCGCGGCAACCTGGGCGCCGTCGACGAAACGGGTGGTGAGTCCCCGCTCGGGGGAGAACCCGTCGGTGCCGAGAAAGGCGAGACGGGTGTTGAAGTCGGAGACGGTGCGCTCCGCGTCAGGGCCGACGAGCGACTCGGACTCTCGGCGGAACACTCCCCCGGCGAGGATGATGTTGAGCGCGGGGTTGGTGCGGGCGACATTGAACACGAGCGTCGAGTTGGTGACGATCTGGACGTCGCGACGCTGCGCGAGGTGGCCGGTGATCGAGGCGACGGTGGTCCCCGCTTCCATCATAACGGTGTCACCGTCGGTGATCATCGACGCGGCGAAGGCCGCGATGCGCTGCTTGGCCTCGACGTTGACCTTCTCGCGCTGGAGGATCGTCTTGAAGGAGCTGGGGCGTGCTCCGCCACGCGTCCGCACCAGCATGCCGCGCTGCTCGAGGGCGCGGAGATCGCCGCGGATGGTGACCTCGGACACGCCGAGCTTCTCGGCCATGGAGGCGACGGTGAGCGTGCCGTCGTCGGTCAGGCGCGTGAGGATCGCCTCTTCGCGGCTGGCTCTCTCCTGCGTCACTTCGAAACCTCGTTGTCTTCGATTGCCTTTCGTTTCACGAGCGTAGCAGTTTCGAAGCGGTTTCAAAACAGGGGGCGGTTCGAAAGTTCGGAAAACCCGGGCATAGGCTGGGACAGTCCCGCGACGAAGCTGGTGTTTGAGCATCCGCCCTGCTCGGGGCTGGCGCTCCGCACCCGGCTCCGTGGTGGAATGGACCAGCTTCCGCACCTCGAAAGGCGACCATGGACATCCTGTTCGACACGGCCAACCTCGACGACATCGAGCGCCTCACGCCCATCTACCCCGTCACGGGCGTGACGACGAACCCGTCGATCCTGAAGAAGGAGGGCCGGGTCGACGTCTACAAGCACCTCCGCCGGATCCGCGAGATCATCGGCCCCGACCGCACGCTGCACGTGCAGGTGCTGCAGAAGACGGCTCAGGGCATGATCGACGACGCGCACAGGCTGCTCGACAAGATCGACGACAAGGTCTACCCCAAGATCCCCACCACCGAAGCCGGCATCCTCGCCATGCGCACCCTCAAGGCGGAGGGCGTCCACGTGACCGCGACCGCGATCTACTCCAAGACGCAGGGCTTCCTCGCCATCGCGTCCGGCGTCGACTACCTCGCGCCCTACTACAACCGGATGCAGTCGCTTGACATCGACACCAAAGGCACGCTGACCGCGTTGTCCGGTTTCATCCGTCGTTTCGACGCCCCCTGCAAGATCATGGCCGCCAGCTTCAAGAACATCGTGCAGGTGTCGCACGCTCTGGAGGCTGGGGCCGACGCCGTCACGCTGTCACCCAAGCTGCTGCGCCAGGCGCTGTCGGTGCCGGACATCACCAACGCCGTCGACACGTTCATCGCCGACTGGGAGTCCGTCTACGGCACCCGCTCCCTCCCCGACGACTGAGCCCGCCTCTCCCCGACTACTGACCCCGCGTCTTCCCGGAGAATCGGGCAGTGGTCGATTCTCCCCGGTCCGGCGCCGAGAAACGCACACAGCCTTCCCCAGCTGACCCATCGAGAGACCTGTCGGCCGCTCACCCGGGGGCGGCGCGCCATCCCGTGCAGAAAAGTGGGTGGGGCCGCAGCACTCGGAAAGACGACGCGTGCTCCGGCTCCAGCCACAGTTGTGCTCGACGGGGTACCTGGCCGGCATCGTCGGCGGCGGGCCCGGCGCGCCCCTCGACGACTAGGCTCCGGGCATGAGCGAGTCGCAGGGCGTGCGCACCACGGGCCGGGTGCTGCTGATCCGGCACGGGCAGACAGAATGGTCGATGACGAACCGGCACACCGGTCGGACCGACATCGACCTGACCGAGAAGGGCGTCGCTGACGCGCGGGCGCTCGTGGGAATCAGGGAGAGGCTGGGACTCATCGACCCGTACGTCTTCGCCTCCCCACGCATCCGGGCACAGCGGACGGCTGCGCTGGCTGGACTCACGGTCGACGAGACCGACGACGTGTTCGCCGAGTGGGACTACGGCGACTACGAGGGCCTGACCCGCGCGCAGATCCACGAGCAGGGTGCACCCGGGTGGACGATCTGGACCGGCGGAGCCCCCGGCGGAGAGTCCGTCGACGACATGACGGTGCGGGTGGACCGCGCAGTCGAGGTCGTCTCCGAGCGTCTCGAGAGTTCCGACGTCGTCGTCGTGTCACATGGGCACTTCTCCAGGTCGTTCGTCTGCCGATTCCTCGGCTGGCCCGTGTCTCTCGGCATCGCGATCGACCTTCGCCCCGCAGGTGCGGCCCTTCTGATGGAGTTTGGCGGCCCTGCCGACCGGCGCCTCTGCACGCTGGTCGGCCCCGAAGGCGCGGCCGCCACACGCTCTTCGCTCTGACGCCGTCGTCACAGGGCGTCCCGCCCTGTGGGCATGCCATCGGCATCCCCACCGACTGCCGGCCAGGCAGCCCCGAGGCCCAACGCACTGACGTCGGCAACCTCCAGACGGCTCACCGCATGCGACCCGACGTGGGGCGGTGGGCGAAACTCGATGCCGGACCGGGGAGAATCGACCACTGAACGCTTTTCGCGCCAAGCGGCACCCACCCGGCCGGGGGCGGTGGGCGAAACTCGGCGCCGGACCGGGGAGAATCGACCACTGAACGATTTTCGGAAGTGGACCACCGACACAACCGCCGACAAGGGAGTGACAGGAGGAGTTCGGCGCACGCCCGAGGATGGACTCAGGCGAGGGACAGCGAACGGCGCACGCCCGAGGACGGGCGAGGGACACGCACACCCGACGGTGCATGTACGGGGGATGGGACCCCGCGGTGGAGAAAGCTGCTCTGACAAGGCGGAATACAGGTATCCGGCGATCGGGCGGTAAGGTACTACCCAGCGGTCCGCCCAGTCTTACCCCGGGCCGCCGGCGCGCAGGCCACTCCAAGCCCTGCCTCAGTCGCCTTCCAGCTCTTCGAAGCTCCTCCATCGGTGAGACACTCCCGATAGGTCACAGACACCTTGTCAGAATCCTTCGCGCGCCTCGGCGTGCCCACTTCCCTCGTCGACGCCCTCGCAACCCAGGGCATCGACACCCCGACCCCCATCCAAGCTGCGACGCTGCCTGACTCGCTGGCCGGGCGCGACGTGCTCGGCCGCGGCCGCACCGGCTCCGGCAAGACCTTCGCGTTCCTGCTCCCGCTCGTCGCGCGACTCGTCGCTGACCCCAAGCGCCCGCAGCCGAAGCGCCCCCGCTCCCTGATCCTTGCGCCGACCCGCGAGCTCGCCACGCAGATCCACGAGTCGCACGTCATCCTCGAGAAGACCACGCGCCTGACCTCGACCGTCGTCTTCGGTGGCGTCGGCCAGAACCCGCAGGCCAAGGCGCTGGCGCGCGGCGTCGACGTGCTCATCGCGTGCCCCGGCCGCCTCCTCGACCTGATGGGCCAGGGGCTCGTCGACCTCGGCTCGGTAGAGATCACCGTCATCGACGAGGCCGACCACATGGCCGACATGGGCTTCCTCCCCGGCGTCCGCAAGATCCTCCAGGCGACGCCCGGCAGCGGACAGCGCATGCTCTTCTCCGCCACGCTCGACTCGGGCGTCAACACGCTGGTAAAGCAGTTCCTCCACAACCCCGTCACCCACGAGGCCGACTCGGAACTGTCCCCCGTCGCGACGATGGAGCACCACGTGCTGCGCATCGACGGCGACGACCGCACCCGCGTCGTGGCCGAGCTGGCCGCAGCCCCCGGCAACACCATCGTCTTCACCCGCACGAAGTACGGCGCCAAGAAGCTCGCCAAACAGCTCAACGGCCTCGGCGTTCCCGCGGTCGACCTGCACGGCAACCTGAGCCAGAACGCCCGCACGCGCAACATGGAGGCGTTCCACTCCGGCCGCGTCTCGACGCTCGTCGCTACCGACATCGCCGCCCGCGGCATCCACGTCGACGACGTGTCGCTGGTCATCCACGCCGACCCGCCGGCCGAGCACAAGGCCTACCTGCACCGCTCGGGCCGCACCGCCCGCGCCGGGCAGTCCGGCAAGGTCGTGACGCTGCAGACCCCGTCGCAGCGCGCCGACGTCGCGACCCTGATGCGCCAGGCCAAGATCAAGCCGCAGGTCGATGACGCCGCCCCCGGCGCGCAGATCCTGCAGGACATCACCCCTGGTGACCGCGTGTTCCTGTCCGCGACCGAGGCCGCGGAGCTGGCCGGCGTCGCGTCGAAGCAGCCCCAGCAGCCGCAGCAGCCGCAGGGCAACGGTGGCGGCCGCGGTCGTCGCGGCGGCTCGCATCCCGCGAACGGTTCGGGTCGTGGCAACGGGTCGGGTCGCCCGAACGGGTCTGGTCGAGGCCGCTCCTCTGATCGACCCTCGTCGCCCTTGCGCGACGACTCGCACCGCGGTCAGAGCAAGCCCGCCCGCGACGGCTCCCGCCAGTCGCGTCGACCGGCACAGCACTCGTCGCACAGCGCGGCGGACTTCTCCGCCAACCGCCGCCGGGGTCGCTGACCCGACGGCGGCCTGCCACGTGCGGGCCACCACCAGAGACGCCACCCTTATCGACAAACGCCTCCCTTCTTCACACATGCCACCGCCAGGGCGGTGGCATGTGTCGAGAGCGGTAGCGTCGGTCGATAAGGGTGGCATCTTTGCCTTCTCGCGGAGCCGGGTCTCCGAGCCTGTCGTGGAGCCTTGAGCGAAGCGAAAGGACCCAGCCCGACGTCGGCCCCGGGCAACCCTTCGACGAGCTCAGGGAACCGAGTGGGGCTCAGGCCCTTCGACAAGCTCAGGGAACCGAGTGGGGCTCAGGCCCTTCGACAGGCTCAGGGAACCGAGTGGGGCTCAGGCCCTTCGACGGACTTTGCAACGGATCTCCGAGCCTGTCGAGGAGCCTTGAGCGAAGCGAAAGGACCCAGCCCGACGTCGGCCCCGGGCAACCCTTCGACAAGCTCAGGGAACCGAGGTAGGTCCCGGGCAACCCTTCGACAAGCTCAGGGCCCTTCGACGCTGATACTTGTTAGGTCCTCGTCTCGGCGGGGTGTGGCTCTCCCTTCGACTGACTTCGTGTCTTGGGTTTGATCTGTCCACTCCGCCCGGGGCGGGGACACATTCTCGGAGTCCTGCCCGGGGACCCGTGGCATGTCTTGATAGGAGCCTGGGGCTTGATTGGCAAGCCGCCGTCAGCGTCCTGACTGCCTGGTCCCCGAGCAGGTGTCACCCCCCTTGAAAGGCGACACCTCACATGATGCCAACCCATCCATCCACAGTGGTAGCGGGAGTCGATACCCATCTCGCCACCCACCACGTCGCGGTCCTCGACCACACCACCGGGGCACTCCTCGGCGACCTGGAGATCGAGACCAGTCTCACCGGGTACCGCCAGCTGCTGGACTTCGTCACTTCGTTCGGGACGGTCGCACTGGTCGGGGTCGAGGGAACCTCGTCGTATGGGGCGGGCCTGTCCCGGTTCCTGACCCGGGCCGGGATCGCAGTGCGTGAGGTGATCCGCCCGAAACGCGCCGCCCGCAGACTCCATGGCAAGACCGACCCGTTGGACGCGATCCTGGCCGCCCGCACCCTCCTGACCGGCGAGACCCTCCCCCTGCCGAAACCCGGCACCGGCAATGTTGAAGCGATCCGGGTCCTCCTGACGGCGCGGGAGTCCGCGGTCAAGGCCCGCACCCAGGCCATCGTCCAACTCAAAAGCCTGCTCGTGACCGCCCCGGACCAGGTCCGCGACACCTACCGCCGACTCACTGGGAAGGCCCTCCACGCGAAGCTGGCCGCCTGCCGACCCCACGGCCCCGTCGACCAGTCCTCCACCATGACCGCGCTGCGGTCCCTGGCGCGACGGATCCGTGACCTCGACGACGAGATCAACCTCCTCAACCCCCAGCTGCAGACCCTGGTCGCCCAGACAGCACCCGGCGTCCTCGATCTCGTCGGGGTCGGGGTGATCTCCGCCGCCCAACTGCTGGTCACCGTCGGCGACGACCCGACCCGGATCCACTCGAAGGCAGCGTTCGCGAAACTCTGCGGCGTCGCCCCGATCCCCGCCTCCTCCGGCAAAACCCACCGGATGCGCCTCAACCGCGGCGGAGACCGACGCGCGAACCGGGCCCTACACACCATCGCCCTGGCCAGAGCCCGCATCGATCCTGACACGATCGCCTACCTCGCGAAGAAACAAGCAGAAGGCAAAACCCGCCGCGAAGCGACCCGCTGCCTCAAGCGCTACATCTCCCACCTGATCATCACCGCGATCTGGACCCCACCCGTGGTCCCACCCATCAACGACCTCAGACCCCTCCGCCACGCCAAAGGCCTCACCACCACCCAAGCCGGCCACGCACTCGGCGTCTGGCCAGCCCGCATCTCCGGCATCGAACGCGGAACACTGCGCAACGACACCCTCACCACCCGCTACAGAGAATGGCTCACAACCGCTTGACACCACATAGGAGCATCAAGCTCAGGGCACCGAGTGGGGCTCAGGCCCTTCGACGGACTTTGCAACGGATCTCCGAGCCTGTCGAGGAGCCTTGAGCGAAGCGAAAGGACCCAGCCCGACGTCGGGCCCGGGCAACCCTTCGACAAGCTCAGGTCAGCCCTGGACACCCTTCGACAAGCTCAGGGCCCTTCGACAAGCTCAGGGAACCGGGTCAGCCCTGAACACCCTTCGACAAGCTCAGGGCCCTTCGACAAGCTCAGGGAACCGGGTTGGCTCAGGGAACCGGGGTTGGCTCAGGGAACCGGAACCGGGGCCGGAGAGGGAGCCGCGGATCACTCCGCGGTCGGGTCGCCGATCCTGGCCAGGAACAGCGGCCAGCCGGTGCGGGTGTCAAGCACCCGCAGCACATAAGGGCGGTCGAGCGTCAGTGTGTGCTCGGGCATCACTGCGCTGGACTCCGTCGCCGCCTCGGTGACGGCGGCGCCGACCGTCCCCTTCGCGCTCACCGCCAGCCGTGCCTGCTGGACCCACTGGCCGACGTAGGTGCCGGGCGAGATGCTGCCCACGTCGCCCAGGTCGACGGACGGCAGGGCCTTGAGTAGGTCGATCTTCGACGCGAGGTCGAACGTCGGCATCGTGACGGTCACCGCCTCGGGAGTCTCGCCGTCGAGCGCCTCGCGCACGTCGGCGAGGTCCTCCGCGGTCAGGTCCGACGGAGCCAGTCCCGTCGCAGGCAGGATCACGTCCGCGGCCAGCGCGTCGTCGTAGGGCAGGCGGGCGGCGGCCCAGCGGTCCGTCTCCGCGTAGGCGACGTCCAGCGTCTCGACCACCCCGTCGACCGGCGCCGACCCGCCCTCGCGCGCGAAGTCGAGCACGGTGTCCGAGCCGAACGGCGTGCGCCAGGCAGCCGCGAACAGGACCGCGTCCTGCACGACGGCGCGGGTGTCGCCGCCCACCTCGATCCCCGACTTCTCGATCAGCCCGGCCGTGTTCTTCTTCACCCACGCGTCGAGCACCGCCTGAGCGTCGCCCGGCTCGGCCTGGGTCGCGCCGGCGTCGTAGTAGGTCTTGATCCGCTCGAGGAACTCGCGTCCGACGGGCGCGGAGATCGCGACGACCTGGCTGGCCTGATGCACGAGCGGGGTCTTCGGTGGCGAGTCCGCCGACACCGACTTCGGGAGGTCCTCGTAGTCGGTCAGCGCCTGGCGGAGCGCGCCGAAGGCCGCCGACCGCTCGTGGCCGGCGAGTCCCGTCGCCTGTTCGATGCTCGTCTGCGACGCGCCCTCCGCGCCCTCGCCGAGGAGCGCGATGGACATCGACAGCGAACTCGGCGAGACGATTGCGTTGGCGCCGTCGACGGCACGCGCCACGTCCCAGCCGAGGCGTTCGCTCGCGGCGGCCGCGTCGGAAACGCGGGGCGTCGTGTCGAAGGGCAGGTCCAGCACCGCGCCGGAGCCCTCGACCTCCTCGCCTCCGCCGCTCCCGCAGGCGGCGAGCATCGCCGCGACGGCCACCGCGGCCGCCACCTTGGCGCTCCATCGAATCAGTCGCATCATCGCGTCCTCCCACCTTCAGCGTAATCGCACCTGCGCGGACTCGGTAGGCTCGGGCCCATGCGTGGTGAATACAAGGTCCCTGGCGGCAAGCTGGTCGCCGTCGACGTCGAGACGGCCGAGGGCGTGATCTCTTCGGCCTTCGTGTCGGGCGACTTCTTCCTCGAGCCCGCCGAGGCGCTCGACGACATCAACTCCGCCCTCGTCGGCCTCGCCGACTCCTCCTCCGTCGCCGACATCGCCGCGGCCATCACGGGGCGGCTCGACCCGGCGACCCGGATGATCGGCTTCACCCCCGAGGCCATCGGCATCGCGGTGCGCCGCGCCCTCGGCCACGCGATCGACTGGTCCGATCTCACGTTCGACGTCATCGGCCCCGTCACGATGGACCCGCGGATGCACGTCGCGCTCGACGAGGTCATCGCCGCGGAGCTCGCGCAAGGCGAGGTCCGCCCAAGCCTGCGCATCTGGGACTGGGACCAGCCGCTCGTCGTGATCGGCTCGTTCCAGTCGTACCGGAACGAGATCGACGACGAGGGCCGCGAGCGGCACGGCATCAACGTCGTGCGCCGCATCACCGGCGGCGGCTCGATGTTCATGGAGCCCGGCAACTGCGTCACCTACTCCCTGGTTGTCCCGACTTCGCTAGTGGAGGGCCTGAGGTTCGAGCGCAGCTACGAGTTCCTCGACCAATGGGTCATGGGAGCCCTGAAGACCCTCGGCGTCAACGCGCGCTACATCCCCCTGAACGACATCGCCTCCGACAAGGGCAAGATCGCCGGCGCGGCCCAGCGCCGCGTGACGGGTGGCGTCGTGGTGCACCACGTGACCATGGCCTACGACATCGACGCGGACAAGATGCTCGAGGTGCTGCGGATCGGGCGCGAGAAGCTCTCCGACAAGGGCACGAAGTCGGCCAACAAGCGCGTGGACCCGCTGCGCTCGCAGACCCAGCTCCCCCGCGACGAGATCATCGCGGCGTTCCTGGCGCACTTCGAGTCGCTGTACACGACCACCCGACGCGACTACTCGGAGTCCGAGCTGGCCAGGGCGAAGGAGCTCGTGGAGACGAAGTTCTCCTCCGACGAGTGGACGAAGCGGATCCCCTGAGGTAGCTGCGGCATCCGTCACGACATCACGGTGGACGCTCACGGCGTGGGATCAGGGCAACGGCAGGGCCGCGGCCTCCTCGAGTTCTGCACGCAGCTCGGCACCCGGGGTCCAGACGCGGGCCGCGTCGCCGGCATAGAACAGGAATGAGCCGTCGTCGAGCGCGTCGAGGCTGAGCAGTGAGCCCTCGTCGTCGAAGAGTTGCAGCGTGGTGACCCGGTCCGGGTAGGTGATGGCGTCTGGTGCCGTCGTGGCCGTCTCCGAGACGGACAGGCCGACGGCGGACGCCTGCTCGGCCGTCAGCCGCGACGCGACCCGGTTGCCGTCGGCGTCGGCCTGGCACAGCGCAGCCGACGTCGCGTCGGCCGGATCCGCGACCTCGCCCATGGTGGCCGTCATGGTGCAGGGCTCCACCTCGGCCACGAAGTCCTCCCCGCGGTTCTCGGCCCACAGTTTCTGCAGCAGCGCGTAGAACTCGTCGCCGCCCGACCGGATGGTTGCGCCGTCGGTCACGGTGCGGCAGCCGTGCAACTGACCCTGGACCGGGGCGATCGAACCGTCCTCATACTCGAAGGCGACGGTGTAGGCGAGGATGTACTCCATCGTGCAGGCGGCCATGGGGTCAGCCTCGGGAGCGTCGAGATACCAGGCGATGGCCTCGTCGACCCCCTGGGTGATCGGGTAGGTGGGGCCGGCCGTCCCGAACGCGCTTCCCTCCTCGGTCTGCTCGTCGCCGCAGAGCCACGCGCGCACCGCGCCCTCCCGCACCGCCTCCCCGCCCTCGACGGCGAAGGCCTCGGCCTGGGTCCGCGCCTCGGCGCACGCCTCGGCCGCGGTCAGCGTCGAGGCCTCGGCCGGCGAAGCGATCTGGGCGGGACGGTTCAGCAGCGTCGCGCCCAGCGGCACCGCCAGCGCGAGCGCGAGAACGCCGGCCGCGACCCCGGTCAGGACCCGACGGCGGCGCCGACGACCACGGACCGCATCGGCCCAGCCGTGCGTCGAGGGCACCTCCGGCGCGTTCGCGGCGAACAGGTCACGGATGTCGTTGGAGCTCATCGGTTCTCCTGGCTCAGGTGATGGGAGCCGCGCAGGGCCGCGCAGCCGCGTGAGGCGTGGGTCTTGACCGTCGACTCGGAGACCCCGAGCAGGTCGGCGGTCTCGGTGACGGAGCGGTCCTCGAAGTAGCGCAGGACGAGCACGGCCCGCTGCATCTTCGGGAGTGTGTCGAGGGCCCGCGTCAGGTCGAGCCTGGTACTCGTGTCCGTCCCCGCGGACGGACCTTCGGGCAGCTCTGCCGTGGGCACCTCGGCGTTCCAGCGGCGTCGCCACCAGCTGACGTAGGTGCGGTAGAGCGTCGTGCGGACGTAGGCCTCGAAGGCCTCGTCGTCCGGCAGCGTCGGGTAGCGGCCGAACGCCTTCGTCAGCGCCGTCTGGACCAGGTCCTCCGCCTTGTGCGGGTCGCCGGTCAGGAACCAGGCGGCCCGGTACAGGCGGCCTCCGCGGACCTCTACGAAGCGGTCGAAGCTGCGGCTGCCGTCCAGGACCAGCGCCCGGTCGGCCGGGGGGATGGTGTGGGTCATGGTCCCTCCTCATACGAGTCAACGCTTCGGACCCCTCAGCCGGTTGACACGAGTTCCACACGGACTCCCGGTCGGCGCGGTAAGCCATCGAGCCTAGTCGATACCGTCTGCGCCCACCCGCCGGCGCATGTGACGGATCTGCACTGTCCGACGGGGTCGGGAGCCCTCAAACCACAGGTCGACCACAGGTTCGGCCCATCGTCGACACAGACGACGGGCAGAGGATGACATCGGCCCGGGAACTGCCAGGCCGAACCACGCCCAGGAAGAACAGATGAGCGAGACTGTCGAAACTGACGAGACACCCAAGCCCAAGCGACGCCGACTGCGGCTGTGGCCCAGATCGCGCAAGGGCAAGGTGATCGCCACGCTGGCCACCGTGGTGGTCCTCGCGGGTGCCGCGACCGGTACCTGGTACCTGGTCAGCAGGCCCGACACGACGGCCGCCGCCTCCACGACCCAGACACTGACCGTGTCCACGACGACGCTGAAGACCACGGTCGAGGCGACGGGCACGCTCTCCCCCGAGCGCGAGGCCGACCTCAGCTTCGACTCCTCCAGCACCGTCGAGAAGGTCAAGGTCGAGGTCGGCGACACCGTCGAGGAGGGCGAAACGCTCGCCACGATCGACGACTCGTCGCTGCAGATCGCCTACAACTCCGCGAAGGCGGACCTGACCGCGGCCAAGGAGACCCTCGCCGACCTCGAGGACGACGACGACTCGAGCGACGCGGCGATCAAAGCGGCCGAGGCCTCCGTGCAGGTCAAGAAGAACGCGGTCACCACCGCGAAGGCCAACCTCGCCAACGCCACCATGACCGCCCCCTTCGACGGGCTGGTCGCCGAGGTCAACATCGAGGAGGGCGACTCGACCGGCTCCTCCTCCGGCGGCAGCTCCAGCTCCGGCGGCTCGACCTCCGCCATGGGCGGCTCTACCACGACGAGCACCACCTCGTCGGCGGCCATCGTCCTGATCTCCAAGGACGCCTACACCGTCTCCACCACCGTCTCCAGCTCGGACATCGCGTCGGTGAAGACCGGCCTCCAGGCCGAGCTCACGGTCGACGGCGCCTCCGACACCCTCTACGGCACCGTGACCTCCGTCGCGGTCACCGCGTCGTCGACGAGCTCCGGCACGGCATCGTTCCCGGTGACCATCTCCCTGACCGGCAAGCAGGAGGGTCTCTACTCCGGGTCCAGCGTCACCGCCGAGATCATCGTCTCTCAGCTCTCGGACGTCATCGCGATCCCGGCCTCGGCCATCACCACCACCGACGGTGCCACCACGGTGCAGAAGCTCGTCGACGGCGTCGCCACCACCACGGAGGTCACCACGGGCGACACTGTCGACTCGACGGTCGTCATCACCGACGGCCTCGCCGAGGGCGACCAGATCGAGGTCACCATGGCCACCCGCGGTGCGGGCAACAGCTCCGAGTCCGGCCAGACCGACGGCCAGTTCCCGACCGACGGCCAGATGCCGGACTTCAGCCAGATGTCCGGCGGGCAGATGCCCGGCGGTGGCTCAGGCGGGCTCCCCGGCGGTGGCCAGGGCGGGGGCCCGAACCAGTGAACGTCCTCGAACTGAACGACGTCACCAAGACGTACTCGAACGGCTCGCTCGAGGTACAGGCGCTCCGTGGCATCACGATGAGCGTCGCCGAGGGCGACTACGTCGCGATCATGGGCCCCTCCGGGTCCGGCAAGTCCACGCTGATGAACATCCTGGGCTGCCTCGACATCCTGACCACCGGCACCTACCAGCTCGGCGGGCAGAACGTGGCAGACCTCGACGAGGACGAGCTGGCGGAGATCCGCAACCGCTACATCGGCTTCGTGTTCCAACAGTTCAACCTGCTGCCGGCCCTGTCGGCGTGGCGCAACGTCGAGCTTCCGCTCGTCTACGCGGGGATGCCGGCCGCCGAGCGCAAGGAGCGAGCGATCGAGGCGCTGGGCCGTGTCGGGCTGGAAGGCCGCATGGGGCACCGCCCCGGTGAGCTGTCCGGCGGCCAGCAGCAGCGGGTGGCCGTCGCCCGCGCCCTGGCGTCCGACCCGGCGATGATCCTCGCCGACGAGCCCACCGGCAACCTCGACTCCAAGTCCACCGACGATGTCCTCGGCCTGTTCGACGAGCTCCACGCTTCCGGCCGGACCATCGTGCTGATCACGCACGAGGCCGAGGTCGCCGAGCGGTCGAGCCGCATCCTCCACGTCCGCGACGGGCTGATCACGGACCACCTGATGGCGGTGACGCAGTGAACTTCGGCCAGACCTTCAAGGTCGCGCTCGAGGCCGTCCGCCTCAACCGCACCCGCTCCATCCTGACGATCCTCGGCATCATGATCGGCATCGCATCGGTCACCCTGTCCGTCGGCCTCGGGCTCGGCGCGCAGCAGTCCGTCAAGGACCAGATCAGCGCGCTGGGATCCAACCTGCTGATCATCTCCCCCGGCAGCTCCACCAGCGACGGTGTCCGCGGCGGCTTCGGCTCCGCCACCACCCTGACCAGGGCCGATGCCGAGGCGCTGGCGTCCTCCGACGTCGCGCCGAGCATCTCGGGCGTGGCCCCCGTCGCCTCGACCAGCCAGACGCTGAGCGCCAATGACACTACCTGGACCTCCACCGTCGTGGCGGCAACCCCGTCGTGGCTGGATGTGCGTTCCCGCGCCGTGTCCGTCGGCCGGTTCCTGACAGACGAGGACGTGAGCGAGAACGCTCGCAAGATCGTGCTCGGCCCCGACACGGCGGAGGAGCTGTTCGGCAGCGCCGCGATCGCGGTCGGCCAGACCGTGAGCATCAACGGGGCGGACTTCCAGGTCGTCGGAGTCCTCGAGTCCACCGGCAGCACCTCGGACACCAGCAGCGAGGACGACACCGTCCTGATGCCGTGGTCCACCGCCGCGCTGACCGTCGGCACGTCGGCATCGACCGTCTCGACGATCTACATCACCGCCGAGGACGAGGCGCACCTGTCGGCCGCCTACCAGGAGGCCACCGCGGCGCTCACCACCCGACACGATCTGACGGCGGACGACGACGCGGACTTCAGCATCACCACCCAGGAGTCGCTGGTGTCGGCGGCAACGTCGACCGAGCAGACCATGACGATCCTGCTGGGCGGCATCGCGGCGATCTCGCTGCTCGTGGGCGGCATCGGCGTCATGAACATCATGCTCGTCAGCGTCACTGAGCGCATCCGGGAGATCGGACTGCGCAAGGCGCTGGGCGCCCGCCAGCACACCATCCGCAACCAGTTCCTCACCGAGGCCGCCGTGCTCGGCTTCACCGGGGGCGTCCTCGGGCTCGGCATCGCGTTCCTCGGCGCCTGGCTGCTGCCCGCGTTGCTGGACCAGCCCGTGACGCTGGCCGGCTGGGCCATCGTCGGGTCGCTGGTCGTCGCCGTGGGCGTCGGCCTGGTCGCCGGCGTCTACCCCGCGAGCCGAGCGGCCAAGCTCGCCCCCATCGACGCCCTGAGGCGCGACTGATGACCATCACTTCGAACAGGACACCACACATGACCACGCGCACCTTCCGCATCGCCACCTCGATCGCCGCGGTCGCGGCACTGGCGCTGGCCGGCTGCTCAGGCACCACCACCGCCGAGACCAGCACTGCCCCGTCGGCGCAGTCGACCGGGCAGCCCGACGCGGCCGCCTCCGGCGCACCGGGCAGCGGAGGCCAGGGCGGCGGCATGCAGATCAACGGCACGTTCGGGATCATCGCCGCCGTGCAGGACTCGACGCTGCAGGTGCAGGGCGACGACGGCCAGACGGCCGTCACCTACACCGACGACACGACGTTCACGACGCAGGTCACCGGCTCCATTGACGACCTCGCCACCGGGCTGTGCGTCAGCGGAATGGGCACCGGCGACGACTCGTCGGTGACCGCGTCGTCGCTCACCGTGACCGAGGCGACCGACGACGGGTGCACGGGCGGCTTCAGCGGCGGGTTCGGCGGAGGCGGCGAGCGCCCGTCCGGTGATGCGAGCGGCGCCCCCAGCGGGATGCCGAGCATGGACCCGAGCTCGATGCCCACCGACATGCCGAGCGACATGGCCAGCATGGATCCCGGGTCGATGCCGTCGGGCGCCCCCGAGGGCGGCGGCATGGGCGGCGGGTCGTTCATCTCGGGCGAGATCACGGCCGTCGACGGAGACACGGTCACCGTGAACGGCCCGGACGACACCGAGAGCACCTTCACCGTGAGCGACGACACGACGATCACGACCACCACGGACGCGTCCTTGGACGACGCCGTCGAGGGCGTGTGCGCACTGGCCCAGGGCGACACGGATGACACCGGGGCCGTCACGGCCACCTCGATCGCGCTGAGCGAGGCCACCGACGGCGAGTGCTCCATGGGCAGTCGCGCCATGGGGGGGTGGTAACCGATGACCAGGGCTGAGGCGAAGCGGCGGGCACGGACCCGCCGGATCGTGCTGACCGGCGCGACCGTCGTCGCGCTGGGCCTCGCCGGCACCGGCGCCTGGGCGCTCAGCCGACCCTCCCAAGCCAGCACGCTGGTCACCGGCACCGTCACGACCGGAGAGGTGACCCAGACGCTCAGCAGCACAGGGACGGTCGCGGCCGTCGGAGACGTGAGCGCCTCCTTCCCGGCCAGCGCCGAGGTCACCTCCGTGTCGAGGCAGGTCGGGGACACCGTCGAGGCGGGCGACGAGATCGCCACCATCGACACCACCGACCTCTCCGATGCCCTCGACGACGCGGCCCTCACGCTCGCGGAGGCCGAGGAGGCCCTGGAGACGGCGCAGGAGGCGGCCGACTCCGACGACTCCAGCTCCTCGAGCACGTTGGACGAGTCCAGCTCGAGCACCGGTTCCTCCAGCGGAAGTACCGGCAGCACGTCGGGCGCGACGGGTTCGGCCTCGGGCTCGACCGGCTCGACCTCCGGCTCCACCGGGTCGAGCACGGACTCCGCCGGGTCGAGCACGGACTCCGCGGGCAGCGGCTCCTCGACCACCCCCAGCGCATCGGCCACGGAGACGCCCTCGGGGGACACGACCACGTCCCCGTCAGACGAGACTCCGCAGGCGGAGGACACGTCGGCGGCGGACCTCAAGGCGGCCAAGAAGCGGCTGAAGGCGGCCCGCGCCGCCTACGCGAAAGCGTGGCAGAACCTGACCTCCGCGGTCGGCTCGGCCACGTCGACCTGCACCGCGACCGCCGAGGAGACCACAGCGACCAACTCCTCCAGCACCACGGACCTGGTCATCACGAACGCGGACTACTCCACCGAGGATCCGTCGGCCACGCCGTCGGCCACGACGACCGCCAGCCCCACGCCGGAACCGACGGAGACCGCCACCGCGAGCGCCTCGCCGTCCGCCACAGCGACGGAGTCGACGTCGGAGCCCACCTCCGAGCCGACGACGTCGGCCAGCGAGTCCGCCAGCGCGGTGCCCAGCGCCACGGCCGGCACCGACACAGATGACAACACCGCCTCGACGGTCGACCTGACCGCCTGCATCACGGCGCTCGAGGGGCTGAGCACCAACGAGCAGTCGGTCAACGACGCGACCACCGAGTTGAACGACGCGATCGATGTCCTGGTCGCCTGGGCCGATGCCGCCGTCGCCGACACCACGACAGGGGGCTCGGACTCGGGCAGCACGCAGGGCGGTTCGGGCACGCAGGACGGTTCATCGACCGGCTCGCAGACCGGTTCCACCGACTCGCAGAGCGGCTCGGCCGGGCAGTCCGGCTCCGCCGACTCACAGACCGGCTCCACGGGTTCGCAGACGGGTTCCACCGACACCCAGAGCGGGTCCGCGGCCTCCGGCTCGTCTGCGGCGTCTGGTTCCTCCGCCTCAGGCTCGTCCGCGTCGGGCTCCTCGGCCTCCGGTTCCGCCGCGTCGGGTTCGGGCTCCGTCTCCGGCGGCGGTTCCACCGGCGGCACGTCGCAGACCGTGGCCCAGGCCGAGGTCGCGCTGCAGCAGGCCGAGCTGGATTACGCGTCCGCTGAGCTGGCGCTCGAGGGCGCGACGCTCGTCGCGCCGGCCGACGGCGTGCTCACGGCGATGCCGTTCGTCGTGGGCGGGACGGCCGCCACGTCCGACGTGGCCACGGTGAGCACCGAAGACAGCGTCTCGATCCCCGTCGAGGTGGCCGTCACCGACATCGGCAAGGTCGCGGTCGGCCAGGAGGTCTCCGTGTCCGATGCCACGGGCGGCACCTCCGAGGGCACCGTCGGCACCATCGCGCTGATGCCCACCTCGGGCGCGACCACCTACACCGTGAGCGTCGTCGTCGCCGAGCCAGCGGCCGGACTCGTGGCGGGGACCTCGGCGAACCTGACAATCACCGTCGCCTCCAGCGCCGACGCGCTGCTCGCACCGATTTCGGCGATCACCCTTACAGGGTCCGACTCCGGCACCGTCAGGGTCGTGTCGGACGGCCAGGTCTCCACCCAGGACGTGACGCTCGGCATCCGCGGCACCACGCATGTCGAGGTCACCGACGGCCTGGCCGACGGCGACACGCTTGTCCTCTCCGATACCTCCGAGGCGATCCCGACGTCCGACTCGTCCAAATCCTCCATGGGAGGCGGCATGAGCGGCGGATCCAGCTTCGGTGGCGGCTCGTCGTCGTTCGGCGGCGGGTCCTCGTTCAGTGGCGGCCCCCAGCGCTGATCCGCCGACGCCCGCCGGCCCGGTCTCCTCGCGGCAGGGACCGGGCCGGTTGTCGTCCCGCTGCCCAGACGCAGCGCTCAGATCACGGCGCAGACGGGTGCGCCGACCGGGCGCGGGTGGCGCCCGTGATGGCCGCGATGATCTCCTCATAGCTGGCTGCGCCGGACTGGAAGGAGCCGTTGTTGCGGCCGTGTCGGAGCACCTCGATCCGGTCGGCCACCGCACGCACGTCGCTGAGGTTGTGGCTGATCAGGATCACGCCGAGGCCCATGTCGCGGAGGTCCTCGATGTAGCTCAGTACCTCGGCGGTCTGGCTGACCGAAAGCGACGCGGTGGGCTCGTCCAGCACGACGAGGCAGGGGTCGCTCACCAGCGTCCTGGCGATGGCGACGCACTGGCGCTGGCCGGCCGAGAGCCCGCGCAGAGGCTGGTCGAGGTCCGCGATGCGCGTCCGCAGGCGCCCGAGGTAGCTGCGGGCGAGCTCATCCATCCTCGTGCGGTCGAGGAGCCCGCCCGAGACGATCTCGCGGCCCAGGAAGATGTTGCTCGTCACGTCCAGCTGCTCGACGAGCGCGAACTCCTGGAACACCGTTGCGATGCCCATCGCGATCGCGGCCTTGGCACTCGGGATGCTGACGATCTCGCCCTTGAGTTCGATGGTGCCGTGATCGGGCTGGTAGACGCCGGCGATCAGCCGCGCGACGGTCGACTTGCCCGCGGCGTTGTCGCCGACGAGTGCAACGACCTCGCCGCTGCGCACCTCAAGGTTCACTCCCGTCAGGGCGTGCACACCCCCGAAGACCTTGTCGACGTCGGTGAGCCTCAACAACGCCGTGGAGTCTCTCATCATCTCTCCCTGTTCCTCAGAGGGTCCATGCCGTCACTGGCCACGGCCAACGCGCCGCGCGCCTCCGCGTCCTCACACTCCCCGACCACGACGAAGCCTTCGCCCGACGGCAGCAGCGGTCGCGTCCTGAGGACCGCGCGGACAGCGTCGGTGAACAGATCCCCGGTGGCCGTCAGCGCCCCGGTGAGGCAGATGCGCTCCGGAGCAAGCAGAGTGGCCGCGTCCGCGATGGCCGTACCTATGGCCGTCGCCGCGTGCGAGACCACCTGACGGCACCCCGGGTCACCGTCGTTCGCCCGCTGCACAATCGCGCGGAGGCTGAGTGGGCCGTGCGTCACGCGCAGCAGGTCCGCGAGCGCGAGGTGCGAGGCCACGGTGTTGAGACAGCCGCGCGCACCGCACCGGCAGATCCGGCCTGCGGGGTCCGCGGAAACATGACCGAGAGCCCCTGCCGCGACACCGAGCCCCTGCAGCGGCTGCCCTCCGACGAGCAGCGACGACGTGGTGGTCGAGGAGGCACGCACGACGAGCGCCGACCCCACTCCGCGCAGCGCCCCGTACCGCGCCTCCGCCACCGCGGCCGCCGCTACCTCCGGCACCGCGAGGACGCGACGCCCGAGGATGCGGGTCAGCTGGTCCGCGACGTCGAGCTGCTCCCACCCGGTGAGCGTCTCGTATGCGGCCCCGCCCACGCCCGGCATGGTGAGCCCGACGGCGGCGACGTCGTCGAGCGACGCTCCGACCTGCTCCGTGAGTTCCCCGACCAGCAGCGCAATCCGGTCCAGCGTCGTGTCGTCGCGGTGGTCCAGCGGTAGCGGAAGATGCTGATTCGCGTTGACGGTCCATGAGGCGTCCGCGACGATCACCTCGACGCGCCGGCGCCCGATGTGCACGCCGACGGAGAGGTCCGAGGATCGCACGAGGGAGACGGCCTGTGCCCGTCGCCCAGAGCGGACGGTTGCGGTGGTCTGGACGACCCCGGCGGACTGCAACGTCTTGACGAGGTTGGAGACGGTGGCGGGCGACAGTCCCGTGACCGCCGCGAGTTCCACCTGGGTGATCTGCCCGTACTGCCTGACCGCCTCGACGACGGCCGCGCTGTTGGCTTCGCGCAGCGAAGACTGCGAACCCCTGGCGCCGATACCGTCGATCACGCGTCGAAGCCTATCATCACGCTCCGAATCCAACTGGAAACGTTAACAAGCGCCTCGGCGGGCTTGGCTTCAAGCTACGAATCCCGGCCTGACACCGCGCCCGATACGCGTCGAACATTGATCAACTAGGTGTGCGACCGCTCATGACGGCCCACCGGCACAGCTCCTCGTGAGGAACTTGGTCACATTCTGATAACAGGCTGTGTTTAGTTGTTGACGCCATGAATCCATGCCGCTTAACGTTGGCTTCAGTAGTCAAACCCAGCCGATTCGGAGTCGAACGGCTTGAGTCATCGAAGACGGGAGGCAACGTGACGGACAACCCAGTGCTGCTGGAGATGGTGGGGATCACCAAGGAGTTCCCCGGCGTCAGGGCGCTCGACAACGTGACGATGCAGGTGCGCCGTGGCGACATCCACGCGATCTGCGGTGAGAACGGAGCCGGCAAGTCCACCCTCATGAAGGTGCTCTCGGGCGTGTACGCCCACGGCACGTACGACGGCCGGATCCTGTTCGACGGCGAGGAGATGCGGTTCGCATCGATCCGCGAGTCGGAGGAGCGGGGAATCGTCATCATCCACCAGGAGCTGGCACTCATCCCCGAGCTGTCAGTGACAGAGAACATCTTCCTCGGATCCGAGGTCGTCCGCGGGATGCTGATCGACTGGGACGCCGCCCGCACTCAGGCGGCCGAACTCCTCGCGCGGGTCGGCCTGGACGTCGATCCCGACACCCCCGTCAAGACCCTCGGCGTCGGCCAGCAGCAGCTCATCGAGATCGCCAAGGCGCTGTCGAAGAACGTGCGCCTGCTGATCCTCGACGAGCCGACATCAGCCCTCAACGAGGACGACTCGGAGAACCTGCTCGACCTGATGCGGGGGCTGAAGGGCCGCGGCATCACGTGCATCATGATCTCGCACAAGCTCAACGAGATCGCCGAGGTCTCCGACGCAGTCACGGTGATCCGCGACGGCAAGACGGTGGACACGTACGACGTCGTGGCCGGGCAGGTTGACGAGGACCGGATCATCAAGGCGATGGTCGGCCGCTCGATCGAGAACCGCTACCCCACCCGTGAGCCGCACATCGGAGAGACCCTCTTCGAGGTGCAGGGCTGGACTGTGGAGCATCCGTCGCTGCCGGGGCGGCTCGTGGCGAAGAACGAGTCGTTCACCGTGCGCCGCGGGGAGGTCGTCGGCTTCGCCGGCCTGATGGGGGCCGGCCGGACCGAGCTGATGCGCTCGCTGTTCGGGCGCTCGTACGGCACCTACCTGGAGGGTCGGATGTGGCTCGACGGTAAGGAGATCGCGCCCACCAGCGTTCAGCAGGCCATCACCTGCGGGCTCGCATATGTGACGGAGGACCGCAAGAGTCTCGGCCTCAACCTCATCGACTCCATCAAGTCGACCATCGTGCTTGCCAATCTGAAGGGCATCGTCTCGCGAGGTCTCCTCCAGCTCGACAAGGAGGCGGACGTCGCCGAGACATACCGACGCGATCTGCGCATCAAGACCGCCTCCGTCGACTCCGGGGTCGCCACGCTGTCGGGCGGAAACCAGCAGAAGGTCGTCCTGGCCAAGTGGATGTACACCTCGCCGCAGGTGCTCATCCTCGACGAGCCGACCCGTGGCATCGACGTCGGCGCCAAGTACGAGATCTACAAGCTGATCCACGCCCTCGCCGACGAAGGCAAAGCCGTGATCGTCGTCTCGTCGGAGCTGCCGGAGCTGCTCGGCATCACTGACCGCATCTACACCATCCGGGAGGGCGAGATCACGGGTGAGCTCGCCTCGGCCGAGGCCGACCAGGAGACCCTCATGCGCCGCATGACCACCACTTCCACCGCGCCGGCGGACCCGGCACAGATCTGAGAGCCAAGGACCGGTACACAACCATGAAGCATCTCAAGCAGGTGTTCGGAGGAAGCCTCCAGCAGTACACCATGGCGCTTGCGCTGGTCGCGCTCGTCGTCATCTTCGACGTCATCTCCGGCGGCCGCATGCTGACCGCCTCGAACTTCCAGAACCTCATCTCAGGAAACGCCTACGTGCTGGTGCTCGCCATCGGCATGGTGATGGTCATCGTGGTGGGGCACATCGACCTCTCCGTCGGCTCGGTCGCGGCCTTCGTCGGCATGAGCGTGGCCATCAGCATCCGGGACTGGGGACTCCCCTGGTGGGCTGGACTCCTGCTCGGCATCGTCGTCGGCATCCTCGTCGGCGCGTGGCACGGCTTCTGGCTGGCGAAGATGGGCATCCCGGGCTTCATCACGACGCTCGCGGGCATGATGATCTTCCGTGGCCTCGTGATCTGGATGTCGCACTCGATCTCCGTGCCCGTTCCGCGCGAGTTCCAGGTCCTCGGCGCCGGCTACCTGCCCGAGTGGGGCCCCGCCTTCACGGGGATGAACAACTCAACACTCGTGCTCGGCATAATCGCCGCCGCCTGGTTCATCTACCACGAGCTGCGTCGCCGGGCGAGCCTGCTGGCCCGCAACCACGAGGCCCCGCTCTGGGCGACGGTCGTCAGGCTCACGCTCATCGTCGTGGTCATCGGATACCTCACGTACCTCTTCGGCTCCGGGCGACCCGGCACGTCGTTCCCGATTCCCGGCCTGATCCTCGTCGCCCTGGTGATCATCTACCACGTCATCACGCAGCGCACCCGGCTCGGCCGCCACATCTACGCCGTCGGCGGCAACAAGGCCGCCGCCGCTCTCTCCGGGGTCAGCGTCCCGAAGGTCTACTTCGTCGTGATGATGAACATGTCCTTCCTCGCGGCCATCGCCGGCATCCTGTTCGTCGGACGCGCCACCTCCGCCGGTCCCTCCGACGGCACCATGTGGGAGCTCGACGCCATCGCCGCGGTCTTCATCGGCGGCGCCGCCGTCTCGGGCGGCATCGGCACGGTCGTCGGATCCATGATCGGCGGCCTCGTCATGGCCGTCCTGAACAGCGGC
This sequence comes from Tessaracoccus lacteus, assembly GCF_029917005.1. Classification (NCBI taxonomy): domain Bacteria; kingdom Bacillati; phylum Actinomycetota; class Actinomycetes; order Propionibacteriales; family Propionibacteriaceae; genus Tessaracoccus; species Tessaracoccus lacteus. The sequence goes on from NZ_CP123967.1 coordinate 2,571,875, forward strand.
CTGATGCTGATGGGCGTCGGGGCCGACCAGACGCAGGTCATCAAGGGCCTCGTTCTACTCGCCGCCGTCGCCTTCGACGTCCGCAACAAGGTCCAGGGCAAGCCTTCGGTGATCGGCGCCATGACACGCCGCTTCGCCAAGGACAAGCCGAACCCCGTGTCGACCACCGACTGACCGAAGCCCCAACCACCAATCCTCAGTGGGCCGACCGGCCCACTGGCAACCAACCCCTCATTTACCCATCCGGGAAAGGAAACCACGATGAAGTTCAGAGCAGCACCCCTCATCGCGTCGCTGATCGTCGCCGGCATGAGCCTCACGGCCTGCGGTGGCGGCCGCGAGGGAACGACCGCGGAGGCGACCGGAAGCGGCTCCGCCGCAGCCGGCTTCGCGGCCGACGCCACCGTCGGCGTCGCGCTCCCCTGGCTCGGCACCCAGAACTGGAAGGAGGCGGAGACCATGTTCGAGGACCAGCTCACCGAGGCCGGTTTCAAGCCACTCATCCAGGCCGCAGACAACAAGGTCCCGCAGCAGCAGCAGCAGATCGAGGCCATGATCGAGCAGGGCGCCAAGGCGATCGTCGTCGGCCCCATCGACGGCACCCAGCTCGGCTCCGTCCTCGAGACGGCCCACGATGCCGGCGTCAAGGTCTTCGGCTATGACCGCCTGATCGAGAACACCACCGCGGTCGACGGAGTGATCCAGTTCGGCTCGGTGCGCACCGGTGAGCTGCAGGGCCAGGCCCTGCTCGACGGCCTGGCCGCCGAGAAGGGCGACGGCCCGTACAACATCGAGCTGTTCGGCGGCGGCCCCGCCGACCCGAACGCGCCGAAGTTCTTCGAGGGCGCGATGAGCGTCCTGCAGCCGAAGATCGACGACGGCACGCTCGTCGTGGTGTCCGGCCAGAAGGACTTCACGCAGGTCGCCACGCAGGACTGGGACAACTCGAAGGCCCAGGCCCGCATGGACTCGCTGCTGTCGGGCTTCTACTCCGACAAGAAGATCGACGGTGTGCTGTCGCCCAATGACGGCATCGCCCGCGCGATCATCACGTCCGCGGAGCAGGCCGGTCAGGACATCCCCGTCGTCTCCGGCCTCGATGCCGAGAACGAGTCGATCAGCTGGATCGCCCAGGGCAAGCAGTACTCGACCGTCGCCAAGCCCACCGAGGACCTGGTCAGCAAGACCGTTGAGCTGATCGTCGCCGCTCAGAAGGGCGAGGAGCTCCCGGCCCCCGACGCCACCGAGGACAACGGAGCCACCGACGTCGCGATCTACCAGCTCGACCCGATCGTCGTGACGAAGGACAACCTCAAGGATGTCTTCGCCAATGACGCGGAGCGCATGAAGCTGATCGAGGCCGCCGAGGGCTGATCCCGAGGCTGACTCCGGTCAAGAGCAGGCCCGGCCCCCAAGGGGGGTCGGGCCTGTTGGCGTCACGCACTCGAGTCGTCGCCACCGCCCCGTACACAACTGTGGCCAGAGCAGCAGCACGCGGACGTACGCGACGACCCGTCCGCGAGGGCTCCTCACCCTGTCGCGGCTGCGAAGGGACTGACTGGTGGATGACTGAGTTTAGGCGCAGCACGGCATTGACTATGATCGGCAGGGCCGTCGCGCCTCCAGGTGTGTCCTTCAACCGCGTCTTCCGCGTCCGGGAACCCGTGCATAAGAATGCCTATGTCGGATCCGCTGCGATATAGGTACAGCCGCCCTGAAATGGGCATTGTTGTGCACGACAGGGGCCCTCTCGACAAGCTCGAGGCCCTCGACAAGCCTGTGCTGAGCCTGTCGAAGTGCCTGTGCTGAGCCCGTCGAAGTGCCTGTGCTGAGCCCGTCGAAGTACTCAGGGAACCGGGCTCCGTCACTCGCCCGGGGCGCGGACCCCGACGGTGAGCAGCACGTTGGCGTAGAGGCGCTGGTCGGCGGTCACGACGACGACGGAGACGTCGCTCGTCTTGGCCGCGTCGTAGAAGTCCCAGCGCGGGATCATGGCCACCTCGACGCCGGGCAGGGCCGCGCGGTACTCGTCGTGGGCCGGGATCGACTCCGGCAGCTCGATGCCCTTCGCGTCGGCCGCGGGGACCATGAGTCCCAGCTGTTCGATCGGGATCGTCTGCTTGACGACGTCGAGGACCTGCGAGACGGTCAGGAGGCCGGGCGCGAGGTTCAGCCAGATCCGCTCCGCAGCCGGGTTCGCGCCGCTGACGCCCGGGTAGTTTCCGTCGGTGATGAGGATCCTGCCGCCGTGGCCGGCGCGGGCGAGCGCCCCGATCAGCTGGGGATGAAGCATGGGTCCGTACAGCATGGTGTTCCTTTCAGGTGGATCTCTGCCGATGCGATGGGCGTCGGCTCACGTGGACTCCCGGACGATCAGGTCGGCGTCGACGCGGATCGCCCCGACCTCGACCTCGTCGGCGGTGAGCAGCCGGTGCAGAGACTGGACGGCGAGCTGGCCGATGGCACGGAAGTCCTGCCGGACCGTGGTGAGGCCCGGATTCAGGAACCCGACGCCCGCCATGTCGTCGAAGCCGACGACGCGGACGTCTCCGGGCACGCACAGCCCGCGCTTCTGCAGCGCCGTCATGGCGCCGAGTGCGAGCTGGTCGTTGGCCGCGAACACCGCGTCGGTGCCCTCGGGCAGCCGCCCCATCAGCGGACCGGCGTCCGCGGCGTCCCAGGTTCCGGCGTGGAGCACGACCGGCTCGAGGCCGGCCTCGGCGATGGCCTCGTGGTAGCCGGCCAGCCGCTCGTAGGCGTCGATCCAGTCCTGCGGCCCGGCCACGTGGACGATCCGGCGGGCGCCGCGGTCGATCAGGTGCCTGACTGCGGAGATGGCGCCGGCCCTGTGATCGAGCGAGACCCCGGCGGAGTGCGGCGGCAGCGAATGCACGCGTCCGATGAGGACCGTGGGCATCCGCGCGGCGACATCCACCACCCAGGGCGACGGGTCCGTCCTACCGCCCAGGATGATGACCCCGTCGGCCGTGACGGGGATGAGGTCCTGCAGGTCCGGCACGACGCCCTCGAGAGGCGGCGCGATGCTGGCGACCGCATGCAGCTGCAGCTCGGCCAGCTCCTGGCAGACCTCGACGAACGTCGTCGCGTGGCCGTAGAGCAGAGGAACGGCCACCAGCACGATGACCTGGCCTGTGCGGTGCGCCGACAGCGAGCGGGCCGCCAGGTTCGGGCGGTACCCCAGCCGCTCGACGCTGGCCATAACCCGGGCTCGGGTCTCTTCGGCGACGACGTTGATCCCGCGCACGACGCGGGACACGGTCTGGATGGACACGCCTGAGTCCTCCGCGATGTCGCGCAGGTTCACGCGCCTGGATTCGGGGGTCATGCCTGCACCCTATGGGCCGCGACCGGGCTGACGGAGGCGACCCCGCCGAGGATCTCCGCGCTCATGCCCGTGGCCGGTACTCGACGGTGCGGGCGGTGGCCGCGATGACGGCGTTGCGGTCGGCCGGGTCGAGATGGCCGAGCACCTCGAGCTGCGCGATGAGCGAGCCCAGCGCGGACGCCTCGACGGGCCCCGCGATGACCGGCACGCCCGTCCGGTCGGCGGTCAGCTGGCACAGCAGGGCGTTGCGGGACCCGCCGCCCATGAGGTTCAGCTGACGGGCGGGAGCGCCTGTGAGCTCCGCCAGCTCGGCGAGCCCGCGGGCGTAGCGCTCGGCGAGCGACTCCAGCACCAGGCGGACGACAGCCCCCTGCGTCAGCGTCGCGGCGTCGATGCCCTGCCCGTCCAGCGCCGCACCGATCCGGGCGAGCATCCCGCCCGCCTGCGCGAAACAGGGCTCGTCCGGGTCGATCAGCGCGCCCAGCGTCGGGGCCTCGGCGGCCAGCTCGACGAGCCGGGCGATGTCCGCCTCCCGACCCTCGGCGGCCCACTCGCGCTGCAACTCCTGCAGGATCCACAACCCGGTGATGTTGAACAGCGGCCGCAGCCCGCCGTCGGCGGTGGCTTCGTTCGTCAGGCCGATCTCACGGGCGCGTGCGCTGAGCAACGGCTCGTCGCGCAGCACTCCCAGCACCGACCACGACCCGCAGCTGAGGAAGTACGACTCCTGTGTCACGTCGCGCAGCAGCGCATGCGTGGCGCATGCCGTGTCGTGAGCGCCGGCGCGCACGACGGTCAGAGCAGCCAACCCGTCGACGGAGCACGGACCGACGGCATCCAGCTCGGCGGTCACATCGCCGAACCAACCTCGCGGGATGCCCAGTGCGCCGAGCACGTCGTCGGAGAAGTCACGGACTCCGGGCGTGCACAGGCCGGAACTCGAGGCGTGCGAGCGGGACCAGCCCTTCACCCCGGACAACTTCCACGTGAAATAGTCGGGCAGCAGGAGGACGCTGGCCGTGCGGGCGGCGGCGTCGGGCTCCTCCGTGAGGAAGGCGAACAGCTGGTTGGCCGTGTTGATGGTGGCCGGCGCGATGCCGGTCGCGGCCCAGGCGGCCCCGTCATCCAACCTGGAGCGGAAGGCCTCGTGCGTGCGGACGGTGCGCTCGTCGCGGTAGCACCGGCCGGGAGCGATGGGGAGGTCCGCGGCGTCGAGCGGCACGTAGTCGACTCCCCAGGTGTCGACGGAGACGCTGACCGCGCCCGGGAACTGCTGGACGGCCTCGCGCAACCCTGCGACGATCTCGGTCCAGATCGCGTCAAGGTCCCAGCAGAGGTACCCGTCGACGAGGGTGGCCCGGTGAGGGAAGCGGTGGACCTCGGTCTCGGTGATGGTGGCGCCGTCGAACGTTCCTGCGACGATGCGCCCGGACGACGAGCCGAGGTCGACGGCGAGGGCAGTGACGGGGGGCACGCGATCTCCTGGTTGGTAGGGGTGGGAAGGGGCGGACGCGCGGACGCCCGCCCCTCCCTGTCGGTGGCGCCTCAGACTCAGCCGTAGAGCGGGCCGTAGGCGTCGCAGGCGCGGAAGTCGGCGCCCTCGAGATCGCGCGTGCCGAACGCGGACCAGGCCTTCGGGCGGAACACCTGCTCGTCAGGCACGTTGTGCATGTTCACCGGGATGCGGAGCATCGAGGCGAGCGTGATCAGCTTGGCGCCGATGTGGCCGTACGCGATGGCGCCGTGGTTGGCGCCCCACTGGTTCATCACCTCATAGACGCTGGTGAACGCGCCCTCGCCCGTCAGGTTCGGCACGAACCAGGTGGTCGGCCAGGCGCGGTCGGTGCGGACCTCGATGGTCGTGGCGACCTCGTCGGGCAACTCGACGGTCCAGCCCTCCGCGATCTGGAGGACCGGGCCGAGCCCGTCGACCAGGTTGATGCGGCACATCGTCACGGGCACCTCGCCGGCCGAGCGGAAGTGCGTGGAGAAGCCGCCCCCACGGAAGTACTCGACGTTGGCCGGGTGGAAGGTGGTGGAGTCCAGCATGGCCTGCGTGTCCGCCTCGGTGAGGTCCCACCAGTTCTTGATGACGTGCTCGCCGTCCTGCGTGGCCGCGAAGGTGCCATCGAGGGTCGTCGAGCCGGAGTTGCGCAGGTCGATGATGCCGCCGGACGCGCGGCCCTCAAGCTTGTACCCGGTGACGCGTTCGACGGCCTCGGGGCTCCAGAACGTGCGGACGTCGCTGAACAGCTGAGCCTGGTTGGTCAGGAGGTGGTTGAACAGCATGGAGGCGCCGTTCAGGGCGTCGTTCTCGGTGGCCATGACGTAGGCCGGGCGGGGGCCGTTCCAGTCGAACTGCGTGTTCAGGATGGTCTCCATCACATCGCCGTTCGGCATACCGTCGGTCCACTGGCGCTGGCCCTGGAAGCCCGCGGCGATCGCGCCGTGGCCCCCGGCCTCCTCGCCGAAGCCCAGCTCCGCGAGACGCGGGTTGCCGACCATCAGGTCACGGGCGATGAGCGTCATCTTGGTGCAGTAGATCCACCAGTCCTCGTGCTTGTCGCTCATCTTCAGCGCGTCGGGGTTGAAGTCCTCGCCCTGCGTGAAGTTCTCGCGGATCCAGGCGTATGCCTTGTCGAACTCCTCGGGATCGAAGATGTTCTCGCGGACGCGGCGGTCGAACTCGCTCATGTCGATGTACTCGTTGCGCATGCCGAGGTACTTGCTCCAGAAGTCGTCCTTGACGACCGAGCCGGCGATGCCCATGGAGACCCCGCCCATGGCGAGGTAGGAACGGCCGCGCATCTGGGCGACGGCCAGGCCTGCGGTGGCGTAGTCGAGGAGCCGGGAACGGACCTCGTCGGGGATGGTCTCGTCGTCGGCGTCCTGGACGTGCTCGCCGTAGATGCCGAAGGCGGGGATGCCGAGCTGCGCGTGGCCGGCCAGGGCGGCGGCCAGGTACACGGCGCCGGGCCGCTCGGAGCCGTTGAAGCCCCAGATCGCGTGCGGCATGGTGCGGTCCATGTCGATGGTCTCGGTGCCGTAGCACCAGCAGGGGGTGACGCTCAGGGTCAGTCCGACGCCCTCGAGGCGGAACTTGGTCGCGGTGGCCTGGGCCTCCGCGACACCGCCGATGGTCGAGTCGGCGATCACGACCTGGACGGGGGTGCCGTCCGGGTACCGCAGTTCGGCCTCGTACAGCGCGGCGACGCGCCTGGCCATGTTCATCGTCTGGTCCTCGAGGCTCTCACGGACGCCTCGACGACGCCCATCGATGATGGGGCGGATGCCGATCTTCGGGTAGTTGGTCACGGATGACACCTTCTCTGGTCGTGCTGGGTTCCGGCCCTTGGCAGGCGGGCCGGGGAATGTCGATGGGTGCCGGGTGGCCGCCGCTGGGACGGCCACCCGGATTCCCGCTGGGCAGGACCCAGCAGGAGGTCACTCGTAGAGGTTGGCGGCGATGTCGGGATCGTCGATGTTGGACTTGTCGTACCAGGCGAAGCCGGAGTCGATCGTCGCGGGCACCTCGAGGCCGTCGATGGCGCGGATGGCGGCAACCACGGTGAGGTAGCCCATCTTGACCGGGGACTGCGTGATGGCGCCGGCCTGCTCGCCGTTGCGGATAGCGTCGAGTTGGGCCTTGCCGGAGTCGAAGCCGACGACGGTGAGGTCCTTACCGGACTCCGTGGTGCCCTGCAGGGCACCGATGGCAGCGGCCTCGTTGGTGCCGTAGATCCCGACCATGTCCGGGTTGGCGGTGATCATGGCCTTGGCAGTGTTGGCGGCCAGGCCGACCTCACCGGCGTACTGCGGCTCCAGCAGCGTGATGTCGGGCGCGTTGGCCTTCATCCAGTCCTGGAAGCCCTGGCAGCGCTCCTGGCCGGTGCGCGACGTCTGGTCGTGGCAGACCAGACCGACGGTGCCCTTGCCACCGATGAGCTCGCTCATGTGCTCGGCGGCGGCCGCAGCGGCGGCGGTGTTATCGGTCGACACGGTGGTCAGCGGGATGTCGGAGTCGACGCCGGAGTCGAAGGCGATGACGGGGATGTCGGCGGCCTTGATCTGGTCGAGGACCGAGCTGGCGGCACCGGAGTCCAGCGCGGCGAAGCCGATCGCGGCCGGCTTCTGCTGGAGGGCGGTGGTCAGCTGATCGAGCTGCTGGGTGACGGCCTGCTCGTTCTCGGGACCGACGAACTCGACCTTGTAGCCGAACTCCTCACCTGCCTGCTCTGCGCCCTCCTTGACGGCCTGCCAGAAGCGGTGCTGGAAGCCCTTGGAGACCAGGTAGATGGTCTTGGTGCCATCGCCCTTGGTGATGTCGGCGGTCAGGTCATCGGTGTTGACCGGCGCGGAGGAGGCGGACTCCGTCGCGGCGGCGGAGGTCTCGGTGCCGGTGGCCGGCGACGACGACGTCGTCGTACTCGAGGTGGAGCAGGCCGTCAGGCCCAGGGCGAGCACTGACGACAGTGCCAGTGCGGTACGCAGCATGCGCATGGCGGGTTTCCTTTCTGTTCCGGGAGGTGGATCCTCCCGGCGGGTATGGGTGTTGAGAATCTGACTCGGGGCCTAGACGGCCGTGGAGCGCTTGCGGCGCAGGATGTCGGCGTAGACGGCCAGCAGGACGATGACGCCGGTGACGACGAGCTGCCACTGGTTGGGGATGCCCATCATCTGGAGGCCGACGGTGAGGGTCATCATGAGCAGTGCGCCCATCATGGTGCCGATGATGTTCGCCCGGCCACCCGACAGGGACGTGCCGCCGATGACGACGGCCGCGATGACCTGCAGCTCCATGCCGAGGCCTTCCGCGGGCTGGACGAAGCCGAACCGCCCAGAGTAGAGGATTGCGCCGAGCGCGGTGAAGATGCCGGCCGTGACGTAGACGAGCATCTTCCACAGGCGCACGTTGATGCCGGACAGGCGGGTCGCCTCCTCGTTGGAGCCGATCGCCAGGGCGTAGCGACCGAGCAGCGTCTTGCCGAGCAGGAAGGCCGCCACGATGCCGAGCACAACGAAGATCAGCGCCGCGTTCGACAGGAACGGCAGGATGCGGCCGTTCGAGATCGCGGAGTAGTCGGGGTTCTCGATCTTGATCGACGAGGACTTGGAGATGATGAGCGACAGGCCGCGGGTGACCATCATCATGGCCAGCGTCGCGATGAACGGCGGGATGTCGAGGTAGGCGATCAGGAAGCCGTTGACCAGGCCGATGGCGATGCCGACCAGGATGGTCAGCAGCAGGCCGATGCCGAGCGGCAGGTTCATGAAGGCGCTGGACATGAACACGCCCGCCATCACGGCACAGAAGGTCATGCCCGTGCCGACCGACAGGTCGATGCCGCCGGTGGCGATGATGAACGTCGCGCCCAGTGCCATGGTGCCGATGGCGGCGGCCTGGAGCAGGATGTCAGGGATGATGCCCGGGCCGAAGTTGTTCGCGAAGATCATGAAGAACACGAACACCACGATCAGCGCTGCGAAGACGAACAGCTGCTGGAGCGAGGATTTCAGGATCTGACCGGCCTTGGACGGGGCTGCGGTCGGGGCGGCGGCTGCGGTGCTCACGCTGCGGTTCCTTTCGACTGGGACTTGCCGACGGTGGCGAGCTCCATGATGTTTTCCTGGGTGGCGTCCTCGTTGTCGAGGAAGCCGGTGATGCGGCCCTGGGCCATGACGGCGATGCGGTGGGACAGGCGCAACACCTCGGGCAGCTCGGAGCTGATGACGATGATCGCCTTGCCCTGCGCGGACAGCGACTCGATCAGGTCGTAGATCTCCTCCTTTGCGCCGACGTCGATGCCTCGGGTGGGCTCGTCGAAGATCAGCACGTCGCAGTCGCGGACCAGCCACTTGGCGATGACGACCTTCTGCTGGTTGCCGCCGGAAAGCTTGCCGATGATCTGGTTGACGCTCGGCGTCTTCACGCGCAGGCGCTTGCTGTAATCCTCGCCGACCTCGCGGATTTTGGCGTCGAGGATGTAGCCGGCCCTGCTGAAGGTGCTCATGGCGGCCATCGCGGTGTTGGCCTTGATGTCCTGGTCGAGCAGGAGGCCGAACTGCTTGCGGTCCTCGGAGAGGTACCCGATGCCGGCGCGGACGGCGTCAGCCGCCCCGTGGATGGCGACCTTCCTGCCGTGCATGTGGACCTCGCCTGAGGTGCGGGGGTCGGCGCCGAAGACGCAGCGGGCGACCTCGGTGCGGCCGGCGCCCATCAGGCCGGCGAAGCCGAGGACCTCGCCCTTGCGGACCTCGAAGCTGACGTCCTCGAGCAGGTTGCGGGTGCTGACCCCCTCGACCTTGAGGACGACCTCGTCGGAGGTGACGTGCGTACGCGGGCGGGCGTCGCCGGAGACCTCGCGGCCCACCATCATCGAGATGATCTCGCGCATCTCGACCTCCTTGGTGGTCACGGTGCCGACGTACTGGCCGTCGCGCAGGACGGAGACGCGGTCGGTGATCTCCTCGATCTCGGGCATGCGGTGCGAGATGTAGATCAGGCCAGTCTCAGGCGTGACGAAGTCGCGGATCATGCCGAACAGAGCATCGGTCTCGGCGAGGGTGAGCGCCGCGGTCGGCTCGTCCATGACGAGGATGCGGGAGTTGTAGGACAGGGCGCGCGCGATCTCGACCATCTGCTGACGCGCGACGGACAGGTCGCGGATGCGCGCCTTGGGATCGAGCGTCATGCCGAGCCGGTCGAACAGCTCGCCCGCGCGGGTGTTCAGCTTGTCGTCACTGATGAAGCCGCCCTTGTGACTGCCGGAGCGGCCGAGGAACAGGTTCTGAGCGACCGTCAGGTCGGGGACCATGTTCAGTTCCTGATGGATGATCGACAGGCCGAGTTCGCGGGCGTGGTTGACGCCCTGCACCTGGACCTGCTGGCCCTGCAGCCAGATCTCGGCACCCGGGTCGGGTGTGTAGATGCCGGTCAGGATCTTCATCAGGGTCGACTTGCCCGCGCCGTTCTCGCCGCACAGGCCGAGCACCTCGCCCGCATTGAGGTCGAGATGCACCCCCTGCAGCGCCTTGACGCCTGGGAACGTCTTGGAGACGTTCTTCAGCTCTAGAAGTGTGGTCACCTGTACTCCTTCGTACCCGGATCACGGCCGCGGCAACGGTGCCTCGACTTGAACGATGTTAACGCTAGCAGTCGTTCTCAGGGAACACCACCGGTCGTTACTGAATCGTGATGATCAGTCCTGCAGGAAGGCGTTTGACAAGGAGTTTCATCTGCACGATGAGCAGATGCCCAGGACGACGGGGGCATCAGTGGCGACCAGGGACGTCACCGCCCCCTGCCGCCCCTGCCGGGGATCAGCCGCGCCGAGTTGAGAATGAACGCCGTCTCGCTGCCGACGTGCACCAGCGCAGCCGCCACCGGGCCGAGGATGCCGAAGGCGGCGAGCAGCCGACGAGGTCGACGGCGATCGTGCCGGCGAAGTTCGCGAGCACGATCCGCCGCGCCCGGCGTGCCACGTGCACCGTGTGAACTAGGTCCGCCAGGTCGGAGCTGATGAGCACGACGTCGGCGCTCTCCCGGGCGATGTCGGTGCCGCTGCCCATGGCGATGCCGACGTCGGCACGGGCGAGTGCGGGTGCGTCGTTGACGCCGTCGCCGACCATGGCCAGCCGGTGCCCGGCGGCGCGCTCCGCGTCGACGGCTGCGAGCTTGTCCTCCGGCAGCAGCCCTGCGCGCACCTCCCGGATGCCCAGCTGGACGGCGACGGCACGCGCCGGCCCCTCCTGGTCGCCGGTGATCATCACGGTGCGGAGTCCCCGCCGGTGCAGCTCTGCCACGGCCGCCCTGGCGGACGGCCGGACGGGATCGGCCAGCAGGATCGTCCCCGCGTGGCGGCCGTCGACGCCGATGTGCACCGCGGTGGCCACGCCGTCGAACAGCCCCGTCGGGGCGTCGGGGACCAACCCGGTGGCCCCCGCTACGACCGCGACCCCCTCGACAACGGCGGCGACCCCGAGGCCGGGCCGGTAGATGAAGTCAGCGGCCGCGGGAGGCGTGAGTCCCCGGGCGCGCGCGTCCGCGACGATCGCGCGGCCCAGTGGGTGCTCCGAGTACTGCTCGACCGCCGCGGCGAGGCGGAGGAGTTCGGCCTCCGACAGGCCGTCAGCCGACCGGACGCCAACGACTGCTGGGTCCCCCATCGTCAACGTGCCCGTCTTGTCGAAGACGACGGTGTCGACCGCCGAAAGGGCCTCGAGGTGGGCTCCGTCCTTCACGAAGGCGCCCGAGCGGGCTACGCGCGCGATGGAGGCGAGCACCGCAAGGGGCGTGCCGGCCGCGACGCCGCAGGCACCGGCGACGACGACCACCGAGATCGTGGCGGTGAGGTCGCGCGTGACGAGGAATGTGAGGGCGGCGCCGCCCAGCGCGAGGTAGACGAGCCAGGCCGCCAGCCGGTCGGCGAGCCGCTGGACGGGCGGCTCCGAGGCCTGCGCATGGCGCACGGCCTCGACGATGCGGCCGTAGGAGGAGTCCTCCCCCACCCGGACTGCGGAGACCTCGACGGCCCCGACCTGGTTGATGGACCCGGCGTAGACGTCCGCCCCGGGACCGACGTCCACCGGCAGGGACTCCCCCGTGATGCGCGACTGGTCGAGCGTCGAGGACCCCGCGACGACCACGCCGTCGACGGGCACCCGGCCGCCCGGCGCGACGAGGACGACCTGCCCCACCCGGACATCGACCAAAGGGATCTCCGCCGCGCCGTCGCCGGTCCGGATCTGCACCGTCTCCGGCAGGAAGGTCATCAGGTCGGTGAGGGCGTCGCGGCCGCGGTCCATCGAGAGGTCCTCGAGGATCTCCGCCGCGAGGACGAAGGTGGCGATGAGCAGCGCGGTCGTCCACTCGCCGATGAGCGCGGCCGCGACGATCGCGATGAGCATGGACAGCTCCATGCTCATCCGCCGGTGACGCACGTCCTCGACCGCCTCCGTCAGGATGGGCCAGCAGCCGATGACGAGGCCGAGCACCGCCACCGCGGGAGCTGCGGGCCAGGTGAGGCCGAGCGCCGTGATCAGCGTGCACACCGCGACGAACGCGGTGCGCAGCGCGTCGCCCCTGTCGACCCGACGCCAGAGGCTCGCGGCGCCGGTGGCCTCGACGGCCTCGTCGGCCGCCTCCCTGGTCGCGGTCACTGGGCCGCGGCCTCGACGGAGACCGCGCCGTCGGCCGCGACGTGGTGCTTCGGCACCCCGCCGACGACGTGCTCGGCCTGGAACACGGCGTGGGTGACGAGCTCGCGGGCGTGCTCATCGATGAGGCTGTAGAAGACGCGGTTGCCGTCCTGCCGCGCCTGGACGATCTTGCCCCAGCGCAGCTTGGCGAGGTGCTGCGACACGGCGGTCGGCGCCTTGCCGACGCGTTGCGCCAGCTCACCCACGGGCAGCTCCCCCTCCCGCAGCGCCAGAATGATCCGGATCCGGGTGGCGTCCGACAGCAGGGAGAACACCTCGGCGGCGAGGTCGACGTACTGGCTCTCCACCCCGAAGCTGCATGTCTTCGTATCTGCGCTCATACGCAGATACTAGCGCCGCCGGCACCATCGGTCACCCCTCGACCATCACCCCAGCGAGTCCAGAATGTCGACCTCCTCCGCGGCAGTCAGGCCGGACCGGCGGCCCCGGTCGACGCCGCGGGCCACCTCGTCGGCCAGGGTCCGGCGCAGGGTCTCGGTCAGCGGTCGCACCACGCCGCCCGCCGACCGGAAGGCGGCGCCCCTGCGCCGGGCGAAGCCGGTGTCCTCAACCGGGATCCACAGCGGCAGCGACCTGGGACCCGCCCAGTACCGGACGTTCCGCGCGAGCAGGTCCTCGTCCGCCACGTGCACGAGGTCCTGCGGGTCGAACCCGGCGGTGTCGCACGCGGCGCGGAAGAACTCCTCCATCGGCATCGACTCGCCGACGACGTCGAACACGCCCGCCAGCCTACGGCCCCCCGCCTCGACGACCCAGGACGCCAGGTCGCCGACGTCGATCACCTGCACGTACCGCCCGACCGCGATCGGGGCGAGCGCCTTCCCGCCACGCGCCAGGCGCGCCATCCAGTAGCCGAACCGGTCGGACGGGTCGCCGGGGCCGACGATGAGGCCGGGGCGAGCGATCAGCAGGCGTTCCCCGACCCACGAGGCAGTGGCCCGCTCCGCCGCGGCCTTGGCGTCGGGGTACTGCGCGAGATCGGCCGGCTCGACGAGCTCGGCCGACTCATCCGCGTCGGGCTCGTCGTTGCGGGCGTAGACCGAGACGGTGGACACGAGCGTCCAGTGACGGGCCTGGTCGGCGAGCGCGCGGAGCGCCGGCTCGACCAGCTTCGGTTCGTAGGACAGCTCGACCACCTCGTCCCACCCGCCGTCGAGCGCGTCATAGGCGCCCGGCTCCCGCCGATCCGCGCGCACGAGTCGGGCGCCGGCGGGGGCGTCGGCCGAGGTGCCGCGCGCGAGGCAGGTGACGTCGGCTCCGGCCGAGACCCAGCCGCGCGCGATCTCGGCCCCGAGCCAGCCGGTGCCGCCGAGGATCAGGACTCTGGTCATGCGCCCACCATCCCACGCGGCACCAAGCACGCTCGGATGACCTCGGCTCAGCCCTCGACGGGGCCCTCCCAGTTGGGCTTCCAGCCCAGCTCGGGCGCGACGTACTTCGCGAAGGACTCGAGCACGTGGAGGTTGTAGTCGACGCCGATCTGGTTCGGGATGGTGAGCATCACGGTGTCGGCATTCATCACGGCCGAGTCCTGCCTCAGCTGCTCGATGAGCTTGTCCGGCTCGTCGGCGTAGGTGCGGCCGAAGGTCGACTGGAGGTTGTCGATCACGCCGATCTGGTCGCGGCCCCCTCCAGAGACGCCGAAGTACTGGCGGTCGCGGTCGTCGACGATCGGGAAGATGCTGCGCGAGACGGACACGCGGGGCGCGCGCGCGTGGCCGGCCTCGCGCCAGGCGTCGCGGAAGATCTGGATCTGCTCGGACTGCAACTCGTGCAGCGGCTGCCCGGTGGCCTCGGTCAGCAGGGTCGAGCTCATGAGGTTGAGCCCTATCTTCCCCGCCCACTCGGCCGACGAGCGTGACCCACTCCCCCACCAGACGTGCTCGGGCAGCGTCTCGGAACGCGGCTCGATCGCCAGCCGACCTGCGGGACCGGTCTGCGGGTCCGCGTCGGCGACCGTCTGCCCGTTGATGGCGCGCCAGAACGTCTCGAAGTGGTCGCGGGCGATGTCGGCACCGCGCGGATCGGCCGACCCGGTGTATCCGAAGGCCTCGTAGCCGCGCAGCGCCGTCTCCGGGCTCCCCCGGCTGACGCCGAGCGCGAGTCTGCCGTCGGACAGCAGGTCCAGGGCGGCGGCCTCTTCGGCGAGGTAGAGGGGGTTCTCGTAGCGCAGGTCGATCACTCCGGTGCCGACCTCGATGCGCCGAGTGCGGGCCGCCATGGCGGTCAGGACCGGGATCGGCGACGCGGCCTGCCGCGCGAAGTGGTGCACGCGGACGAAGGCGCCGTTGACCCCCAGCTCGTCGGCGCCTTCGGCGATCTCGACCGTCTGCCTCAGCATGTCTCCGGCGGAGCGGGTCTGCGACCCGCGCACCGGCGAGTAGTGCCCGAAGGACAGGAATCCGAATGCTCTCATGACCCCACCCTACCCGAGATCGTCAAACATTCAACAACCTGCCCGGCGGGGCAGGAACGGAAACGGCGGCCGGACCCCGAGGGGACCGGCCGCCGTTGTCAGGTCAGACGGATCAGGCCATCTTCGTGCCGGCGGAGCGGAGCTGCTCGCAGGCCTCGACGATGCGCTTGGCCATGCCGGACTCGGCAGCCTTGCCCCAGGCGCGGGGGTCGTACTGCTTCTTGTTGCCGACCTCGCCGTCGATCTTCAGGACGCCGTCGTAGTTGCGGAACATGTGCTCCACGACCGGACGGGTGAAGGCGTACTGCGTGTCGGTGTCGATGTTCATCTTGATGACGCCGAAGTCGACCGCGTCGGAGATCTCCTGCGGGGTCGAGCCCGAGCCGCCGTGGAAGACCAGATCGAACGGGGACGCCTTGCCGTACTTGTCGCCGACGGCCTGCTGGATCTCCTGGAGAACAGCGGGGCGCAGCTTGACGTGGCCCGGCTTGTAGACGCCGTGCACGTTGCCGAACGTCAGGGCCGTCATGTAGCGGCCCTTCTCGCCCAGGCCGAGGACCTCGGCGGTGCGCATGCCGTCCTCGACGGTGGTGTACAGCTTGTCGTTGATCTCGCCGACGACGCCGTCCTCTTCGCCGCCGACGACGCCGACCTCGATCTCGAGGATGATGTTCGCCTTCGCGCAACGGGCGAGGAGCTCGTCAGCGATCTGGAGGTTCTCCTCCATGGGAACGGCCGAGCCGTCCCACATGTGCGACTGGAACAGGGGCAGCTCGCCGCGGGCGACGCGCTCCTCGGAGATGGCCAGCAGCGGACGCACGAAGGAGTCCAGCTTGTCCTTGGGGCAGTGGTCGGTGTGCAGGGCGACCGTGACGGGGTAGTTCTTGGCAACTTCCTGCGCGTAGGCCGCGAACGCGGCAGCGCCGGTGACCTTGTCCTTGATGGTGGGGCCGGACATGTACTCCGCGCCACCGGTCGAGATCTGCAGGATGCCGTCCGAGCCGGCCTCGGTGAAGCCCTGGAGAGCGGCGTTCAGGGTCTGGGAGGAGGAGACATTGATGGCCGGGTAGGCGAACTTGCCTGCCTTGGCCCGATCGATCATCTCCGCGTAGACCTCGGGAGTTGCAACTGGCATGGAAGCCTCATTTCTTGATGTGAACTCGAAGAATCCTTCAGCGCGCCCAGCCTATCGCGTGCCCCTTGGCAGCCAAAGGGTGACCCTCGCGGGACGGGCGGCGCTCAGACCACGCGGTCCAGCGCGCTGGTGTCGAGGTGGACGCGTCCGAGCGAATAGGCACGTGCCGCGGAGTCGATGATCTCCGGTGCGGCGTCGATGAACGACACCGGGACCTTGGCGATGTGGGCTCCGTCGGCCTCGAGCGAGACCGACGGGCCGGCCCCGGACTGGCGACCGACCAGCCTCAGCGCGGACACGTTCTCCCAGGGGACGCGCGCGGCGACGGGAGTGACGAACTCCACGCCGCGGCCGTCGAGGTAGAACGCCACTCCCTCCTGGATGGCGGCAAGGTCGCGCTTGGCGTTGGCCAGCCCGACCGCGGACACGACGAGCCAGAAGACCGACGAGGCGGTCCACAGGGCGACGACCACGATGGTCCAGGTGCGCGGCCAGTCGCGGCCGAGGAAGTAGATGACGAGGCCGAGCACGACGGCGGAGATGACGGTCGAGATGATGCGCCAGCGCAGCGCCGAACGCTGCTGGGTGACGCGGGCGGCGGTGGGCAGCGGGGTAAGCCCTGCGGCGAATCGCTCTGGCATGCTGCTCACTCTACGTCCGCGACGCCGGGTGCCCCGACTTCGACAGGGGGATGCTGCAGGCGCCAGTGGTACATGGCGATGGCCGCGGCGGCCCCGGCGTTCATCGACCTGGTCGACCCGGTCTGCGTGATGGCGACGAGCGCGTCGCACCCGGCGACCATCACCTCGGTCAGGCCCGGCCCCTCGGACCCGAAGACCAGGCAGCAGTCGGCGGGGAGTTGTGCCGTCTCCAGCGGCACGGAGCCCGGCAGGTTGTCGACCCCGACGGGGGTGACGCCGCGCTCGCGGAGCCAGTCGAGCAGCTCGGCCTCGTCGGCGTGGTGGTGGACGTGGAGATAGCGGTCGGTGACCATGGCGCCGCGGCGGTTCCAGCGCCGCCGGCCGACGATGTGCACCCCGGCGACGTTGAAGGCGTTCGCCGTTCGCACGATGGACCCGATGTTGAAGTCGTGCTCCCAGTTCTGGATGGCGACGTGCAGCCCACTTCGGCTGTGGTCGAGGTCCGCGACGATCGCCTCGAGGCGCCAGTACCGGTACCGGTCGACGACGTTGCGCCGGTCGCCCCCGGCGAGCAACTCGGGGTCGAGGCGGTCGTCGTCCGGCCAGGGCTCCGGGTGCGGGCCGACGCCGACCGTCGGTGCGGTGGGGTCGATCAGTGCGTCGCTCACGGGTCGAGAGTAACGACGGATCCCCCGCCCTGACGGGCGGGGGATCCGAAGGTGGCAGTCAGATCAGGCTCAGGCCTGGGCGATCGCGGAGATCTCCAGCTCGAGGGTGACCTTGTCGGAGACGAGGAAGCCGCCGGTCTCCAGGGCAGCGTTCCAGGTCAGGCCGAAGTCGGAGCGGAGCACCTGCACGGAGCCCTCGAAGCCGACGCGGGTGTTGCCGAAGGGGTCCTTGGCCTCGCCCTGGTATTCCAGCGGGAAGGTGACGGAGCGGGTGACGTCCTTGATGGTCATGTCGCCGGTGACCTCGACGACGTCGCCCTTGACGGCGAAGTCGGTGCCCTTGAACGTGATGTAGGGGAACTGCTCGGCGTCGAAGAAGTCGCCGGAGCGAAGGTGCGCGTCACGGTCGGCGTTGCGGGTGTCGACCGAGGCGGTCTCGATCTTGACGTCGAGAGAGGAGGCGGCCGGGTTGGCGGCGTCGACGACGGCGGAGCCTTCGAACTTCTCGAAGGAGCCGCGGACCTTGGTCACCATCGCGTGGCGGGTCACGAACGACAGGGTCGTGTGGGTGGGATCGAGAACGAGGGTGCCCTTGAGATCGGCGAGGCTCATGTTGGTGTCCTTTCGGGGTTGTTGACACAACCGTAGCTCAGTTTGATTGATGTTTCAACCACCTGGAGGGATTTCACCCAAGGCGAACAGTTCTGGGGTGTGGGATACCTCCCGGCGGTTTCGGGTCCAGAGTGAAGCCAGGCGTACCGTAGGCACGTGACGACATTGGTCCCCCTGCTCCTGCCCGCCTGGATGGACCCCGAGTTCCTCATCAACGCGATGGGCAACTGGGCGCTCTGGGGCTGCGCGCTGGTCATCTTCGCCGAGTGCGGCCTCTTCTCGATCCTGCCCGGCGACTCGCTGCTGTTCACCGTCGGGATGTTCGCCGCGCTCGGCAGCATCAGCTTCGGCGGCCCGATGCCGACGCTGATCGTCTCGGCACTGGTGCTGACCTGTGCCGCGATCGCGGGCAACGTCGCGGGCTACTGGCTGGGCACCGTCGTCGGGCCGCCGATCTTCAAACCGCGCGACGGGCTGATGGGCAAGGTCCTCGACCCCAGGCACGTCGCCCGGACGCACGCGTTCTTCGACCGCCACGGGCCCAAGGCCCTGATCCTGGCGCGCTTCGTGCCCATCGTGCGGACGATCGTGACGCTGGTGGCGGGCGTCGCGGGTATGCCCTTCCGGCGGTTCATCTCCTACACCGCGATCGGCGGGGCCCTGTGGGGCGTCGGCGTCACGACGCTGGGGTACTTCCTCGGTCGCGTCGAGCTGATCCGCGACCACATCGACGCCGTGCTGGTCCTCATCGTGCTCGTCTCGCTGGTCCCGATGGGAATCGAGTTCGCCCTCCAGCGCCTCAAGGCGCGGAAGGGCGAATCGGAGGGTGTGGCTGCCTGAGCGGGCTCAGCCCTGGAACGGACCCTTGTTCTGGTTCTCCCGGGCGAACGGGTCCGTGGAGATCTGCGGGGGCGCCGACGGCGGCTGCACGGGGGGCTGCTGGGTG
This sequence comes from Tessaracoccus lacteus, assembly GCF_029917005.1. Taxonomy (NCBI): domain Bacteria; kingdom Bacillati; phylum Actinomycetota; class Actinomycetes; order Propionibacteriales; family Propionibacteriaceae; genus Tessaracoccus; species Tessaracoccus lacteus. The sequence goes on from NZ_CP123967.1 coordinate 2,590,858, forward strand.
TTGGTCGGCAGCTGCTGCGGCTCGGTCGAACCTGCGGGCCGCTGCGAGATCTCGCCGAAGTTCACGCCGGGCGCCTGTCGCACCGCCGGGTCGTTGACCTCGAAGTACGTGGCCTTCTCGAACTTGGCGAAGCCCGCGATGACGTTGGTGGGCACAGAGTCGATCTTGGTGTTGTACTCGCGCACGTTGGCGTTGTAGAAGCGACGCGCGGCGGCGATGCGGTCCTCGGTGTCGGTCAGCTCGCGCTGCAGCTCGAGGAAATTGGTGTTGGACTTCAGATCGGGGTACGCCTCGACCGACACCATGAGGCCGTGCACGGCCTGCGTCAGCTCCTGCTCGACCGCGGCGCGCTCCTGCGTCGGAGCACCCTGCGCGGACGCGGCCAGCTGGCGGGCCTGGTTGCGCAGCGCGGTGATCTGCTCGAGAGTGTTGCGCTCGTGGGCCGCGTAGCCGCGCACGGTCTCGACCAGGTTCGGGATCAGGTCGTAGCGGCGGTTGAGTTCGACGTCGATCTGACGCCACGACTCCTGGATCACGTTGCGGCTGCGTACGAACGAGTTGTACGAGCCGACGCCCCAGGCGATGATGCCGACGATGACGACGAGAACGATGATGAGGGCGATCACGGTTGGCCTCCTAGTAGGTCGCCCTTCACGGTAGCCGACCTGACCGTCCGTCAAAAGGGGAACCGCCCTTGACGGGGCTAGAGCCCCAGGTCCTCCAGACCGACGGCGAAGCGGTACTCCAGCCCTGCCTCGGCCACGCGCTCCGCGGCCCCCGTGGCGCGGTCGACGACCACGGCGACGGCGACGACGGTGCCCCCGGCCTCGCGGACCGCCTCGACCGCGGTCAACGCCGAGCCGCCCGTGGTGGAGGTGTCTTCGACGACCAGCACGCGGCGGCCGGCGACGTCGGTGCCCTCGATGCGGCGCTGGAGCCCGTGCGCCTTCGCCTCCTTGCGCACGACGAAGGCGTCGAGTCGCCCGCCCGCGGCCGCCCTTGCGTGGAGCATCGCGGTGGCGACGGGGTCGGCGCCGAGCGTCAGCCCGCCGACGGCGTCGAAGTCGAGGTCGGCGACGAGCTCGTTCATGACGCGCCCGACGATGGGCGACGCGACGCCGTCGAGCGTGACGCGACGCATGTCGACGTAGTAGTCGGCCTCCTTGCCGGAGGCGAGGGTGACCTTGCCGCGGACCACGGCGAGGTTCCCGATGTGCGAGATGAGTTCGGTGCGGTCGGTCATGGCGTCTCCGTCTTCGTCAGGGTGCCGAAGCCCACGGAGCGGTCGCCCGTGGGCACGAGGTCTTCGGCGGTGGTCAGGGTCAGGAAGGCCTGCGTCGGCACGATGTCGACGTGGCCGGGCACGGGGTCGAGGACCCACGAGTCGTCGGAGGCGACCGTCAGGTCGGCGGGGGCGACGGTGAGCGTGTACGTGAACGTCGCCTCGGGCGTCTCGATGATCACCTGGTCGCCGGCGGCCAGGCTCATGACGTCGCGCAGGAAGGCTCCGCCGGTGACACGGTTTCCGGCCAGCGCGAAGTTGCCCGCCTGGCCGGGGAGCGACGTGCCGGGATACCAGCCGAGCCCGCGGTCCAGGTCGGAGGGCTCGACGCCCGCGATGACGGGCGCCTCCAGGCCGATGGCGGGGATGCGCAAGATCCAGGCGGCGGTCCCGGTGGCGGGCCGGGCGACCTGCGGCGCCTCGTCCGTCTCGATGGCGGTCGGGGTCGCCTCGGCGATGGCGTTCCGCAGGCCAACCAGCTCGTCGGCCGCGGCCCGCTGGGCGAGCACGTTGCTGCCCCAGTAGCTCCAGGCGATCCAGCCGCCGAGAGAGAGGGCTGCGATCGCCAGGGCGATGAGGAACACCGCAAGCGGGGAGGTGCCTCGCTTCCCGGTCTTCTTCTTCGCCTGCACGGGCCCCATTCTTGCAGGTCCGTCGTTGGGCACGGCGCGCCGCCTACCAGCCTCGGCCGCGCGGGCCCGGCGAGGTGGTCGCATCGTCGTCGGTCATGGGTTCGGCGCCGCCCGGCCAGTCGCGGGCCCGTGCGCCGACGATCCAGCGGTAGCCGATGGTCAGCCCGGCTGAGGCCCGTTCGATCGCCGCGGTGTCGGCCCGCTTGTCGCTGGCCGCGAGGACGACGTTGCCGAACCGTTTTCCCTTCATGACGACGGGTTCCATGCCGACGATCAGGTTGCGCCAGCGGGCCGACAGCCCTGCCGCCAGGCCCTTCGCCCATTCGAACGGCGCTCGGTCGGTGACGTTGTAGATGACGACGGCGTCGCCGCGGCTCACCCTGCGCAGCTGGTCGAGGCACTCGACGGTGGCGAGTTCGCCCGGCACGCTCGGCCCGTCGAACGCGTCGACGATGATGACGTCCGCCCACGCCTCCGGCATCGCGGCCAGCCCCGCGCGGCCGTCGACGTCGCGGACCTTGATGCCCGAGCGGGGAGGCAGCGGGATCTTGCGCCGGACCTCGGCGGTCAGCTCGACGTCCGGCTCGCACACGACCTGCGCCGTGCCGGGGCGGCGCCAGGCCACCCAGCGGGGTAGCGACATGCCCGCGCCGCCGATGTGCACGATGCGCAGCCGATGGTCGGCTGGCGTGTCGAGCACGGTGTGGTCGAGGACCATCGCGATGTGCTGGACGTACTCGAAGGCGAGGAAGTCCGGGCGCGACGGGTCGACCCAGGACTGCTGGGTGGGGCCGAACCGGACCCAGAACGCGCCGGGGACGTCGCGGTCGGGGGCAAGGCGCTCGCTCATGGGCGAGACCCTACCGGCCGCCCGCGAGCGGTCAGAGGTCGACGACCTCGAACTCCAGGAGCTGCGCGCCGCTGGCCACGGGCCGCCGCTCGGCGCCGCCCGCGTGGGCCGCGCGCGCACCGTTGTCGCGCCACGCGACGAAGTCCTCCTCGGTGGCCCACTGCGTCAGGACGAAGTAGCGCGACTCCCCCGCGACGGGACGCAGCAGTTGGAACCCGAGGAACCCCGGGGACCCGTCGACGGCGTGCCGACGCGCCGCGAAGCGCTTCTCCAGCTCCGGTCCGGCACCCTCGGGCACCTCGATGGCGTTGATCTTGACGACGGCCACGTCTACTCCTCCCGCGGGGCCGCATCGGCCCCGGTTCGCCCCGAGGCTACCGGCAGGGGCCCGCCCGCGGCGGCGATACTCTGACTGCGCCATGAATCTCACGCGCCGCATCCTGTCCCTCGCCGTCCCCGCCTTCGCCGCGTTGCTGGCGCAGCCGCTGATGGTGCTGGCCGACACCTGGATCGTCGGCCGGCTCGGCACCCTGCAGCTGGCCGGCCTCGGCGTCGGCAGCGGCCTGCTACTGACCGCCGTCGGGCTGTGCATCTTCCTGGCCTACGGGTCGACGTCGGTCGTCGGCCGGTACGTCGGCGCGGGCGAGCGCCGCCGCGGGCTCGAGCTGGGGATCCAGGCGATGTGGCTCGCGTTCGCCATCGGGGCCGTCGTCGCGGTGGTCATGTGGCCGTTGGTGCCGTGGCTGTGCGCGGCGCTGGGCGCTTCCGGTGACGTCCTCCCCTACGCCGTGACCTACCTGAGATGGTCGCTCCCCGGCCTGCCGCTCATGCTCGTCACGCTCGCGGCGACGGGCACCTTCCGCGGGTTCTCCGACGCCCGGACCCCACTGGCGCTGTCGGTGTCCGCCGCCGCTGCCAACTTCGTGCTCAACCTCGGCTTCGTGTTCGGCCTCCAGCTCGGCATCGCCGGAGCGGCGCTCGGTACGGCCGTCGCCGAGAGCGGCATGGGGCTGACGGCCGCCTGGCTGGTGTGGCGACGCGCCAGGCCGACGGGCGCCCGGCTCGCGCCGCACTGGGGAGACATGGCGATGAGCCTCGGGATCGGGTTCCCGCTCTGGCTGCGGACCGTGACGCTGCGGGCCGCGTTGCTCATCACGACCTACGTCGCAGCCCGGCAGGGCGCCGAGGCGCTCGCGGCCCACGTGATCGCGATGAACGTGTGGAATCTGCTGGCCTATGCCCTGGATGCCCTCGCCATCGCGGGCCAGACGATCATCGCCACCGCGCTCGGGGCGGGCGACCGGTCCGGGGCGCGGCACTTCACCCGCGTGATGACCCGATGGTCGGTGGGCGCCGGGGCCGTGCTGGGACTCGCCGCCATCGTGTTGCGGGGCCCGATCGCCTGGCTGTTCTCCACCGACGACGCGGTGCGCGGGATCGTCGCGTCGCTGCTGCTCGTCGTCGGCGCCACGCTGGCGCTCGCGGGCTACGTCTATCTCCTCGACGGTGTGCTGATCGGGGCCGGCGACGGCGCCTACCTGGCGAAGGCGGGCCTGATCACGCTCGTGGTCTACGCACCGCTGGCGCTCATCGCCCTGCTGCTGCCCACCGGCCTGCCGGCGCTGCTGTGGCTCTGGGGGTCGTTCACGCTCGGCTTCATGGGCGCCCGGGCCGTGACGCTGGGGCTGCGGGCCCGCGGGGACGGGTGGATGAAGAGCGGGCTGTGACCGCTCCCGACGCGCCCCTCCGGCCGGACCACCACACGCGCCCGGGCCGCGGGGCCGGGGAGACCTGACCCCGCCACGGCTAGCGTCGAGGCATGAGCAGCCGACTCCGTCTCCCGGCCGCCGCGGCTCTGCTCCTGGCGGCCTGCTCCACCATCGACGACTCCCCCGCCGACTCCCCGTCGGCCGGGGCACCCAGCGTCTCCGCGCCGTCCTCCCCCTCCCCGTCGGCGTCGGCGAGCGGTTCCGCGGTCGCGTCGCCGGAACCGGCCAGCGCGTCTGTCAGCCCCGTGCCGGAGACCCACGAGTTCGAGGTGACCGAGCACGAGACGTTCGACGAGCCCTGGGCGATGACGTTCCTGCCCGGCACGGACGCGATGGTCATCACGGAGCGCCGCGGCGTGCTCCTGATCCGCGACGACCGGGGCATCGAACCGGTGACGGGCACGCCGGAGAGCATCACGGTCGCCGGGCAGGGAGGGCTCGGCGACATCATCGCGGGCCCGACCTTCGCCGCCGACGGCACCGTCTACCTCAGCTGGGTGAACTCGGACTCGTCAGGACGCAGCGGGGCAGTCGTCGGGCGGGGTCTTCTCGACGTCGAGCAGCGCACCCTCACAGGGCTGGAGGTCATCTGGCGGCAGGTCCCGAAGACCACCGGCGACGGTCACTTCGGGCACCGGCTGGCCGTGCACGACGGCCACCTGTACGTCACCTCGGGCGAGCGTCGGCAGATGACCCCCGCGCAGGACCTCGACACCAACCTGGGCGCGATCTTGCGGCTCACGCTCGACGGGGACCCGGCACCCGGCAACCCCTGGGCGGGTGAGGGCGACGACGTGACCGACGAGCTGTGGTCGAAGGGCCACCGCAACCCCCTGGGCATCTCGTTCGACGCCGACGGCAGGCTGTGGGAGACCGAGATGGGCCCGATGGGCGGCGACGAGCTGAACCTGATCGAGGCGGGCAGCAACTACGGCTGGTCGGAGGTCAGCAACGGCACGCACTACGACGGCACCGACATCCCCGACCACGCGAAGGGCGACGGCTTCGTCGCGCCGAAGGTCTGGTGGAACCCGTCGATCTCCCCCGGATCGCTGCTGATCTACCAGGGCGACCTGTTCCCGGCCTGGACCGGCGACGCGTTCATCGGCGCGCTGTCGGGCGAGGCGCTGATCCGCGTCGACCTCGACGGCGTGAAGGCGACCGAGAAGGAGACCTGGAGCATGGATGCCCGGATCCGGGCCGTAGCGGAGGCGCCGGACGGGTCGATCTGGCTGCTGCAGGACGGAGAGGACGCGAAGCTGCTCGAGTTGCGGCCCGCGTGAGGCGTCAGGGCTGCAGCCGCGTCGCGGACCAGGCGCCCGCGCCGTCGCGTTCGAAGCGGACTCGGTCGTGGAGCCGGCTCGGCAGCCCCTGCCAGAACTCGAAGGTGTCGACGTCGACGAGGTAGCCGCCCCACTCGGGAGGGCACTCGACGTCGCGACCCGCGAACCGTGCCTCGGCCTCGGCGAAGGCCGCGGCCAGCTCGTCGCGCGATGGGAGGGGCGCCGACTGGTGTGATGCCCAGGCCTCCAGCTGGCTGGCGCGCGGGCGGGTGGCGAAGTAGGCCTCGGACTCTTCGCGGGGCAGGCGGCTCACGGGGCCGGTGGCCCGGACCTGCCGCGTCTGGGGGGCCCACCAGAACGACGCGCTGGCGACGGGATTCTCGTCGAGGTCGCGCCCCTTGTCGGAGCCGTAGTCCGTGAAGAAGACCAGCCCACGGGGCGAGTACTCCTTGAGCAGCACGATCCGGGCCGACGGCCTCCCGTGCGCGTCGGCGGTGGCCAGCGTCACGGCCGTCGCGTCGGAGATCCCGGCCTCCAGCGCCTCCCGGACCCAGCTGGCGAAGAACCGCCACGGGTCGAGGCCGGAGAGGTCCTGCGGGAGGGGCTCGCCGGTGTAGTCGCGTCGGATGTCATGCAGGGAGGCCATGGGGCCATCCTGCCACCGGGTCAGCGGCCGAGTTCCCGCGCCATCGCCGCGACGGTCATCTTCGCCGTGAACTGATCGGCGCCCGTCAGGTCGCGGTAGCGGGCCTCGGCCTGCGCCGGGCTGCCGGTGCGGATGTAGTACATGATCTGCTCGCGCTCCTCGTATGTGAGCGGGCGGCGGGGCGCGGGCGGTTCGACGGGGGTCCGGCGCTTGACCATCTGGGGGTAGATCACCCAGACCCAGAGCGCCGTGAGGAGGACGAGACCGCCGAGCCGGCCGTCGGACATCCCGGTGAGTACCATGGCCACGATGACCATCCACCACTGCGCGTACCAGGGTTTGCCCAGCTTCGCGACCGGCTCCGGCAGCGCGGAGGGGACTCCGTACTGCACGGGCAGGCCCAGCGGCTGCGGGGCGGGGCCGGCCGATGCCGCGGCCTGTCCCGGCTTGCGCCCAGGGAGGTCGTTGAAGAGCACGGCCAGGTCGGGGGCGACCTTGGCCTCGAGCGCCCGGCCCATCCGGTCGTCGAACTCCTCGTTCGAGAGTCGGCCCGCTGCATGATGCTCCTGCAGGATCGCGATGGCCTCGTCGCGTTCTGCGTCACCGATGCGGATGTAGTCGGGCATGGCTCCAGACTACGGCGCCCCTGGGAATCCGGCGCGTCGGGGACCGGTCAGCGGCCGAGTTCGCGGCCGAGGGCCCACACGGCGCGTCGGGCGGACTCGGGGTCGGCTCCGGTCACCTCCATGAAGGCCGCGACGGCACCGTCGGGGTTGCCGAGGCTCAGCTGCTGCATGACGGCCTGCTTCCCGGCCACCGTCAGGGGTCGAGGGAAGCGGCCACGCGGCCTTCCGGACAGCATCCGACGGGTCCGCGCCTTGTGGCCGGCCAGCACCGCGACGATGACCACGAGCGGGAACCCGATGAAGTGACCGGTACCGACGCCCATCACGAAGAGGAGCACCAGGACTGCGCCGAGCGCCCACCACAGTGCCCTGGACCGGTCGGAGGCCTGTTCGACGGGCGGGGCCCACTGCTGCGGGACGGGCATCCCGTAGCTGACCGGCGCGGGTGCGGACTGCTGCCCGGGGCGCTGGCCGGGCAGGTCGACGAAGAGCGCCGTCAGGTCGTCGGCGACCTTGGCCTCGAGGGCCTTCCCCATCCTGTCGTCGAATTCCTCGGTGGAGAGCCGGCCGGCCGCGTGGTGGTCCTGCAGCAACGAGACGGCCTCGTCGCGCTCTGCGTCACCGATGCGGATGAAGTCGGGCATGCGTTCCAGGGTACGCGGCCTGGCGGAGGGGCGCCTCCGGGCTCCCCCGGGTTCACTTCCCGGAACCGCCCTGAGAGCCCCGGCCCCTGACACGACTCGACCCACCCCGAAAAACGACCAGTGCCCGGTTCTCCCCGGTCCGCCGAGGAGAACGGGGCACTGGTCGATTCTCGCGAGTCGGCCGCGCATGGGCAGTCAACGGTTCTCTGCCCCGGACCGGGGAGAAGCGACCACTGCCCGATTCTCGTCGGTCGGCCGACGGGATCCGCCGACGTCGCCCGCCGACGTGGTCCGCCGACGTGGTCCGCCGACGTGGTCCGCCCGTTGTCGTGCGGTACCCCGTGAAGTCATCGTCGCCGCACATACCGGGCTCTCGCATGTGACGCACTCCGGCGGTCGCGTGACTGGTCGCTACTCTGGGCCGATGTCACTGCAGCAGCTCTTCGGACTCGACGGCCGCTCCGCGCTCGTGACGGGCGGCAGCTCCGGGATCGGGCGGGCCATCGCACTCGCCCTGGCGGAGGCCGGGGCCCACGTGGTCGTCGCCGCACGGACCCGCTCGGCGATCGACGAGACGTTCGAGACGATCCGCGTCGGTGGCTGCTCCGCCGCCGGCGTCGTCGCAGATCTGTCGTCCCGGGTCGGCGCGCACGGGCTCGCCGACGAGGTCGGGGCCGTCGACATCGTCGTCAATTCTGCGGGGATCAACCTCCGGCCGTCGATGCCAGAGCTCGACGAGGACACCTGGGACGCGACGATGAGGGTCAATCTCGACGCGCCGTTCGTGCTCGGGCAGCGCCTCGCCCCCGGCATGGCACATCGCGGCTATGGACGCATCATCAGCATCAGCTCGCAGCAGGCCCATCGCCCCTTCGCAGCCAGCGGCGCCTACGGGGTCTCCAAGGCCGCGCTCGAGGGCCTCGCCCGGTCCCAGGCCGAGGCCTGGTCCTCGCAGGGCGTCACGTCGAACGTCCTGATCCCCGGCTTCGTGCAGACACCGTTGAACAGACGCCTGAGTTCTGACCCTGAGACCGTCGCTCGACTAGCCGCGCGGACCCTCGTTGGCCGAAACGGCAGCCCGTCGGACTTCGCCGCCGCGGCCGTGTTCCTCGCGGGACCCGGCTCGGCGTACGTCACGGGACAGTCCATCGCAGTCGACGGCGGCTTCTCGGTGCACTGACGAAGCGTCCAAAGTCAACGGCGCAGCCGCAGCACCAGGGCCTCTCGGGTGCAGCTGACTAGGCCTGACGGCGCGCCCAACTCGAAGGCGCAACCGCTGCTGAGTCGGTCGTGCACCCACAGACCGAGTCCGTCACGCAGCCGCAGGCGGGTGGGCAACCACAGACCGAGTCGGTCACGCAGCCGCAGGCGGAGTCGGTTGCGCCGCGCAACCAGCGTCGGGGGACGCTTCAGCCCCATCAGACGGGATCCCCACCCGGGTCCCACCGCGAGAATCGACCAGTGACCGCTTCTCCTTGGTGGACCGGGGAGAAGCGGTCACTGGTCGATTTTCGGGAACGCGCAACCGTCGCTCCAAGCAGGACGCCAACGATGTCACCGACGCCAACGGTATTCGCGTGAATATCGTTGGCGTCGGTGCAAATCGTTGGCGTCTGCGAACAGAGGGACCACCGGCGGTGGCGGCTGCGATCAGAGGGGCCCCTGCGCTGGCGTAGGCGCTCGGAGGGGCCCCAGCGCTGGCGTCAGACGATGGCCACGCCGTCGCCGGAGCGGTCGATCGTGACATGGCTGCCGTCGTGGATCTCCCCGGCGAGCAGGCCGCGCGCTAGGGCGTCCTCGATGGTCGACTGGACAAGCCGACGGAGCGGGCGGGCGCCGTAGACCGGGTCGAAGCCGACGTCCCCGAGCCAGGTGCGGGCCGCTTCAGTCACGTCGAGCGTGATGCGGCGGTCGGCGAGGCGACGGTTCAGGCGGTCGATCTGGATGTCGACGATCCGGGCCAGGTCCTCGGCGCTGAGCGCGTCGAACAGGACGGTGTCGTCGAGGCGGTTCAGGAACTCCGGGCGGAACGCCTGGCGCACCACGCCCATCACCGAGTTGCGGCGCGTCTCCTCGTCCAGCAGCGGGTCGGCCATGAACTGGCTGCCCAGGTTGGAGGTCAGGATCAGGAGCGTGTTGCGGAAGTCCACCGTGCGACCCTGGCCGTCGGTCAGGCGCCCGTCGTCGAGGACCTGCAGCAGGATGTTGAACAGGTCGGGGTGCGCCTTCTCGACCTCGTCGAGCAGGATCACCGAGTACGGACGACGGCGCACGGCCTCGGTCAACTGGCCGCCCTCCTCGTAGCCGACATAGCCCGGAGGGGCGCCGACAAGCCGTGCGACCGAGTGCTTCTCCGAGTACTCGCTCATGTCGATGCGCACCAGCGCGGTCTCGTCGTCGAACAGGAAGTCCGCCAGCGCCTTGGCCAGCTCGGTCTTGCCGACGCCCGTGGGGCCGAGGAACAGGAACGAGCCGGTGGGCCGGTTCGGGTCCGAGATCCCGGCGCGCGAGCGGCGCACCGCGTCGGAGACGGCCTTGACGGCGGCCTTCTGCCCGATCAGGCGCTCGCCGATGCGCTCCTCCATGTGGAGCAGCTTGTCCGACTCGCCCTCAAGCATGCGGCCCACGGGGATGCCGGTCCAGGATGCGACGACCTCGGCGATGTCGCCGGAGCCGACGTCCTCCGAGACCATCGACGGCGCGGCGTCAGGCGCCTCGGCGTCGGCAAGCTGCTTCTCCAGCGCGGGGATCTCACCGTAGAGGATCTCGGAGGCCTTCGCGAAGTCGCCGCCGCGCTGGAACCTTTCCGCCTCCGAGCGGAGCTCGTCGATCTTCTCCTTGATGTCGCCGACCCTGTTCAGCCCGGACTTCTCCGCCTCCCAGCGCGCCTCGAGCCCGCGCAGGTTCTCCTGCGCGTCGGCCAGCTCGGCGTTCAGGGCGGCGAGGCGCTCCTTCGAGGCGGCGTCCTGCTCCTTCTCGAGGGCGAACTTCTGCATGGTCATGCGGTCGACGTCGCGGCGGAGCATGTCGATCTCCTCCGGCGACGAGTCGATCTCCATGCGCAGCCGCGACGCGGCCTCGTCGATCAGGTCGATGGCCTTGTCAGGCAGCTGGCGCGACGTGATGTAGCGGTCGGACAGCGTCGCGGCGGCCACCAGCGCGGAGTCGGTGATCCGCACCTTGTGGTGGGCCTCGTAGCGCTCGCGCAGGCCGCGGAGGATCGCGATGGTGTCCTCGACGCTGGGCTCACCGACGAAGACCTGCTGGAAGCGCCGCTCCAGCGCGGGGTCCTTCTCGATGCGCTCGCGGTACTCGTCGAGCGTGGTCGCGCCGATCATCCGCAGCTCGCCGCGGGCCAGCATGGGCTTGAGCATGTTGCCCGCGTCCATGGCGCCCTCGCCGGACGCGCCAGCGCCGACGACGGTGTGCAACTCGTCGATGAACGTGATGACCTGGCCCTCGGCCTCCTTGATCTCGTTCAGGACGGCCTTCAGGCGCTCCTCGAACTCGCCGCGGTACTTGGCCCCCGCGACCATCGAGGCCAGGTCCAGCGACACCAGCCGGCGGCCCTTCAGGGAGTCGGGCACGTCGCCAGCCACCAGCCGCTGCGCGAGGCCCTCGACGACGGCGGTCTTGCCGACGCCGGGCTCGCCGATCAGCACCGGGTTGTTCTTGGTGCGGCGCGCGAGGACCTGCACCACGCGGCGGATCTCCGAGTCGCGGCCGATGACGGGGTCGAGCTTCCCGTCGCGGGCGCGCTCGGTCAGGTCGACGGAGTACTTGTCCAGCACGGACTCGCCGCCCTCCGACTCCGCGGACGTGACGCGCTTGCCGCCACGGGCAGCCTGGAAGGCCTCGGTGAGGGCCTTGGCGGTGACGCCGTGGCGCGCGAGGATCTTCTTCGCATCCGAGTCGATGTCGGCCAGCGCGATCAGCAGGTGCTCGGTGGCGACGAAGTCGTCGCCGAGCGTGTCGGCCAAGGTCTCGGCCGCCGCGAGCACGCGGGCGAAGGGCCCGCTGAGGGCGGGCTGCGAGACCGAGTTGCCGGAGGTCGACGGCAGCTTGCCGATCGCCTCGACGGCGGCGTTGTCGACGACGGCGGCCTTCGCGCCGACGGCCTCCAGCAGCGCGCCGACGGTGTTGTCGGGCGTGAGCATCAGGCCGTGCAGCAGGTGCACCGTCTCGGAGTTGGGGTTTCCGTTCGTGAGAGCCCGGCGGACCGCCGCGGTGACGGCGTCGCGGGACTTCGTCGTGAGCCTCTCGGTGTTCATGAGTATGGGTCTCTCCTCCTCGAAATGCTAAGTTGAGTCTACTTCACTCAACCCTTTCGGCAAGGAGGATATTCCCTGATCCGACCCTGATTGATCAGGGGTTGAACAGCTTGACCTTGTAGCTGTAGCTCGACGACGACGTCCCCTTGATCCCCGTCACGGACACCGTGTAGGTGGCGACGGCCGACCCCTTCGGCATGCTGAGCCCGGACACCTTGAAGCTGATCGTCTCGGGCCCCATGTAGGACACGACGCCGTACTTCTTCACGGAGAGCTTCCTGCCGCTGGACGTCTTGACCGTGACCTTGGCCTTCGAGAAGTCGGCCCCCGCCGCGGAAGCAGACAGCGACCAGCGGCCGTCGGGCTCGATGCTCGCCGGGAAGTACCCCGCCGACGGCCACTCGAGCCAGGTGGGCTTCGCGTTGTACTTCGACGTGGCGAGCCCGCTCTTGCCGATGACGGTCAGCGTGCTGGCCCGGTTCGTCGAGCCCGTGCCCATGACGGCGATCGACGGCTCGAGGATCCAGCGACGGTGGCCGACGACCGTGTTGTTGCTCCCGGCGTCGACCATGTAGCCGACGATGCCGCGGGCCCCGGTCGTCACGGCGGGCAGCGACCCGCCCCACTGCAGCGCGATGTTGGACCGGCCTGCCGCGTCGGCGCCGACGGTGCTCCAGCAGGAGCCCGACTTCGTCGGGTAGTGCGTGATCTCGCCGCGCGCCTCCATCATCAGCGAGTTCCGCAGCGCCTCCTTGTTCCAGGTGCTGTTGAAGCGGACTCCGTCGAGCTGCACCATGGCGCGCATGAAGTTGACCGCGTCCAGCGTGGCCTTCTTCGACGAGGAGGACTCCGTGCCGACCTTGCAGCTGGACGTCCTCCCCGTCCAGCCGGTGCTCTTCTTGAGCGCCGGCAGCAGGATCTTCGTGTAGGCGGCGTCCACCGACGCCTTGCTTGAGGTGTCGACGAGCTTGACCTGCTTCGTCACGGCCGAGTCCCGCTTCACCGTCGGGTAGCCGGACCTGGAGCCCGTGACGCGCGCGAAGATCTTCTTGCCCTGCTGGCTGGTCGTGACGGTGAACGTGGTCGACGTGGCGCCCGGGATCGCGACGTTGTCGGCGTACCACTGCACCTTCAGCTTGGCACCCGACGTCCAGGTGCCTCGCTTGACGGTCAGCTTCGAGCCCAGCTTCGCCGAGCCGGTCACCTTGGGGGTCGGCGCGAGGATGACCTTCTTCGTGGCCGCCGACGTCTTCGACACGGATGTGTACCCCGACTTCGAGCCCGTGACCGTGACGGTGATCCGCCTGCCCTTCTGCGTCGTGGTGGGCTTGAAGGTCTTCGACGTGGCCTTCGAGATCGCCTTGCCGTCGGCGCGCCACTGGTACTTCAGCGTCGCCCCCGAGGTCCACGAGCCGGCCTTCGCGGTCAGCGTGGAGCCGACCCGCGGCGTGCCCGAGATGGACGGCGTGGCCGACGAGACGTCCGGGCCCTCCGCAACCGCGGGCACGACGCCCGCCGCCAGCACCACGGCCAGGGCGGCGACGAGCGACAGGACGCGTCTCTTGACGACGGCGGTGGCGTGCATGGCTGGTCCTCATCTCCGGGACCGGGCGGCCCGTGCCAGCATTCTGCACGACGCGGGCTCAATACTCCCGACCGCGTCCGGGTTCTAGAGCTCGTCGTCGCGGGTCGCCAGCTCGACGCTCAGCACGCCTCGCACCTCGCTCAGCTGCGTCATCACGTCGCGCAGCGGCGGACCCTTGCGGAACCGCATCTCGGCGCGGACCGCGACCGTGTCGTCGACGTGCGTCTGCCGCGTGTTCACCAGCGTCGTCTCACACCCGAGATCGGTCGCCACGGCAAGCACGTCGCGCAGCACGCCACGGCCGTCGGCATAGGTCAGCAGCACCGTCGACCGCTCCCCCGCCGTCGGCATCAGGCGGGCCAGCGGCGCCACGACAAGCACGGCGACGAAGTGCAGGATCGTCGCGAAGACGGCCAGCGGCAGCAGCCCCGCCCCGCACGCCATGCCGATCGCGGCGGCCAGCCAGATCGACGCGGCCGTGGTCAGACCCCGGACGACATCGCGGTTGACGAAGATCACGCCGGCTCCGAGGAAGCCGATGCCCGAGACGATCTGCGCGGCGATGCGAGAGGGGTCGCGCGTGACCTGGTACTCGGCCAGGTAGATGAACCCCTCGACCGAGATCAGCGTGAACACGCAACTACCCAGACCGACGAGAGCATGCGTGCGGACGCCGGCAGACTTGTGCTGGAACTGCCTCTCAATGCCGATGCAGGCGCAGAGCAGGAACGCTGCGGTCACCAGACCCACCTGCAGCGGAACGGCCGACCAGTCGAACAGCATGGGGCACCTCCTCGCCCATCTTGGCACGGCTGATACTCACGCGGATCGCGGATCCGTACTCAGCCGGATGCCGCCCCTGCGACCGGACGCGCCGCTAGGGTCGAGACAACTGAAGGAGGGCCGATGGGCGCTGAGGTGGACGTCGAGATCGAGGCTGGCCGACTGGTCAGGGTAGGAATCCGCAACGGCTGGCGGGACCGCACCGATACCAGGGGTCTCTCCGAGGAACTCACGGCGGCCATCCGAGCCGCCCTCCCCGAAGACGAGACGGCGCCGCCCCCCGCCGAGGGCGACGACGCCACCCGACGGCAGGTCTCACCGCAGCGGCTGCGCGAGTACATGGCGATGCACCGCGAATGGATGCAGCGGTCCCGCGACTACCTGCGCCGATCGAGGGCGGGCGAGTTCGCGGCCGCCGGGGCCGACGAGGTCGTCGACGACCAGCGCCACGTCGCCATCTTCCTCGACGGGGGTCGCTTCGACTCCGTAGCCCTCGACCCCGAGTGGGCCGGGCGCGCCACGCTCCAGTCTCTCGCCGACACGCTGCTCAGCGCCTTCGCCGGCGTCGACCTCCTCGGGCGCGACCCCGGCCGCGAGGAGCGGGAGGCGCTGCGGCGCCTCGACCGCCAGATCCGCGAGCTCGTGAGCTGAGGCGGGCATGCCGGACAACGAGTCGTACGACGCCGCACTGGTCATCAAGCAGTCCTGCGACGACATGGTCGACAGCTACGAGGATCTCGTGGAGGCCGGGGCGGCCGTCATGGGCGACATCAAGTCCACCATCGGACAGCTGAAGCAGTACAAGTACGAGAGCTGGGCGTCGGGGCAGTACCTCGGCGTCGAGTACCGCGACAACAAGTACAGCGGCTGGGACAAGTTCTGGATGCGCGTCGGCGGTCTCAGCTTCACCGAGGAGGAGGTCCCGCACCCACGCCGGCAGGAGGCCTACGATGCCCTCGAGAACGCCCAGGGCATCGTCGACGAGGTCGATGAGAAGTTCGAGCTGGATTCCAAGGACATCCGCGACACCGTGGGCAGCGTCGCGGACCACATGAGCGGCTGGGTCGACACCGTCGCGAAGCTCTCTGCTCTGGTGTTCCCCAGCAGCATCACCCAGATCAGCACCACGGGGGACACCACCGGCTGGCAGAGCCCCTCGGCGATGGAGACCTACCGCGACAACGTGACGCTCCAGGACTCCGCTCACTCCACGACGCAGTCGGTGATCCGGGCGCTGCTCGAGCGTGACGCGGCCTTCCTGCAGAACATGACGGAGTCGCTGACGGCCTTTGCTGACCTCGTGCGGGAACAGAACCAGTCCTACATAGACCTGGCCACGGGTTCGTGGAAGCCCGAGGACCTGAGCATCGACTTCGTGCTCGGCAAGATCGGCGACGTGGCCACGTTCGTCAACGACTACAAGTCGCGGCAGACCGAAAAGGCCACCGCGATGATCAACACGCTCAACAATGCGGTCACGGCGACGCTGAAGACCGAGGAGCTGCGGGGACAGATCAACGCGATGAGCGAGCCGACGGGAAGCGGAGGCAACGGCTGGCCGATGCCGGCCAACCTCTCGGGGTACCGCTCCCCCGATCAGTCCGGGTTCGAGGAGCTGCGGTTCAACACCCGCTGGTTCAAAGACCACATCGAGTTCTGGGAGGACCTCTCGGACGACTTCGACCCCGTCATCTCGACGGCGTCCGGCACCCCCGCGATCGCGCCGATGTTCCTGCAGTTCCCCGGCTTCTCCGCCACCGCGACCTCGGGGCTGAACACGCTGGCCCAGGACCTCCGCGAGAAGGCACTGGCCCGGGGCCAGTCCGCAACGCAGGACATGTCGGAGAAGCTGGACGCCACGATCCGCAACTACCTCGCCGGCGAGGCACTGAACACCCAGGAGGCCGAGCAGTTGCAGCGGATGCTCGATGAGTGATGCCCGCGGGCTTGCCCTGGCGACGGCCGTGGCGGTCACCGGGATCCTCGCGGGCTGCACCCCGGCCGAGCGGGAGGAGCCCGCGATCGACCCCGCGGCCGCGGTCGTCCCCGCGCTGGAGGCGCTGGCGGCCGACCAGGCCACATCCCTCGGATCCCTGACGTGGACCCCCGACCAGCTGAGCATCGTCACCTCCTCGGCCGACGGGACCCTCTCGCGCATCCTGGCGCCACGGAGCCTCGACCCGCAGCCCACCAGCATCAAGGTGGCGGCGCTGGCCGCCGACTCGCTGGACCCCGAGGCGTTGGGCGCCGAGCTCACCGCACTGAAGGAGTCGTGTGACGAGTCGTGGTACCGCGTCTCGCTGTACGCCGTGACGGCCTCGTCGCACGTGTCATCCATGCAGTGCGGCGCCGATGCCCAGTCCGTCACCGGCGCCGATCCGGTCGCCTCCCGGCTCGACGGCAAGCTCGTCTCTGCCCTCACCGGGCAGTGGTCGGCCGAGGAGCTGCAGACGGCGCTCGACGAGCTGACGCTGCTGGCGCCGTCGGGGATCGTGCAGTCGGTCCAGTTCAGCCCCGACCGTGTCACCGCCCGCCTGACGAGGGCCGACGCCAGCAACGGCTGCCAGCCGGAGGTGTGGCGTAGCCTGGACGGCACGGACGTCGGCACGGTGTGCTGGTCGGGGACAGCCGAGCCCGGCGTAGACCTGGCCGGCCTCACGGGTGAGGCTCTCGCCGACGCCCTCTACGCGGCCTCGGCCGGCGAGGTCCTCACCGACCCGACGATCACGCTGACCGTGCAGGACGGCACGCCGACGGTCGCGGTCGCGGGCATCGGCTCCGCCCCCGTCTCCTGAGCCTCAGATCAGGCCGAGGGCGCGCACGGCGTCGCGCTCGCCCTGCAGCTCACCCAGGGACGCGTCGATCTTCGCCTGCGCGAAGGCGCTGATCGGCAGGCCCTGCACGATCGACCAGTCCCCCGCCGAGCAGGTCACCGGGAACGACGACACCAGGCCGTCCGGCACCCCGTACGACCCGTCGGAGGGCACGGCCATCGACGTCCACTCGCCCTCGGGAGTCCCGAGCAGCCAGTCGCGGGAGTGCTCGATCGTCGCGTTCGCTGCGGAGGCGGCGCTCGAGGAGCCGCGGGCCGCGATAACCGCCGCCCCGCGGCGGGCGACCGTCGGGATGAAGTCGAAGTTGATCCATCCGTCGTCGGCGATCCACCGGTCGGCCGGAACTCCGCACACCTTCGCGTTGAAGACGTCCGGGTACTGCGTGGTGGAGTGGTTGCCCCAGATGGTCATGCCCGTGACATCGCGCACCGGCCTCCCGGCCCGCTCCGCGAGCAGCGCGCGGGCCCGGTTGTGGTCCAACCGGGTCAGCGCGGAAAAGCGTTCCCGGGGGATGCCCGACGCGTTGTGGTACGCGATCAACGCGTTGGTGTTGGCGGGGTTGCCGGTCACGACGACGCGCACGTCGTCGGCCGCCGAGGCCGCCAGCGCCCTCCCCTGTTCCGTGAAGATCGCGCCGTTGGCCGTGAGCAGGTCGGAGCGCTCCATCCCGGCCTTGCGCGGCATGGCGCCGACGAGCATCGCCAGGTTGGCACCGTCGAACATCCTTCTCGGGTCGGAGCCGATCTCCACGCCGGCCAGGTTCGGGAAGGCGCAGTCGTCAAGCTCCATCACGACCCCCTCGAGGGCCTTGAGCGCCGGCTCCACCTCCAGCAGTCTGAGCCGCACCGGCCGGTCGCCCAGCAGGTCGCCCGACGCCAGCCGGTAGAGCAGCGCGTACCCGATCTGCCCGGCCGCCCCGGTGACCGCGACGGTGAACGGAGTAGACATCAGCGGATGTTGAGGTCGTCGACCAGGACGCAGCGACGGGTCCGCGCGAAGTTGCGCGTGCGGGTCAGCCCCTCGCCCGTGGGCCCGGCGATCGTGAACGTCGAGTAGCCCTCGCCGCCGATGCCGATGCCGTTGAACGACGGGCCGTTCTTCACGAAGATGGTCGTCTGGATCTCGCGGCCCATCTTGGTGAGCTTCTTCACGTCGCGCGAGTGCATGATGGCCGTGTGCCGGTTGCCGTGCTCCAGCTCGACGGCCAGCTCGATCGCCGCGTCGACGTCCGGCACGCGCACCAGGCCGAGGACCGGCATCATCAGCTCGTGCACCACGAACGGGTGGTCCGCGGCGGCCTCGAAGACCACGAGGCGCACTCCCGCAGGCGGCTCGATGCCGATGGCCTGCAGGATCTCGCAGGCCGGCTTACCGACCCATGCCGTGTTGGGGCCGGTCCCCTTGGCGTTGAGGATGATGGACTCGAGCTGCTTCGCCTGCTCCGGCGTGATCTCGTAGGCGCCGTTCTTGAGCAGGTTGAACTTCAGCAGGTCGGCGATGGAGTCCACCGCGATGATCTCCTTCTCCGCCGTGCAGGGAAGGTTGTTGTCGAAGCTGGCGCCGTCGACGATGCACTTGGCGGCGTGGGCGATGTCGGCCGTCTCGTCGACCACGACGGGCGGGTTGCCCGCGCCGGCTCCGATCGCCTTCTTGCCGGAGCTGAGCACCGTGTGCACGATGCCGGGGCCGCCGGTGGCGACCAGCATCCGCACGTCCGGGTGCGCGATCATCTTGTTGGTGTTCTCGATCGACGGGTCGGAGACCGTCACGATCAGGTTGGCGGGGGCCCCGGCGGCGGCGAGGGCCTTGTTGAGCTTGCGGACCTGCCACAGCGACAGGTTCTTGGCGCGCGGGTGCGGCGAGAACACCACCGCGTTGCCCGCGGCCAGCATGCCGATGGCGTTGCAGATCACGGTCTCGGTCGGGTTGGTCGTCGGCGTGATGGCTCCGATGACGCCGTAGGCGGAGTACTCCACGGTGGTCAGGCCGTGGTCCCCGGACCACGCCGAGGTCTCGAGGTCCTCCACGCCCGGCGTGTTCTCCGCGGCGAACTTGTTCTTCAGGTACTTGTGCGCCACGTCACCCATGCCGGTCTCGATCACCGCCTGGGCCGCCATGTAGTCGAGGTTCTCCGGCAGGGTCATGCAGTCGCGGATGGCCTGGACGAAGCGGCGCCGCTCCGCCAGCGAGCAGGCACGGTAGTTCTTCGCTGCCGTCGATGCCGCGGCGACGGCAGCATCCATGTCGTCGAACACGCCGTCGCCCGAGGCCGACGGCTTCTCGTCGGCGGGAAGTGCCGCCAGCACCTTGCGGACGGCTGCTTCGAGCAGGGTCGGGTCGATCGTCATTTCTGTGCTCCCATCACGGTTGTCAGTGCATAAGTGGCGACGTCGCAGTCCTCGTCGACGGTGCCGCCGGAGATGCCGAGGGCGCCGATGACGGCACCGTCGACGATGAGTGGGACGCCGCCTCCGAAGAGGACGACGCGTCCCGAGTTGCCCCCCGCCAGTCCGGGGAGGGCGCCGCCCTCGGCCGCCAGCGGCCCGAGGTCGGCGGTGGGCATCTTGAACGCGTTCGCGCTCCAGGCCTTGTTGGCGGCGATCTCCAGGCTCGCGATCAACGACCCGGGCATCCGGTGCAGCAGCACCTGGTTACCCGCCGCGTCGACCACGACGATCACCATGGGCACGCCCAGCTGCACCGAGCGCTTCTCGGCCGCGTCGGCCAGGTCCTTGGCGAGCCTGAGCAGCGCCTCGGGCGTGCGTGCGTCGCAGTGCGTCCGCATCGCCCCCCAGCGGGAGGTCTCAGCCGGATCGTTGAGCTTGTCGACACGCGACGAACCTGAGACGCCTTCCCCTTCGACAAGCTCAGGGCCCTTCGACAAGCTCAGGGAACCGGAGGGGCTCAGGGAACCGGAGGGGCTCAGGGAACCGGAAGGGCTCAGGGAACCGGAAGGGCTCAGTAAACCGTCCAGCTGCGGCCAGTACCTGGCGACGGTGTCGCGGACGACCTGCTCGACGTGCGCCAGCTCGTACCACGTCTCCGTGAGGCGGGCGACCGAGTAGACGGCGTCGGAGAGTCGGTTGAGGAACTTGATGAGTTCCGGCCGGACGGGCTCATGCTCGGCAAGGGTCAGGCAGCGGCGCTCGGCCCGGCGGATGACGGTGCGGGCGACATGGAACGGGGCGGAGACCTCGTCGCGCCCTGGCACCACGAACGAGCGCTGCGGGCCCGTGATGGCCAGGCAGTCGTCGATCAGGTGCTCAAGGCCCTCGATGTCTGCGGTGGAGATCTTGTTGTCCAGGATCTCGGCGCCCTTGGCGTCGGAGGCGAGTTCCGCACCCGCGACGAACATGCGCTGCTGGATCGCGTGGATCCGGTCTCGCCACGGCCCCGGCTCGAGCCCGGCCTTCGCCGCGCCCAGCGCCGCGTTGGCCTCGTCGACGGTCCCGTATGCCTCGACGCGCAGGCTCTGCTTGATGACGCGGGAGCCGCCGAACAGGCCGGTGGTCCCCTTGTCGCCGGTGCGGGTGTAGATGGCGGGCATCGGTCAGCGCTCGTCGATCTCGACCGCGTCGACGATGCCGACGATCGTGGAGTCGATGGGGGCTTCCTTGCGATCGGCCGCGAAGCGGGCCGAGGAGCCCTTGGTGACGATGACCGTCTCCCCGTTGCCCGCGCCGACGGTGTCGACACACACCTCAGGGGTTCCGGTCAGCGCGCCGGACTCGTCGAGGCGCCGGGTCAGCATCAGCTTGAAGCCGACGAGACGGGGGTCCTTGCTGGTCGAGACGACGTTCCCGATGACCTTGGCCAGGTACATGTCAGTGCTCCCTCTCGATGATGATGTTGCGCGCCGCCGCGGTCTCGCGGGCGAGCGCGGTGATGAGCGCGCGGCTGCCGATACGCAGCGTGGTGCCGGGCTCCAGCGTCTTCACGATCCGGTCGTGGATCAGCCGCTCGGGGCAGGAGACCGGGTCGTTGAGCTTGTCGAAGCGCGTTGAGCCTGTCGAGACGTCCCCTTCGACAGGCTCAGGGCCCTTCGACAGGCTCAGGGAACCGGCTGGGCTCAGGGAACCGGCTGGGCTCAGGGAACCGGGGTTGTCAGGGCCCTTCGACAGGCTCAGGGAACCGGCTGGGCTCAGGGAACCGGCCGGGCTCAGGGAACCGGGGTTGTCAGGGCCCTTCGACAAGCTCAGGGAACGGACCGCCTCGTCGAGCGTCTCGGACGAGGCCAGGGTGACGCCGAAGGAGGCGAGCGCCTCGAGATTGCCCTGCAGCATGCGCGAGTAGCCGGCGGGCAGGTCGGGGAACCAACCTCGCTTGTCCGGGGTGTCTCCGCAGGCGTTGACGGACAGGACGACCGGCTTGTCGAACATGATGAACTCGGCCATCACGTTCGAGGCGAGGCAGTCGCCGATGCCGTGTGCGACCTTCGCGACCATGTTCACGGTCGCGGTCGGGATGATCAGCATGTCGTGGCCCATCACGAGCGATTTCTCTGCCGGGCACATGCCGATGGACTCGATGGCCTGCTGGTCGAGGATCTTGGATGCGGAGTGGGTCTGGGTCCAGTCGAGGTTGACAAGACCCGTCGCCTTGAGCCGCCGCAGCGACTCGAGCGAGGCCTCGAACCCGAGCAGCGCGCCGGTGAACAGCACCAGCGCATTGCGGGGCTGGGGGCGCGCTGGGGCCACGTCGGCGAGCACCTCGACGACGACCTGCCTGATCAGGGAGCGCAGCTCCTGCTCTGTCACCTGTTCCTCCTCATCGCCGTTCCCAGCGGGGTGGGGAACAGCGGCTCGTCCGGCCGGGTGACGGGGCGCCGGAGGACGCCCTCGAACACGGCCGGGGACTGCGGGTAGGAGCTCGAGCCGCCCACGAGGTAGACGGGGAACTCCTCGTAGCCGACCGTCGCCTCCGCGGCGATGGTCGCCATCTTCTCGAGCGTCGGGCGGATCAGGCCGATCACGAGATCGCCCTGCGCGGGGTCACGCTTGAGCTGCTCTGCGGCCTCGTAGTCGATGCCGAGTGCGCCCGAGATCACCAGGGTCATGTGGTGGCCACCGGTGGCCTGGTCCACGGATTTCAGCACCTCGGAGTCCCGCAGGATCGAGACCCCGGTGGTGCCATGACCGACATCGATCACGACGCCGTCGGTGACGCCGAGCGCCGTAGCCGCGGCGACGGGCTCGTCGACGACCTCGGACGCCTCGAGCCCACATGCCTCCAGCACGTTGGTGAACACCTTGGTGGTGCCCGCGTCGATGCCCGGAGGAATCGCGACCGCGGCCTCGCGGAACGTGACGCCGAGCTTCCCGGCGAGCGTGTCACGCAGCTGACCGACGGCCCTCACGGCCCCCAGCCAGTCGACCACGACCCCGTCACGGACGACCGTCGAGCGGAGCCAGGCCCCGCCGACGGGATGGTCGTCCCCGTCGACCACGGCGAGCACGATGTTGCCCGTGCCGAGGTCGACGCCCAGCCGGCACGCGCCGCTGGGCGCGACCGTCCGACCGGACCGCACCTGGCGGGCGAACCGGTCGAGCTGGGACGTGGGCGTCGTGGTCATGGTGCTCATCTCGGGCAGATCGTCACGTAGTCGCCGGTCTTGGCGCCGATGGCGTTGGCCTCGTCGGTGTCCAGGTGCAGCTCGAGGAGGTAGGAGTCCTTGACCCGCACGAGGAAGTTGTCGAAGCGGCCGCCGCGCTCTCCCGGGAAGACGACGCTGACGCGGTCCTGGTCCTTGAGCCCGAGTGCCTCCGCATCGGCGGGTCCCATGTGGATGTGTCGACCGGCGACGATCGCCGCGTGGTCGAGAGCGACGCGTCCTTCGGGCCCCTCGATCTCGATCGGCGCGGCCTCAGACAGGTGCCCGGACTGCGCCATCGGCGCGTCGAGGCCGAGCGCACGGCAGTCGGTGCGGCTGAGCTCGACCTGCGTCGCCGACCGGTTCGGACCCATCACGCGGACCCGCTGGAACGACCCCTTGGGGCCGTGGATCGTCACGGACTCCTCCGCTGCGAACTCCCCGTGCTGCCGGACGTACTTCTTCACGACGGGTCGGTCGTAGCCGAACAGGGTGGCGAAGTCGGCGTCGGTCAGGTGCACGTGCCGGTTCGAGATTCCGACGATGACCTTCGTCGGGTCGGCCTCGTTGAACCTGGCGACGACGCGCTCGACAATGGTGGAGATCAGCTGCGCTTCGGACATGATCAGACCTGCGGGAGCAGCTTCTCGACGTCGGCGTGCGGCCGCGGGATGACGTGCTGCGAGACGAGCTCACCGACGCGCGAGGCTGCTGCCGCGCCCGCGTCGACGGCGGCCTTGACGGCACCGACGTCGCCGCGGACCATGATCGTCACGAGGCCGGAGCCGATCTTCTCCTGGCCGACGAGGGTCACGTTGGCCGACTTGGTCATGGCATCGGCCGCCTCGACGGCGCCGACGAGACCCTTGGTCTCGATGAGGCCCAGTGCCTGGCTCATGGGTTACTTCCTTCCGGTCGTGGCCTTGGCGGCCGCGGTCTTCCGCGCGGTGGTGGCCGGGCGGGTCTTGGGTGCCGCAGACTGTTCGTCGGCGGTGTTTTGGGGGGTGTCCTCGACGACCTCAGTGACGTCGGAGTCGAGCACCGCGGTGGGCACAGGCTCCGGCTCCGGTGGGGGCGTGGGGGCGGTCCAGCCGCGCGTGAGCTTGTTGCCCACCAACGGCTCGATCTGGTCGTTCGGCCGCGGGATGACCAGCTTGCTGACCACGCGGTTGATCTTCGCGGCCGCGACGGCGGCGGCGTCGATCGCGGCGGAGACGGCGCCGACCTGGCCGAGGACCTTGATGGTCACGAAGCCGCCGCCCTTGGCGAGTTCGTAGCCGACCAGGTCGACGTTTGCCGACTTGCAGGCGACGTCTGCCGCCTCGAAGCCGGCCGCGAGGCCGACGACCTCGATGAGTCCCAGTGCTTGCATCAGTGGTTCCTTTCCGGTGCGCTTCGAAGTGGGATGCGTTTGACGATCCGGGCGGCGTTCGAGCCGATGACCCGGTCCTGTTCGGGGCATTCGCCGAGGAACTGCGCGATGTACGGACGCCCCTCGTCGAGCTTCTCTGTGGTGGTGACGACGTAGTCGAGCGAGACGCCCAGCCCGATCCCCAGCCGGGAGGAGACGGCGGCCTCATGCGCCAGCGTCAGCGGGTTCAGCTCGTCGAAGCGGTGCACCTCGACCGGCACCCCTTCCTCCTCGATGCCGAGCAGCAGCGACGTGAGGGCAGGCTCTGGGACCCGCGCGTTGACGTGGCACAGGATGGCGGGCGGGGTCGGCTTTCTCGTCATTTCCGCTGCTCCGCGAAGCTCAGGGCGAGCCCGGTGGCGACCGCGTTGCGCGGCCCCTCGGTGCCGCGGATGTTGGCCCGGCCAGCGACGACGCGGTACTCGGCCAGCGCGTGCGTGACGAGCTGCGGGATCTCGAAGTCGAGGGCAGAGCCTCCGACGAGCACGACGAAGTCGATGTCGCGGACGTTGTCGGTGGGGCTGACCTTACGCAGCGCGCGGATGGCGTTGGTGACGAAGACACGCTCCTTGGCGCGGATGCGCACCTGGCGGATGGCCTCGACGGGCAGGCTGAGGTCGAGCGGGACTAGGCCCTCAGGCTTCAGGATGACTGTGCGGGCGTAGACCTGCGGGGGCAGCGGCTCGTCGAAGAACTGGACGGTGCCGTCCTCGTGGCGGATGTTGAAGACCGTCTCGACCTTGGCCAACGGGTACCGCTTCACGTCCTCGGCGGTGTCGAAGGTGTCGAGGCCGAGCTCCGACTGGATCATGAGTGTGACCATGTTGCCGGCCCCAGCCAGGTGGATTGACGTGCCGGTTCCGTCGGAGCGCATGACGGACGCGTCCGTGGACCCGGCTCCCATGTCGAGGATGGCAATGGGTGCGGCGGTGCCGGGCGTGGTCAGCGCGCCCCGGATCGCCATGTCGGCCTCGACGCCGCCGACCTCCACGTCGATGCCGAGCTCGGAGGCCATGTGCTGCGCGATCTTCTGCATCTGCAGCCGGTCGGTCTTGACCATGACGGCGATGCCGACGGCGGCCTCCATCGAGAACTCGTTTGCGATGCCGCCTGCGACCTGCTGGGGCACCTGGGTGTCGACCGCGAGCAGGTCGGTGATGTTGACGTCGCGTGGCTGCAGGTTGGTGAGCTGCGCCATGGTGACGCGGACCTTCTCCATCATGCCGCCGACGTTGGTGCCCGGCTCGCCGACGACGTCCGTCACATGGCGGACCTTGCCGACGGCGTGCATGATCTCCTCGGCCCCGCGGTCGACGTCGACCTCGGCCTTGGTCGAGTCGCCGAGCACCGTGAGCCTTCCGGCGGGAATGCGGCGCTCCTGCACGTCGCCCTTGGGGGTCTTGATGACGACCGCCGAACGGTTGCCGACCAGAGAACGGGCGAGCGGGACGACCTGCTTGGTGTCCTGCGCGTCGAGCCCGAAGAGGGTCGCGATGCCGAAGGGGTTGGCCAACGTCTCGACGATGCGGCCGACCTCGGCCACCTCGATCGCGGCAAGCATGCCGAGCGGGACCTTCTCGATCAGGCCGACCTCGTCGACGATCGGGATCTTGCGGTCGAGCCGGTTGTGGACCAGGACGCCGTCATCGGCCTGCAGGATGGCGCCGGTCACGTCGACGTGGGCCTCGTTGATGCGTCGCGCGACCTCGTCGTAGGCGAAGGAGCGGTCGGCGACGACGATATACGGCACGCCGACGGGCGCGGTGGCCAGGTGCGCGATGTCGATGGTGGTGCCGACTCCGATGCCGAGCCCGCCGGGCGTCGCCGGGTTGTGGCCGATCATCGTCGACTCGGTGATGATCGTCTCGGTGATGGTCTCCATCGCGACGTCGCCGATGACGGGGGCGGCCTCGTTGATGCGCACCAGGTCGAGGTCGGCGAGCTGGCGGCCGCCGTTCTTCAGCGCGACGTTGAGCGCGTGGAAGATGCCCTGGATGTTTGCGTCGGTGCCCTTGATGCCCGTGGTCGGGATCGTCGAGCTGGCCAGGAACGTGAGCTTATCCCCGTCCGCCTCAGCGAGCGCGACCTCCGTTGTCGCGTTGCCGATGTCGATACCGGCGATCAGGCGCATGCTTCGTCCTTCAAATTCTGTGGGTGGGTCGTCGATGACCCGGGGTGTGAATGTGTCCCCGGTCGGGCCTGTGGGGGGGCAGGTCCGACCGGGGCACAGAATGGGTGTCAGTCGACGCGGAGGCGTCCGCGCGACTCGTAGACGTCGGCGGCCTCCCGGACGAATCCGGCGGACACCTTGGCACCGTAGGTGCCCTCGAGCTCTGCGGCGATGTCGTACAGCTCCGCCTTGGTGGAGCGGTACGGGCGCAGGGCGTTGTAGATGGCAAGCAGTCGCTCGTCGGGGACTGAAACGAGCTCGGCGGCGCGACGCATGTTGCGCGCCAGCGGGCTACGGCCGGAGTCCTCGGCGATCTGCGCCTGGAGCTCAAGGGTCTCCGCGGAGATCTTGAAGTCCGAGGCCTTCAGCTGGCCGCTCTTCAACTTGTCGAACGTCAGGTCAGTCAGCCCGAGACCGGAATCGGTCTTGACCAGCTGGGGGTTCTTCTCGGCGAGCGGGTACTCCGCCACACCGACCTTCCGTCCGGAGGACGCCGGGGTGGCAGCAGCCGCCGCGGGGGCCTTCTTCTCGAAGGTGACGTTGTCGTTGCCGCCGAGGTTCTTCATGACCTCGGACATGATCTGTCGAATCAGTTGCTCTTGATCCATGTCGCTTCTCCTAGCCGAAGCTGATCTGAAGCGCCTGGGGCTTCTTGTTCAGATCGCAGAGGGTCGTTTCCTTGTTGTGCAGCAGCGCCGCCTTGGCCTGGTACTTCGGCCGGGCCATCTGGTCGTTGCGGATCGGCACCGGGGCGGGGTTCTCGCCCTTGGCGTACTTGGCGGCGTTCTTGCCGATGGCGCGGAACGTCGCCTCGTCGATGAGCGGGGACTGGCTGAACAGCTCCACGTTCGACAGCGGCGGCAGATCCTTCTGGTGGATGACCGTCGTGCCGCGCGACTGGATGCCGATGCCGATGCCCGAGCCGGACAGCTTGGCCGCCTCGTGGGCGACGAAGCCGACGTCTGCCGTCTTGTAGAGGCGGACGAAGCGGTACTTCAGGCCCTCCTCCTCGATGCCTGCGCAGATCTCCCGGAGCACCGCGGCATGCGGGATGCCGATGATGGTCTCGTGGATGGTGCTGCTGAAGGCGGGCGACAGCGCGATGACGACCTCCTTGGGATCGGTGCCGCGCTGGGCGTCGCCGGTCTCGGTGATGCTCAGGTTTCCGCCGACCGTCGGCGTCTTGGTGGCGACGCCGCCACCAGCGGGGGCCGCCGAGCCGCTCGACTCGGCGACGACCTCACGGATGACCGTCTCGATGAGACTCTTCAGTGTTGCTTGGTCCATGGCAGTGATCCTCCTCAGATGCTTTCCGGGCTGATCGCCTGGCGGATGGTCTTCAGCCGGTCCCACTTCTCTTCCGAGATCTGGTAGCCGGTCTTCGGCCCCGCGTAGTCGTTCAGATTGTTGACCGCCGAGTTGATCTCCCACTTCTCGTTGAAGATCGCCGACGTGTGCAGGTAGTCGCCTGCGACACGGTGCTTGAGCAGGTTGAACACTGCCTCGCCGACGTCCTCGAAACCGCCGGCGATGAGCGCCTTGGCAACGTCGAGGCCGGTGACCTCGCGGGCCATCATCTCCTCCGCAGCCTTCAGGTCCTCCACGACGTTGCGGGCGGGCATGTCCTTCGACCCGTTGGCGTAGGTCGCGGCCTCCACCTCGGCGTCCGTGATCTCCGGCAGGCCGAGCTGCTTGAACGTGGCCTGGATCGCGCGGGCTGCCTTGCGGCGGATCGCAACGACCTCCTCCTCGCCGGCAGGCAGCAGGCCGCCGTCGATGTGCAGGTCACGCTGCAGGATGATCCAGTCGTCGAAGTCCTCAGCGTCCCAGTTCGAACCGGCGAACATGTTGTCGTAGTTCGGGGTGGCCGAGTAGCCCGAGCAGATGAAGTCCGTGCCAGGCACGAACTGCATCAGGGTACGGGCGACGCGACGCAGGTCGGAGTGGGTGAAGGTCTGGTCGTTTGACGACGCACACTCGAGGTCGAGCATGATCGCGATCAGGTTCTCCGCCAGGATCGCGCGGATTCCCTGGGGAACGGCGGCGGGCACGCCGACGCAGCTCACGGATCCGTTCTGGGTGCCCTGGGAGCCGGCGGCCTTCGTGACGAACAGACAGCGGGACTCGAGGTAGAGCATCGACTTGCCCTCCGCGAAGCCCATCTGCACCTCGGAACCCGTGCCGGACGTGAATCGCATCTTCAGGCCGCGGGACGCGTAGCAGGAGGCGAGGAACGCCTTCGACCACGGGGTGTCGTCGCCATCCATGAACACGGCCTCGGTGCCGTACACCGAGACGGTCTCGGCGTAGGCGGTCAGACCGCGCATGCCGAGCTGCAGCTCCGTGGCCTCCTCGACCGCACACTGGGTCAGGATGCCGGGGCGTCCGGTCTGCGCGCCGACCAGGATCGACAGCGCGTTGAACGGGGCGTAGCGCACGACGCCGACGGTGGTCTCCTGCTCGGCGAAGCCACGGATGGCCGCCTCGGCGGCGTCCGCCGCGATCTGCACCGGGTTGTCGGCCAGGTTGGTGACGTGGCACTGGTTGGCTGGCGTCTTGCGGGCACGCATCTTGGTGACGGCGCTCATCAGCTCCAGGACGCTCATCTGCGAGACGACCTCGGCCGCCTTCGCGGGCGTCATGGCGGTGGTCAGCGGGACGAGCGTGGCGCGCGGCACGTTGATGTCGCACAGCATGTGGGCCAGCTGCACCGAATCCATGGCGTTGACCTCGGCGGCACGGTCGAGGTTGATGCCGTAGTCGGCGATGAACGTGTCGAGCATGTCGAACTCGGCGCGGGTCTTGCCGTCGAGCTCCACGACCTTGCCGCCCTCGATGCGGATCGAGGGCTTGGGGTCATTGGGGCCGTCCATGGCGATGAGCCCGACTTCGGGCCATTCGGTGACGTAGCCGTCCTGGTTCACAGGTCGGGCGTCGAGCACCTCAAATCTCTTGGACTTCACGTTGACGACCTCAGATGTAGGGGGTGGTGGTCGACTCGGGGTAGTCGCCGAGGGCTCCGAGGAGCTGGCGGCCGACCTCGCGGGCGGCGATGATCGCCTGGCGCACGGCACCGGAATCACCGGAGAAGGCGGAGATGACCTCATTGGAGAAGCTCGTGCCGGAGGCAGGGCTGGAGTACGCGACGACGTCGATCGTCGAGGCCTTGACCGCCGTGTCTGCGAGCACGACGCCGATCGCGGCGGGGGCGCCCACCGTGATGCCGAACGACTTGCCGAGCGGGGCACCGAACGCCTTGTTCAGGGCGTGGCTGGCGCGGGCCGTGTACTGGAACTCCAGGTGGCCTGCGTCGTTGCCGTACACATCGCCGAACGTGCGGTCCAGCTCCGACAGCGCGACCTCGACGGCGCGGCGGGCGTCGGAGACGTCCTCGGCGCCGAACACGATCAGGGAGCCGTGACCAGCGCCACCCTTGGTGTCGCGGGGCAGCTCGATTGTCAGGATCTCGGTGTTGGTGGCCTTGACCGCCTCGTCGGCCGCGAAGATGTGCGGGCCGGCGCCGGTGCGGGCACCCAGAATGCCGATCGAGCGGTACTTCTTGTCGAGCCCCATCATCTCGTGGAGCTGCGGGTCGACGTTAGCGATGACCAGGCCGATCGTGTCGCCGAGCGCGTTGGTGCCGACGAACTCGGTGACGCCGGGGCGGGTGCCGGCGGCGGGGGCGGATGCGGCCTCGGGTGCGACCTTCTTCATGACCTCGGCCATGACCTTGTTGATCAGATCTTCAGACATGACTCAGCTCACTTCGCCGCGGGGAGCAGCTTCTCGACGTCGGTGTGGGGGCGCGGGATGACGTGGCACGAGACAACCTCGCCCACCTTCGCCGCGGCTGCCGCACCAGCATCGGTCGCGGCCTTGACCGCGCCGACGTCGCCTCGGACCATGACGGTCACGAAGCCGGCGCCGATCTTCTCGCTGCCGATCAGCTGGACATTGGCCGACTTGACCATCGCATCGGCGGCCTCGACCGCACCTACGAATCCTTTGGTCTCGACCAGTCCGAGTGCTTCCTGCATGTTGGACTCCTTCGTCTCGTTTTCCCAGGGATGGGGTCACTCGTCGACAAGGGTAGGCAGGGATCAGATACACGATCTGAGACTGTTGTTACACAATCCGGCCTCAGCCCGGGGCCCCATTGAGCCACCCCGGACCCCTGTCTAGAGTGGCGTCAGAAGCAACGACGCGGAGGTGTGCCCTCATGGATCCCATGAGCGACAAAGCGAGGATCATCCAGGAGTTCGTACCTGGCAAACAGGTGACCCTCGCGCACATCATCGCGAACGCCGACCAGCAGCTCTTCGCCAAGATCGGGCTGATGGACAAGACGGCAGGATCCGTTGCCGTCCTCACCCTGACCCCCGGCGAGGCCGCCATCATCGGCGGCGACATCGCGACGAAGTCGTCCGCGGTGCAGCTCGCCTATGTCGACCGTTTCTCCGGTTCGCTGCTCCTTGTGGGGCAGCTCTCCGACATCGAGACGGCCGTCCGTGACGTCGTCGACACCCTGCGTGACGTGCTCGGTTTCACCCCGGCCCCCATCACGAGGACCTAGTCGCGGTGCGGCACATCCTGCTCATCGGCAGCGTGGGCGTCGGCAAGACCACCCTGCGCCAAGCAATCCACGGGGAGGATCTCGACTACGCAAAGACGCAGGCGATCGAGGTCAAGGCCGGCGTCGTCGACACCCCAGGTGAGTTCCTCGAATCCCGCTTCTACAAGCACGCTCTGATCACCGCCAGCTATTCCGTGGACACTGTCGTCCTCGTGCAGGCGGCCGACGAGCGCGGCACCCGCTTCCCCCCAGGCTTCTCGACGGCCTTCAACAGGCCCGTCATCGGTGTGATCACCAAGAGCGGCCTCGGCACCCCCGAGACGATCCACGAGGCCGAGGGGCAGCTGCGGCTGGCCGGCGCCCGGGACGTGTTCATCGCCGATGCCTTCACCGGAGAGGGCATGGACGAGCTCAAGGAGATTCTGTGTCAACCATCAACATCGGCGATCTGACCACCCACGAGGTGACAGATCTGAGGCAGCTGGTCGACGTCGACAGGCTGCAGCAGATCCAGGACGAGTTCGCGGCCGAGACCGGGCTGGCGATGATCACTGTCGACTCCATGGGATCGCCCGTGACAAGGGCATCCGAGTTCAGCGAGTTCTGCCAGTTCCTGCGCCGTGACCCCGCGGTCCGCCGCCTCTGCTACACCTGTGACGCGCACGGCGGTTTCCAGTCCTCACTCGAGGGGCGACCCGTGGTCTACCAGTGCCACGCGGGGCTCGTGGACTTCTCCGTGTCCATCACGACGGGCAACCGCTTCCTGGGGGCGGTGCTTGCGGGTCAGGTGCTACTGAAGAGCGGCCAGGACAAACTGCAGCAGCTGCTGACGGCGAAGGAGGCCTGGCGCGGGGACCCGGAGATCGAGGAACTGACGCGCAACCTCAAGGTCGTGGACCTGGAGAAGCTCCACAAGGCAGCCGACGCGATCATCTCGCTCGCGAACGAGACCCTCGGCAGGGCACACCCCACCATGGTGATCGCGTCCGGGCCCTACCTCGGACGCCTGCCGGGCATCCCCAGTGCCACCGGGCACGACCGCACCGTGCTGGCACCGCTGTTGGAGGGCCGCAGCAAGGCGCTGCCTTTGATGCCCATCGAATCGCCGCCCTCGACGCTGGACTCGGCCCGTGTCGCGCGAAACCTCCACCGTCGCAAGGTTGCCGACAACCTGGAGATCGTGAGCCGCCACCTCGACGACCTGCTGCCTCGCTGGAGCCAGAAGATCCCGCGCGACGACCTCACGCCCTTCGAGGACATGCTGATCGGTGTCGCCACCAGCGAGGGCCTTCAGTACGGCCGCGACCTGACCGTGGAGGTCATGCGGAACCGGGGCAGCCGCCGCTCCCCCATGAACCGCTACGAGTGTCAGCTGTACTGCGAACGTCTCGTCATCAAGCTGCACGACCTCGTCGAGCCGCGACTGACGGTCAAAGACCGCACGGTCGACACGCTCATCAACGAGATCGAGAAGGACCCCACGTCGTTCCTGACGGTGCAGAGCGCCGCGAACTACCTGGTGCTGTCGGAGTCGCACTTCGCGCGCCAGTTCAAGCAGCACACCGGGCACAGCTTCAACTCCTATGTCTCGGCCAAGCGCCTCGACCGAGCCAAGCTGCTGCTCGCACACACCACCAAGCCCGTGCTGAGGATCGCGACCGAGTTGGACTTCCAGCCGGTCAACTACTTCTCGCGCTGCTTCAAGAAGCACTTCGGCATCACGCCGAGTCAGTACCGCAACCAGTTCTCCGGAGGAACCGCATGAGCACCTTCTCGCTGCACACCGAGATCCACTTCGGGAACGGCTCGTTGGAGGAGCTCCGGGCCTACTCCACCGATCGCGTGCTGCTGGTGACGGACGAGTTCCTGGCGACGACAGGGCTGTTCGCACAGGTCCTGCACTACCTCGGGCCGGACACGACGGTGTTCAAGGAGGTCGTCCCAAACCCGACGGTCTCCCTGATCGCGAAGGGGGTGGCCTGCTACCTGTCCATCGAGCCCGCCGTGGTCATCGCCCTAGGCGGCGGCTCGTCCATCGACGCCGCGAAGGCGATGCACAAGGCCGCCCTCGACAGTGGCTTCGGCGCGCCACTGGGGCTTGTCGTGGTGCCGACGACGTCGGGGTCCGGGTCGGAGGTGACGAGCTTCGCCGTCGTGACCGACGAGGCCACCCACGCGAAGCTCCCGATGATCTCCCGCGACATGCTGCCCGGCGTCGCGATCCTCGACCCGCAGTGCGTGGTCGGCGTGCCGCCCAAGGTCACGGCGGACTCCGGCATGGACGTGCTGACGCACGCTGTCGAGGCCTACGTCTCGACCGCCGCGAGCGACTTCTCGGATGCGTGCGCCGAGAAGTCCGTACACCTCCTGTGCGCAAACCTGCAGCGCTGTTACGACGAGGGCACGGACCTGTCAGCCCGCGAGCGGATGCACAACGCGTCGACCCTGGCCGCGATGGCCTTCAACAACTCGAACCTCGGCATCAACCACTCCCTCGCCCACGCCCTGGGGGGCCACTTCCCCGTCGCGCACGGGCGACTGAACGCCATGCTGATGCCGCACGTCATGGCCTACAACGCTGACCGCAGCGAGCGCGCGGCGACGAAGTACGCGTGGCTGGCGCACCTTGTCGGCAAGTCCACGGGGCCGAACGTCAAGGCCGGTGTGCTGTCGTTCATCACGGCCATCGAGAAGCTCAACAAGGCGCTGGGCATCCACCCCCGGCTCGCCGACGAGGGCATCGACCCGGCCGAGGTGCGCGCGAAGCTCGACGAGATGGCCGAGCAGGCGCTGGCCGACACGTGCACGCCCACCAACCCCGTCGCGCCGACGCATCAGGACCTGGTCACGATCCTGCGTCAGCTGCTCTGAGCCGTCAGCTGGCGTAGCGGGCCGCGCCACGGGCCCTGGCCTTCGCGGCCTGGGAACTGACCGGAGGGTCAGGAGGTGACCTTCTTCGACTCCTTCAGGATGTCGGTCAGCCTGGTCATCTGCTCTGCCTGCGAGTGGTAGTCGAACGCGGCGACGCCCCACTCGTGGGTCTGGCCCGCCGTCAGGGCCGGGTGATCCGCGAACGTGGCCTGCTCAGCCAGCTCGTCGGCCTGCATGCCCTCCTCGCTCAGCAGCAGCACGTCGCCGGTCATCATGTCAGCGGCGTTCTCCCAGGTGTAGATGTCCCAGTAGTAATCGCCGTCGGGGTTGAGGTTGGTGTAGGTGACGCCGAGCTCGGTGTAGTGGGCCGTCTCGGGCTCGTCGGCGGGCTTGACCAGGTAGATGCCGCTGGCGTCGGCGTACATCTGGGTGACCTCGAGGTCGCTGGACCCTGCGGTCTCCGTCAGGGCGGTGACTGCCGCGTCGTACTCGGTCCTGGCCTCGGCGATGCGGTCCTCGGAGGCGCCCAGCGCGGTGGCGAGCTTGTTGAAGCTCTGGGTGACGTCGGCGCCGCTGCCGCCGATCTCGATCGCGACGATCGGCGCGATCTTCTCCAGCTGGTCCTGCTGCTCACGGTCGGCGAAGGCGTACAGGGGGCCCTCGAGGTCGAGCGTGCCCTCACGGTCGGTCGGGTAGATGCCGGTGACGATGATGTCGGGGTCGGAGGCGGCGAGCGCCTCGAGGTCGATCTCCCCGTAGCTGTTGCCGACGATGGCGGTGTTCGAGATGTCGTACTCGGAGAAGCGCTCGTCCGTCGCGACGTCCATGCGGCCGAAGATGGCGGTCGGCGTCACGCCGTAGCTCAGCAGGCCGGCCGCGTAGTCGGCGAAGGCCGCGATGTTCGTAGGCTGCGCGTCGAGCTCGACGGTCTTGCCCGTGTCGTCCGTGAAGGTCCAGGGGCCGGAGGCCGAGGAGCTGACGGCGGCCGACGTGTCGTCGGTGGCGGTGTCGGTCGAGGAGCAGGCCCCGAGCGTGAACGCCGCGGTGAGGGCGAGGATGCCGGCCAGGCGGCCGACCTTCGAGATGCGAGTCATGCGGATTAAGTTAGCAAAGGCTTCCCTAATGAGGAAACGCGGGTCAGGCGGAGCCCAGCTCCTGACCCTCGCGCAGTAGTGGCACCACCAGCGGGGTCTCGCTGACGGGGTCCGGGATGACGAGCGCGCGCAGCCCGAACGACTCCTGCAGCGTCTCGGGCATCAGCACGTCCCACGGGGAGCCGTCGGCCGCAACGCGGCCGTCGGCGAGCAGGATGAGCCGGTCGCAGTAGCGGGCGGCGAGGCTGAGGTCGTGGAGCACCATGACGACGGTCGTGCCGCGGTCGCGGTTGACCTGCTCGACGAGGCTGAGCACCTCCACCTGGTGGCCGAGGTCGAGGAACGTGGTGGGCTCGTCGAGCAGGACGGTACCCGCCTGCTGCGCGAGCACCAGCGCGATCCACGCCCGCTGCAGCTGGCCTCCTGACAGGGAACCGGCGTCGCGGTCGGCGATGTCGGTCAACCCCGTCGCCTCGAGCGCCTCGTCGACGATGCGGGCATCCTCGGCGGTCCAGGGTCGCCAGAGGCTCTGGTGGGGGTGCCGTCCGCGAGCCACGAGGTCCCGCACGCTCGTCGCGGCCGGGGTGAGCGGCTTCTGCGGCAGCAGGGCAAGGCGGCGGGCAACGGACCGGGTGGAGACACCCGTGATGTCTTGGCCGTCGAACGCGATGGTGCCCGCCGTGGGCTTCAGGATCCTGCCGAAGGCCTTCAGCAGAGTGGACTTGCCGCAGCCGTTGGGACCCAGCAGGCCGGTGATCCGGCCCGGCTCGATGGCGATGTCGAGGTCGCGGAACACGACGTTGCCCTCGTAGCCGAGGGTCACACCTCGCGCCTCGAGTGCCGCAGTGGTGTTGACGGTCATGCTGTGGTCTCCTTATGTCGACCGCGAATGAGAAGCCAGATGAGGTAGGGCGCGCCGACGATGACGGTGATGACGCCGACGGGGAGGCCGGGAGCGACGGCCCGGGCGAAGGAGTCGCCGCCGAGCACGATGATGGCGCCCATCAGGGCGGAGGCCAGCAGCGGCGGGCGGGAGACACGTGCCACGCGACGGGCGATCTGTGGCGCGACGAAGGCCACGAACTCCACCGGGCCGCTGGCCGAGACCGCGACGGCGGTGAGCACGGTCGCGACGAACAGCAGCAGGAGGCGGTGCAGCTGGATCCGCACGCCCAGGCCGACCGTGAGCTCGTCGCCGAGCTGCGCGATGTCGAGGTTGCGTGACTGGCTCAGCGCGACCGGGGCCAGGATCAGCAGCGCCAGCGCGGCCGGCCACACGCTCGCCCACGAGACGCCCGACAGGCTCCCGACCATCCACTGCGCGGCCTGCGCCGCGTCGGTGATCTGCGCACGGGCGACGAGGAAGCTGGTGATGCCGCCGAGCGTGGCGGTGGCTCCGATGCCGATGAGAATGAGCCGGTAGCTCTCCACGCCGTCACGCCAGGCGAGCCCGTAGACCGCAGCCGACGCGGCCAGCGCGCCGACGATGGCAGCCAGCGGGATGCCGATGGAGCTGAGCGTGCTCGCCACGGCGTAGGTGCCGCCGCCCAGCACGATGGCGGCGACCGCGCCGAGGCTGGCGCCGGAGGTGACGCCGAGGATGTCGGGAGAGGCGAGCGGGTTGCGCGCGAAGCCCTGGGCGAGGGCTCCGGCCATGCCGAGGCACAGCCCGACGACGAGGGCCGCCGCCACCCGAGGCATGCGCAGCTCGAACACGATGAGCTGCATCTTGGCGTCGCCCTGCCCGAACAGCGTGGCGACGACGTCGGCGGGCGTCAACGACGAGGAGCCCACGACCAGACCGGCGACGACCAGCGCGGACAGGACGGCGACGAAGGCGGTGTCCGTGACTACGCTGCGCGCGGCGCGGCGACCGCTGGTGACGGATGTGCTGGCGATGCTCACAGCGCGGCCACCTTCACTCGTCGGACGATCAGGATGAACACGATGCCCCCCAGGACGGTCAGGACGACGCCGACGGGCACCTCCGCAGTCCCGTCGCCGCCGGCGGTGCGGCCGAGCACGTCGCTCAGCAGGAGCACGACCATGCCGATCAGGGCCGACGCCGGCAGCAGCGAGGCGTGGTTGCCGCCGACCATGGACCGCGCCACGTGCGGGGCGGTCAGGCCGACGAAGCCGATGGGGCCCGTGATCGCGACGGCGCTCGCCGTGAGCAGCGTGACGGCCGCGAGACCGACGAGGCGGGCACGGACGAGGTTGACCCCGAGCCCGGTGGCGAGTTCCGTGCCGAGCGCCAGCGCGTTGAGCGACGACACGTTCAGGCCCGCGAACACCGCCCCGAGGGCGGCGAGCAAGGCCGCGGCCTCGATGCCGTCGAGGCTGCGTCCCGAGAGCGACCCGACGACCCAGATCCGGTAGGCCGCAAGCGTCGTCTCGTCGCGGAGCACCAGCAGCGACGTGAGAGCCACCAGGAGGGAGGACACGACGGTGCCGGCGATGGCCAGCGGGACGGGGCTGCTGAGGTCGCGGCCGAGCGCGGCAACCGAGAAAACGACCACGCTGGCGACCAGTGCTCCCACCAGCGCGAAGCTCAGGGTGCCGAGTACCGAGGTGACGCGGAACAGGTACACGCCGGCCACCACGGCCAGGCTCGCGCCCGCAGAGACACCCAGCACGCCGGGGTCCGCAAGTGGATTGCGGGTCTGGCCCTGCATGACTGCTCCCGCCAGTCCGAGCGCCGCCCCGACTAGGAGCCCAAGCACCGTGCGGGGAACGCGCGACCCCCAGACGACAGAGCCGGTGTCGTTCGCGCGATCTACAAGGGCCGCGACCACCTGGGACGCCGAAATGGGATTGCTGCCGACCATCATGGAGAAGATGGCCGCCAGGGCGACGAGAACCAGCAACGCGACGAGCACGATGAGGGTTCTAGCCACTGGACGGGGCTTGGACATGTGCGGCAGCTTAGTGTGCCCTAACCTCGTCGCGAACTCCGGCTCCACCACGAGTTGTTACGCGCACGTCACCTCCCCGCAAACCAGTGATTAACGCCCCTCGACTAATGTGGGGGGTATGTCTGAGAACGTGCGCACTGACCAGCTTCCGCTGGCCGACGAGTCCCCGACCACCGAATCGCGTGATCTGGGACCCTCCGGGAACCCGACCCACCCGTTGGCTACCGCCCCCGTCGGCGCCCCGCCCCACTCCGTCGACGGATTCGTGAAGGAGTTCCTGCACGAGCTGAACACCAACCAGGGTGTCCCGCTGTCGATGTCGTCCGTCAACGACCAGTACATGGCGCTGGCGAGCACCGTCCGCAACTACCTGATGGCGCGCTGGCTCGAGACGAACCGCAAGGTGCACGAGAACAAGCCGAAGACCATCGGCTACCTCTCCGCCGAGTACCTGCTTGGCCGTCAGCTCGGCAACGCGCTGCTCGCGACCGACCTGAGCGACATCGCCGAGAAGGGCCTGGCCCTCTGCGGCATCGACATCGCGACGCTCCGCGCGCAGGAGGTCGAGCCGGGCCTCGGCAACGGCGGCCTCGGCCGCCTCGCCGCGTGCTTCATCGACTCGCTCGCCACCATGGACGTGCCGTGCGTCGGCTACGGCATCCGCTATGAGTACGGCATCTTCCGCCAGACCTTCGTCGACGGGCGCCAGGTCGAGCAGCCCGACACCTGGCTGTCGCTCGGCTCGCCGTGGGAGTTCCCGCACCCGGAGGCCTCCGTGCAGGTCGACTTCGGCGGCCACACCGAGCGCTACATCGGCGAGGACGGCCGCGAGCGCGTCCGCTGGGTGCCGGCGTGGAACGTGCTGGGCGTGCCCTACAACTACATGGTCCCCGGCTACCTCAACGGCCGCGTGAACACGCTGCGCCTCTGGTCCGCGCAGGCCACCAAGGCCTTCGACCTGCAGATCTTCAACTCCGGCGACTACGCGCAGGCCGTCCGCGCGCAGACGTTCGCCGAGAACATCTCCAAGGTGCTGTACCCGGAGGACTCCACGCCCCAGGGCAAGGAGCTGCGCCTCCAGCAGCAGTACTTCTTCGTCGCCTGCTCGCTGCGTGACTTCATCGACCACTCGCTGGAGGACGGCTTCGACCTGCACAACCTGCCGGAGCGCATCACGTTCCAGCTGAACGACACCCACCCGGTGATCGCGGTGCCGGAGCTCATGCGCATCCTGATCGACGAGTACGACTTCGAGTGGGACGAGGCGTGGGACGTCACGAGCCGCTGCTTCGCCTACACGTGCCACACGCTGCTGCCCGAGGCGCTCGAGGTGTGGCCGACCGACCTGCTCGGCCGCCTGCTCCCCCGCCACCTCGAGCTGATCTACCAGATCAACGACCACTTCCTGGCCGAGGTGCGCGAGGCCTTCCCCGGCGACGATCTGCGGGCCCACCACATGTCGATCATCAGCCACGGTCAGGGCGTGCGGATGGCGTTCCTCGCCACCGTCGCCGGCACCAAGGTCAACGGCGTCGCCGAGCTGCACTCGCAGCTGCTGCGCGACAAGGTGCTGCCGGACTTCTCCGCACTGTGGCCGGAGAAGTTCACCAACGTCACCAACGGCGTCACCCCGCGTCGCTTCGTCCGTCTGTCGAACCCGAAGCTCTCGGAGCTGATCAACGACACCATCGGCAACGGTTGGGTGACGGACCTCGAGCGCCTCAAGGAGCTTGAGCCCTACGCCGACGACCCGGAGTTCCGGGCCCAGTTCGCCGAGATCAAGGCGTGGAATAAGCACAGGATCGCCGACCTGCTGCGCGCCCGCGACGGCATCGACCTGCCCGACGGCCACCTGGTCGACGTGATGGTCAAGCGTCTGCACGAGTACAAGCGACAGTCGCTGAAGCTACTGCACATCGTGTCGCTGTACGAGCAGGTGCTCTCCGGCAAGATCGCCGCCTCTGAGGTCATGCCCCGTACCGTCGTGTTCGGCTCCAAGGCCGCCCCCGGCTACGCCATGGCGAAGGAGACCATCCACCTGATCAACAAGGTGGCCGCGACGATCAACGCGGACCCGATCCTCGAGGGTCGCCTGAAGATCGCCTTCCCGGCGAACTACAACGTGACCCTCGCGGAGAAGCTGATCCCCGCCGCGGACCTTTCCGAGCAGATCTCGCTCGCCGGCATGGAGGCGTCCGGCACCGGCAACATGAAGTTCGCCCTCAACGGCGCACTGACGATCGGCACGGACGACGGCGCGAACGTCGAGATCCGCAAGCTCGTCGGCGACAAGCACTTCTTCCTGTTCGGCATGTCCGAGCCGGAGGTCGCCGAGCTGGGCGCACAGGGCTACAACCCGCACTCCTACTACGACGCGAACCCGCAGCTGAAGGCCACGCTGGACCTCATCTCGTCGGGCGTCTTCTCGAACGGCGACCGGCACCTCTTCGACATGGTCGTGGAGAACCTGAAGAACCAGGACCGCTTCATGGCGCTGGCCGACTTCGATTCCTACGTCGCAGCGCAGGCCAAGGTCGAGGAGCGCTACGCGGACCAGGATTCGTGGATGCGTTCCGCGATCCTCAACATGGCCCGCACCGGCTACTTCTCCTCCGACCGCTCGATGCGCGACTACCTGCAGCGCATCTGGCACACCACGCCGATGCTCTGACGCGCTGGGGGACCCGAGGTACAGACCCGAAAAACGGTCAGTGGTCGATTCTCCCCGGTCAGGTGCCGAAAATCGGTCGCAGGGCACCGGCGCCACCCTTGCCGACAGACGCCATCCATGCCGACAGATGCCACCGCCATGGCGGTGGCATCTGTACCGGAGGGTAGCGTCGGTCGGTGAGGGTGGCGTTTGGGCCTGTAGCGTCGCCGACAGAGGCAGGTGCCGGCAGCTCGCTGAGCACTTCGACAGGCTCAGCACATGCTTGTCGAGTCGCCCTGAGCGCGACGAAGGGAAGCTCCGCCCGGCCAGGCCCCTCGCCCCCTTGAGGCACCTCCACAGGCATGTGCCGAGCCTGTCGAAGTGCTCGGCAAACCCGGCATGAGCGCGACGAAGGGAAGCTCCGCCCGGCCAGACCTCTCGCCCCCTTCGAGGCACCTCGTCAGGCATGTGCTGAGCCTGTCGAAGTGCTCGGCAAACCCGGCATGAGCGCGACGAAGAGAAGTCCTGCCCGGCCAGCCCCCTCGCTCCGCTCGAGGCACCTCGACCAGGTCGGGCGGGCTGAGCCTGTCGCAGCGCTCGGTGAACCGGGGCTGAGTCCGTCCTAGCTCGGTAGCGATGGCCCGCCCGCGGCAGAGCACGGTGAATCGGCTCGTTGAGCACTTCGACAGGCTCAGCACATGCTTGTCGAAACGCCCTGAGCGCAGCGAAGGGAAGGTCATGCCCGGGCAGACCTCTCGCCCCACTCGAGGCACCTCCACAGGCATGTGCTGAGCCTGTCGAAGTGCATGTGCTGAGCCTGTCGAAGTGCTCGGCGAACCGGGCATGAGCGCGACGAAGGGAAGTCCCGCTGCGCAGAGCTCGGAAACCAAGCCCGTCGAGGTCGGGAACCGGGACCAAGCCCGTCGAAGCTGCGGCAGACCTAGGCCAGGAAACCCCACCGTAAGCCCGGCCCGCCCGCTGCCCGTCTCCCGCGAGAGGGTCAGCCGGTGTCCGGCTCCAGGACGACGGGTCTTCGGGTCTCAGGATCGATCACGATGCGCCAGCCGTCGCGGCTCTCGACGCCGTCGGTGCGGGTGGGTTCCAGTTTGGCGTGGTGGAACGGGCACAACAGCGCCAGATTCTCCAACGACGTCGATCCACCTGCCCACCACGGAACGAGGTGATGCCCTTCACACTCGGCGGCCGTCGCCTCGCAGCCGGGGAAGATGCAGCCCCCGTCGCGGATCACCAGCGCCTGTCGTAGCGCCGGCGTGACCCACCGCTCCGCCCTGCCAAGGTCGAGCAACTCGGAGCGTCCACCCAGCACGACGGGGATCACGTTCGCGTCGCAGGCGATCCGCCGCATCTCCCCCGCTGGGATTCTCTGGCCGGACGCCAGGACGCCGCCCGCGTACGACTGGCTCAGCAGTTCCTCGTAGCTGACCGTCACCACGAGCGTCGGCCGCGCCCCCGCACCAGAGGGAACAGGTGTTGGACGCGGCCCCTGGGCCGCTGACATAGGTGTCGGCCGGGCGGGTGCCGCAGGCTCGACGGCCACCACGGAAGCCCCGTCACCCGTCGCCCCAACGGCCGCCGCGGGAGCCTCGTCACGCCCCACGGCGCCAGCCCTCACCGTCATGACTGCGACCAGCGCGTCGGCCTGGCGCTGCTGCCAGGTGGGGGTCAGGTCACGGTGTCGC
Source organism: Tessaracoccus lacteus (assembly GCF_029917005.1). Classification (NCBI taxonomy): domain Bacteria; kingdom Bacillati; phylum Actinomycetota; class Actinomycetes; order Propionibacteriales; family Propionibacteriaceae; genus Tessaracoccus; species Tessaracoccus lacteus. Next base: position 2,633,037 of record NZ_CP123967.1, read on the forward strand.
TGACGGCGCTCGGCCCGCTTCCGATCCGCGACCTCCGCGGTGATCGCGTTCACCACTATCTCCGCCTCAAGCGTCGGCAGCGACCCCTTGATGAACCAGGAACCGGGATGCTCGGGATCAGGCCCGTACACGAGGTGGCGACGCTGGAGAGCCCGCTCACGCTGCCGACGCAGCCGCGCGTCGACCTGAGCGGCCGTCGGCAGCAACTCCGGAGCCACCGCCTGCAGCACCTCGTCGTGACACTCGGCCACCTGACGCGGGGTGGCGCTCCGCGCCTTCTCCAGGAGGAACTCACGGGCGCTGACCCGCTGTTCATCGGTCAGCACACCGGGCAGCCCGCCCAGCGCCTCTCCGATCCCGATCGCATGCCCCGGAGACAGCTGACCCTCCACCACCCGCCGCGCGACCTCCTGGTGGCTCGTCATCCGTCCCGCCTCAGAGATCGACCGCTGCGTCACCCGCCGGTCGAGATGCTCCTCACGACCCAGCAGACTCGACAGCTGCGTCCCGCTCACCACCTCCGCCGAGCCACGCTCCTCGGCCTCCGAGATCAGGCACGCCTCCAGCCCCGCCAACCGGTCCTTCGCCCGGCGCACCTGCCGCAGCAGGTCCAGCCGTTCACGATGGTCGATCCCGGCGCGCTGGGAGTGATCGATGGAAGACAGCGCGCTGGCGATCGCGGCCAACGCCGCGCCCGTCGACAGCTGCTCATCCCCCATAACGCGAGGCTACGGACCCCCACCGACAGTTTCTGAACGGATAGGTTCGATTCGGAGGCCGTTCACTCATGGCGAACGGCTGAGGGCGTAACCCCTTGTCAAACGTGCGCAGCACAACAACGAGGCCGCCACCGGTTGCCCGGTGACGGCCTCGCTGGTGCCGGTTCGGCGGTCTCAGTAGGCGGGTCCGTCATCGGCGGCTTCAGAGGCCTCAGGGGCTTCGGACTCGGCGGCGGGGGCCTCGGCACCCTTCGTCACCTCGGGAGCCGGGGCACTATCGCGACCCGCGCTGCGGCCACGGTCGGCCAGGTCACGGAAGCCACCGGCGATGTCGGCGACGAGCTTGTCGAGCTGGCTGCCGAGCTGGGTCAGGAAGCCGCTGGTCGTCTGGGCGTCCTCGTCCGGGTGCGCCGTGGCGTACTGCTTCTTCTGGTCGTCGTAGAACTCGCGGGCCTTGGAGCTGACGAGGTCGACCAGGCCGACGGTGGCGTAGGCCGTCTCTGTGGCTGCCTTCTTCAGGCCCTCGGCCAGCTGGTCGACATCGCTCTTCTGCTCGGGCTCACGGAAGTCCTTGGCGTCCTCGGCATCGACGATCGGGGTCTCCGCCGTCACGTCGTCGTTCTTCTCGGTCATGGGGCACTCCTTCTGCGCTGTTGCTTCAAGTCTGCCCGCCGCCAGGCGCGATCGGGAGCGGGAGGCCCCTGACCCGCCCCCGATCCGACCCCAGTCAGAGCAGCGAGGAGTACAGTCCCTCGATGTCCTCGAGCGTCGCGGTGCGGGGATTGCCCGGCGTGCAGACGTCGGCGAGAGCATCCGCGGCCAGCGCCGGGACGTCGGCCGCCGTGGCCCCGACCTCCGTGATGGTCGTCGGGTTACCCAGGTCGACGGTGAGCTTCCGCACGGCCGCGACCGCCGCGTCGCGGACGGCCTCGAGCTCGCCCGTGTAGGCGTCCTCGACTCCAAAGGCGGCCGCGATGTCGCGGTACTTCTCGCCCGAGAAGTCCTTGTTGTACTCCATGGCCGTGCCGAGCAGGATGCCGTTGGCCACGCCGTGCGCGACGCCGAGTCGGCCGCCGAGCGGGTGCGCCATGCCGTGCACCAGGCCCAGCCCGACGTTCGAATACGCCATGCCCGTCACGTAGGAGGCGTAGGCCATCTGCTCGCCAGCCGGGACGTCGCCGTCGGCCGACTTCGCAAGGTTCGCGGCGATCATCTGGATCGCCTTGAGCGACAGGGCATCGGACAGCGCCCACGCGCCCGGCGTGATGTAGCCCTCGATCGCATGGGTCAGGGCGTCGAGACCCGTGGCCACCTTGAGGCCTCGCGGCATGCCGTCGGTCAGGTCTGGGTCGACGAACGCGACGACGGGGATGTCGTGCGGGTCGACGGCGACGAACTTGCGCTTGCGCGCCGTGTCGGTGATCACGTAGTTGATCGTGGTCTCGGAGGCGGTGCCGGCCGTCGTGGGAACTCCAAAGATGGGGACGGACGGGTTGCGGGTTGCCGCGACCCCCTCGAGGCTCAGCACGTCGGCGAATTCCGGGTTCGCGCTGATGATGCCGATGCCCTTGCACGTGTCCTGAGGCGACCCTCCACCGAGGCCGATCAGGAAGTCGGCGCCCGACGCGGCGAACTTCTCGACGCCGTCGGTGATGCACTCGACCGGCGGGTTCGGCTGCACGTTGGTGAAGATCTCGTAGGCGATGCCCGCCTCGTCGAGGATGGCGGTCACCTTCGCTGCCGTGCCGACCGCAGGGTCGGCCAGGACCGGGTCGGTGACGATGAACGCCTTGGTGAACCCGCGCGCCGCCGCAACGGCCGGAATCTCGTTGATGGACCCGCGCCCGAAGTATGCGTTCTGGTTGAAGATCATGCGGTAGACCATGAGTCTCTCCTTCGAAACTGGTCGGCTGCCACCGCGGCAGAGCCCACGTAGCGGCGAGGATACGTCGCCTCTCCGACCGGATCACGGGGGTGCACCTAAGTACCGCGGTCGACCGACACGAGCGGCATCCCTGACCTCCCACGGGAGCAGAATCCCGGTATCAGGCGCGATCCCCTGCCCTCCTGGCAGGTGTATCCAGCCATGATCGGAGGCAGCATGTCCCAGGCAGCCCTACGGGTGCTCGACCCGCTCAGCGAGCCGCTGCCCTCCGGCTCCGCGCCGCACACCACCACCTACCTGGGCGACCGGGTCCTGGTGCGGGGGCTCCCCGGCCACGCCCAGGACGCCCCGCTGGAACTGCTCCGCAAGGTCGCGGAGGAGGCGGGGGTCGAGGTCGTCGCAGCCCGGGAGTCAGAAGTCCTGGAGAAGGTGCTGAGCGGCCTCGACGGCCGGCTCGTCGAGCTCCTCGACCGGTGCTGGGTGACCAGCTTCCGGCTGGTGCGCCGGGAGGGCCCGCCCGTCGACGCATGGCCGCTCCTACTGGCGGCCCGCCGGGCGGACCCGAAGACCGCCCGCGGTCTCTCGCTGGACCACCTGCTCACCCTCGGCCCCTACTACGTGTCGATGCCGTACTACGTCTCGATGCCCTATTACGTGTCCATGCCGTACTACGTCTCCATGCCCGCCGGCGAGCCGCCGTCGGCGCAGTACCAGCGGCCGGGCACCGGCGGACGCAGCCCCGTGGCGGTCGTCGCGGCCGACCCGGCGCTGCGGGCTCGCCGGCTCCGTCGCTCACCGCTGGTCGTGGTGTGTGACACGGCGCTCGGCGCTCACCCGTGGTTCGCGGACACCGCCCGCGCGACCGACGAGGTGCACGCGGCCGGGCTGCGGCTCGGGCTGGGCGGCGACGTCCCAGTTGCCGATCCGCCGGAGCCACGGAACCCGCTCGACGGCTCCCTCCTGCCGTTCTCCGGCCACGCGATGTTCATGGCAGGCCTGATCCGCCAGACGTGCCCCGAGGCCCGCCTGCAGGTGGTGCCGATCGTCGACGAGGCCGGCGGTGTGCCGGAGGGGGCACTCATCCAGGTCCTCGCTTTGCTGCTCGTCCGCCAGGTACAGGCGCAGGCCGACGAGCACACGGGCGATCTCATCGACGTCATCTGCCTGGCGCTGGGCTACTACCACGAGGACCCCGAAGACTCGCTGGAGGACGCCCCGCTCCGGGTCGTGCTCGACGACCTGGGCTCCGCCGGCGTCGCCGTCGTCGCCTCCGCGGGCAACCAGTCGACGACCGACCCCCTCTATCCGGCGGCCTTCGCGGGCGCGGCCCCGTTCGACGCGGCGGCGGTGCCGCTCGCCAGCGTCGGCGCGCTGAACCCCGACGGCACCGACGCGTACTTCTCCAACGCAGGCGACTGGGTCTCGTGCCACCGCCCGGGCGCGGGCCTGGTCAGCACGCTGCCCGTCGACCTCGACGGGGAGCTTGAGCCGGCCGCCCGGCTGCAGCACGCGGGCCAGCGGCGCGCCACCATCGACCCGGACTCCTTCGTCGGCGGGTTCGCCACCTGGTCGGGGACGTCTTTCGCGGCGCCGGTGCTCGCAGGGCAGCTGGCCGCGCGGCTGGCCGCCGACCGCACTCTGCCCGAACCCGATGTCGGCGCCTGCGTCCGCCGCGGCTGGGCAGCCATCACCGCAGAGCTGGGGTGGCTGCCATGACCACGCCCGGTCGCACCGGCTCGCTCGCCGACGAGGCGGGCGCCGCCTTCCGTGACTACCTCGCGGGCGACACCGCGCGCATGGCCGACCTCGTCCGGCTGCTCACCCCGCCGCTCTGGGCCGCCGTCAGGTCGTGCGGACTGACGCGCGAGCAGGCCGAGGACGTCGTGCAGGGCGCCTGGGTGTCCCTGGTCCGGCACGCCGACGGTGTCCGTGACCCACAGGCCGTGTTCGCGTGGCTGCTGACCAGCGTCCGACGCGAGTCCTGGCGCGTCGCCGGCGGCCGACCGACCCAGCCCCTCGACGTCGAGCCTGTGGACGAGACCTCCGGCCCGGAGGACAGCGTCCTCGACGCCGACGCAAACGCGCGCCTGTGGCGCCACGTTGCGACGCTCAATCCACGCTGCCAGGCGCTGCTGCGCGTCGTCGCGTACGCCGCGACGCCCGACTACGCGGCCATCTCGAAGGCGCTCGGCATGCCGGTGGGGTCCATCGGCCCGACGCGCGGCCGCTGCCTCGCCGCGCTGCGCGCCGCGCTGTCCCGCGACCCAGGATGGAGCCGGTCATGAACTCCCACGACGCCGATGCCCCGCTGACCGACGACGACCTCGCCCTGCTTGCGGCGCTCGCCGACGCTCAGGAACAGGCCGACCCGATGCCCCCCGGGATGCTGGACCGCATAGCCCTCGCCGTGTCGCTGGAGCTGATGAACGCCGAGTTGGCCGTCCTGACCAGCGATGCCCTGCAGCCGGCCAGGGCTGAGGTCGACACCGTCACGTTCACCGCGTCGACCATCAGCCTGATGGTGACGTGGGCCCCGTCCGACGACGGCGTGCGGGTCGCCGGATGGATCACCGGCGGCGGCGTCCGCGTCGACCTGCACACCTCCACCGCCGTGCACACGTCCACCTCCGACGCGACGGGGCGGCTCGAGTGGCCCGCGGTGCAGCCCGGCAGTGTCCGATTCGTCATCCACCCCGTCCGCGAGGGCGACCGGGCGGTGGCCACCCCGTTCATCGAGATCCCGGGAGCGTCTTGACCTCACCCACCGAGCTGTACGAACAGGCCCGCGCCGCGCTGGCTGAGCAGCGGACCGACGCGGCCGACCTGCTGCTGCGTCGTGCGCTCGCCGTCTGCGGCCCGTCCGACGCGGAGACGCGGTTGCGGGTGCGGCTCTCGTCGAGCTGGGTGACGTTCGAGAGGTCCGGGCCGGCGGCGGCGCTCGCCGAGGTCCGCGCCGTCGCCGCCGACGCAGCGCTGCTGCCACACGTGGCGGCGGCGGCCGGGGTGCAGGAGGGCATCGTGCTGGCGCGCTCGGGCGAGCTCGACGCCGCGCTCGCCGCGCTCGACCGGGTCGACCCCGACTCGCTCCCCCCGCCCGACCGCGTCCGGCTGTTCCTGAACCGCGGCACGCTCGCATCCGAGCTCAGGCGCCTCGACGCGGCGGTGACGGATCTGCGCGCCTGCGCCGAACTGGCCGGGGAGCTGGGCGCGATGCCGCTGCTGTTCATGGCCCGCCACAACCTCGGCTGGGTGCTGTTCGTGCGCGGCCAGTTGCCCGAGGCGCTGGCCGCCATGCGGGAGGCCGACGCGATCGACGTCGATCTCGACCGCAACACGGCGCGCCTCGACCGCGCCCGCGTGCTGCTCGAGGCCGGGCTCGTCGACGAGGCCAGGTCCCTGCTAGCCGACATGGCCCCCGCCGACCCCCAGCTGGGCGGCGAACGCGACCTCGAGCTGGCCCGCGCGCTGCTGCTCCTCGGACGCCCGACCGAGGCAGCCCGGCTCGCCAGGCGGGCCGCCGACGGTTTCGCGCGGCGCGGCGAGCCCGCCTGGGCCAGGCGCTGCCTCCTCGTGGCGCTGCAGGCGGAGCCTCAGCACGATGCCGCGGGGGCCCTGCTCGTGAAGGCACGGCGGGCGAGAGACCGCTGGGTCGCCCCGCAGGCCGCCGCCGTCCTCCTCTCGCTGACCCCGTCGGGCGACCCCACCCACGAGAGCCTCGCCGAGGCCACCCGCACGCTCGCCCGCTCCCCCGTCGTGTCGCGGCGCCTCGCCGGGCTCGTCGCCCTGGCCCGCGAGTCCGACCGCCAGGGTGACCTGCCGCGGGCACGCCGCCAGCTCCGGTCGGCGTACTCGACGCTGCTGCGGGCCCAACTCGGCACCTCCAGCCTCGACCTGCGCGCGGCCGTCGCGCTGCACGGAGTCCAGGCTGCCGACCTCGACATCGCCCTGGCCGCGCGGGCCGCCCCCGGCCGCCGCGTCGCCACACTGATCGACGCGACCGAGCGGTGGCGCGCGGCGCTGCGACCCACCCCGAGGATGGAACCCGACGAGGACCCGCGCGTCGCCGAGGCCGCCGCCGAGCTGCGTCGCGTGCGGGCCGCCGCGAACGCCGACCCGTCGTCGGCAGCCTGTGAACGGGCCGTCGTCGATGCGGAACGGGAGCTCCAGTCCGTCACGTGGCTCGCCACCGACGTGCCGGCCGCGGTCCTCACGCTGCCGATCGCCAGGCTGCGACGAGCCGTGCGCGAGAACGGCGTCACGCTTGCCGTGGCGGTCCCGATGGCCGACGAGCTGTGGGTGGCCGTCCTCGGGCAGGGACCCGAGCGGCTCGTGCGGCTGGGCGGCCGCACGGAGATCACGGCGCTGGCCGGCGCGGCGCTCACGGACCTCACAGCCCGGGCCCGCGTCGGCTCGGCGCACCCCCTCGCCGCCACCGTCGACGCCTCCCTGGCTGCGCGGCTGGGGGCGCTGTCGGAGGTGGTCGCCCGGCCGCTGTCCGGGGCCTCCCCGCTAGTTGTTGTCCCGTCCCGCGAGCTGGCGGGTGTCCCCTGGCTCGCGCTGCCCGACCTGGCAGGCCGGAGCGTCACCGTCGCCCCGACGGCGTCCAGCTGGGCGACCTGCGGTCGTCAGGTCGCCGACCCCGTCGTCACGGCGCTGAGCGGGCCCGACCTGCCGCTCGCCGACGCCGAGGTGGCCGCCGTCGAGGTCACCTGGGGCGCGGAGAGGGCCTCCCGGGTCGACGAGGCCCTCGCCAGGGCGGACCTGGTGCACGTCGCGGCCCACGGCCTGCACCGCCCCGACTCGCCGCTGTTCTCCAGCCTCCGGCTCACGGAGGGCACCGTCGTGGCGCACGAGCTGGAACGCGTCCGGCTCCGGGCCAGCCACATCGTGCTCAGCGCCTGCGAGGTCGGTCGCACGACGCACCGGCCCGGCGAGCAGCCCCTCGGGCTGACCGCGACGCTGCTGGCGCGCGGCGTCGCGTGCGTCGTCGCCCCCGTCTCCCCCATCGCCGACGCCACGGCCGCCGCCACGATGGCCCGCTACCACGACGGCCTGGCCCGCGGGCTCGACGCGGCGGCCGCGCTCGCCGCAGCCACCGTCGGAACCCCGGCCGCCGGCGCCTACACCTGCTTCGGCGCACCCTGGCGCGCAACCTGGAGTATCAACCGGGCCGCAGCCGTCTCCTGAGGGGTGTCGCGACGCGCCCGCGCCGCGCCCCACAGTCAAGGAGGCAGCATCATGGTCCAGGCAATGGGTCCGACGTACGCCGGGGGATCACAGCCGATCACCCACGGCGGCTACGACGTCCTCTATCTTCCGGACGTCAACAACCGCGAGCTCATCGCCGCTGGCGAGGCACCGGTCTTCTACTACATCCCCAACCAGGTGCGCATGGCGCGCAAGAACGGCCCCGACGACGGGGACTACCTGTTCAACCTCGTCCGGTTCTCCGGCACGGGCGGCGAGGGCGTGATCGGGGGCGGCGGCGACGTCGCCGGCGGCATGCTGACGTTCACGGTCACCGGGGCGCTGCCCGAGGAGACCCGCAAGCAGGCCGAGGCAGCCATCGCGGCGCAGTTCACCGACTCGGAGGATGCCTTCTGGGGCATCAAGCGCGCGAAGAAGGCGCCGACGTTCAGGCCGGCGATCATCACGCAGTCGACCACCAGCGTGTCCAACATGGCGCCGACCGAGGCCGGCTTCCCCGTGCTGGACCAGGGCGGGAACCGGGCCGTCGGCAGCGGGTTCCGCACCGTCGGCATGCCCGCGGCGCGCGCCATGACCCGCGACCCGGAGCCTGGCGCGACCGACAACAACCTCGACCCCTGGTACTGCGTCATGCAGGGCCAGGGCGCCGGCTCGATCGACCCGACGGGGGCGCATGCCTTCTCCGGCCTGCTCGGCAAGTACCCGACGTCCATCGCGTGGGCCGCCTTCCACGGCACCTCGAGCCCGCTGATCGTCATCCAGAACTACAAGCTGAAGGTCTGGTCGCCGGTGTGCACCATCAAGATCGACGGTAACTGGGAGTCGGTGTTCCAGCACTTCTCCGCCGCCGCGTCGGGCCGCTACCTGTGGGCGAAGGTCGACGCGCAGGCCGAGTTCAACAAGATGCGCAAGTCCGGCACGATCACCGTCGACATCAAAGTCGACACCACGCTGCCCGGCGCCGACGAGATCTCCAAGCGCATGGAGGAGCGCTCCGACCTGGTCTTCAACAAGTTCATGGAGATGGCCCAGAAGGCGATCTTCGACCCGCCCGCGCCGACGGTCGAGGCAGCGAAGGCCGACTCCGGCAGCACGTTCCTTTCCCCGTGGGGCGTCGGGCTGTCGCTCAAGATGCGCCGCGACGAGAACTACATGGACCTGCACTACGAGGAGACCAAGCAGTTCGCCTACCTGCAGGACCACACGATCTCCAGCTCGCTCGCCGGGCTGTGCGACGAGATCGCCGCGGACCCCGACGCCGAGCGCAAGTACTTCCTGACCGTCTACCTCGACGACTGGCCGCGCCGGCTCGCCCGCGTGGTGCGCCCCGTCGCCAGCTGGACCGACAACACCGTGCAGTTCCTGTCTGTGCAGGTCGGCTACCCGAGCACGACCGGAGAGATCAACTGGGAGGGCCACAGCTTCGCCGGCAGCGACGGCAACGACCCGACGTGGAAGTACCAGACGGCACAGAAGCTCGCCGCCGACGTCACCGGGGCCCCGGACGACTGGACGCCCGACAAGACGTTCGTGAAGCGGAAGGTGCACCTCGCCGAGCCCCCGAGCGAGATCCTCGACCCGTACAACCGGATCCAGATCGAGCGCAACGTCATCGACCTCGACCCCGAGCCGAACGGCACCCTGCTGAACGACACGACCCTCGAGGTCCGCGCCGACAGCGCAGGCCGCATCGCGGTGGGCCCCATCGGGCTGGGCGTGATGCTGGAGGATGCGTCGCAGACGGTGGAGGTCGTCGTCGAGGCTACGGACAAGACCTACGAGCCGATCGGCCTGGCGCCCGTGCGGTTCCGCTGGGGCTTCTCCGACGTCGACAGGGACCGGACGTGGACGGTGTTCTCCGGCGACCCGGAGCTCCTGCCGTACTACCGCTACCAGGTGACGGCGACCGTCAAGGGCACGCTGTTCCGCAAGGGCCAGTCCTGGACCGGCCCGTGGGTCACGGCCAACGGCAACGGCCCGCTGATCGTCGACGTTCCCCCGCCCGACGGCGAGGGCGTCACGACGCGCGGGCTCCTGGAGGACCGGGTCCGCGCGCTGCGCGAGCTCGCGGCTCCCGCCGGCAGCCGGGAGCTGCCCGCCGCTGACGCGACGGAGACGCACGCCACCCGGGACGCTGCCCGCGCCACCTTCCTCAGCTACCCGCTGTGAGGTGCCGACCATGTCCATCGTCACAGTGCGCAGGGCGGCCTTCTCGCTGGTCGTCCTGCTCTCCCGCACCCCGGCCCCGCACGAGCGGATCGGCTCGCTGATCCTCAGCGCGACCCTGGCCGTGGAGCTGCACTGCACGCTCGACCGACTGGCGCGGACCTCGTTCCGCGTCGGTGACGCCGAGGCGGTCACGGACGGGCCCTTCGGCACCGCCGCGCTCGCAGCGTCGCTGACGGGGCCGGCGGCCGGGGACCTCGTCGCGGCGCTGGCCGGCTCGGGGACGGGACCGCTCCTGCGCGTCGCGGCGCGCCGGGTCGACGGCCTGACCCGCGAGTGGGAGCTGCCGCTGGCCGAGGTGCTCGCCGGGGGCGTCGACGACGTCTCGGCGCACGTGCGGCTCGTCACCGCCGACGGTGGCATGGTCACCGACGTCCCGCCGGTGGTCGCAGGCCGCACCCGCGACCTCGCGACCACCGGCGGAACGCTCATGCTCCGCGACGGGGCGTTGCGCCCCGTCGCGTCGCTCGTCAGGCCGCATCCGGCGGTGCTGACCACGCTCGTCGCATCGGAGTCGCTGCTGCTGGTGCCGCTGGCCCCGGTGGTCGGCGGCCCGATCCTCGACGGCTCCCCGCTGCTGGGCGACCGCGATGGCACCAGCCGCTGGTACCTGCCGGAACTCACGCTCGTCGTCCCCCCGCCTGGTCAGGACCCCGACACGTCGCCGTTCCGCTACGACCTCGTTACCGTCGGGCACCAGGACGACGGGTCTCCCGGCCTCGAGGCGACCGTCACCGTCACGCTGGCGGCCGGGCCGTCCGCGGCGACCACCGCCGCCTGGGAGGCAGCGGGTCGGCCGGCCCTGAAGCCGCTGCCCTGCACGCCCACCGTCGGACTGCGGATCCCGTTCCGGGACGCGCAGGGTCGCGCGGCCTCCGAGGTCATCCCCGCCACGGGCACCGTCCTCGACGGGGTCCTCGGCGAGGACGGCTCCACGCTGACCGCGATGTTCGTGCTGCAGGACCGGTGGGCGAGGCTCGCGTACGGCGTCTTGTCATATCCGGGCTACCAGGCGCAGGCGCCTGCGCTGGAGGTCGGGCTCACGCACTCCGGCTGGCGCGAGTCGCGGCGGTTCCAGATCGACCCCGCGCTGATCGCCGGGAACAAGCTGCTGGCCCTGCGCCGCGGCGACGACGCCACCCGTGCGGTCGCGCCGACGCAGGTGCTCGGCATGGCGAAGGCCCGCATCCAGCTGCACCCGCCGGTCCTTCAGGCCCAGCCACTCGGCGTCACGCAGTGGCGCCAGGTCACCGCGACCACCGCGGCGAGCATGCCGACGGTGCTGCCGTGCGCCGACCACGGCCAGCTGTACCGGCAGCAGGGGGCGGCCGGCTGGGAGGCCATCGGCTGCCAGGACACCCTGCGGCTCGGGCAGGCCGACCACCGCGTGTGGCAGCCCGAACCCGTCGCCACCGCCGGCGCGACGGTGTTCCGGTCGCTGACCCAGCCCGGCCGCTACCTCGTGGTGCCCGCCGCATACGCCGTCGGCAGGCATCCCGCCGACGACCTGGACCGGGCGCTCCGGCCGACGCTGCTGCTGACGTCCACCATCGACGTCGACGACCCGTCGGGCATCCGCTGCGTGCTGGCCGCCGCGCTGCAGGCCGACCTGACCCCCGCCCGGTGGGCGATGCTCGGGGCGGAGCTGCGGGCGAAGGCCGGGCGCGACGTGGTGCTGCAGACCCCGTGGCAGGCTGCTCTCACGCCCACCGTCAGCTGGGCGATCCCCGGCGCCGACGACCTCGACTGCGTCGCCGTCGACGACGGATTCACGCTCGTGATGAGCACCGACATCCCCGGCCTGCTGACGCTGCGGGCCATGCTGCAGCGCGGCGGGTTCCTCGGCTCGGCACGGTGGCAGCTGCCCGGCGGCGACGTCGCGGTGGCCACGCTGCGCCTCGACCTCGGCACCGTCGTCGGGCCGGCGGAGGGCCCAGTCGCTGTCACCCGCACCGTCGACGAGGCGAGGCTGACTAATCTGCTCGACTCCCGCGTCGCGGTGCGGAGGCTGACTGCCGACGGGACCGTCGTCGCGTCGCCCGGCTTGGTGCTGGAGGCGCACGGATCCGCGACGGTCGCCCTCCCTGCGGGCACCGTCGGCGAGCTGGCCGTCGACCACGAGGTCGAGGCCGGGAGCGAAACCCTCGACGAGTCCCGCAGCTACATCGACGACCTCGAACTCGCAGTCACCTTCGTCGCCACCGGCGACCTCACGCAGGTGGCGGGGATCGAGATCTCATGCACCCTGCTCGGCGACGTCCCGGCGCCGCTGACCCTGACACGGTCCGTGCGCCAGGGCGAGCGGCGGTTCCTGATGCCGCTGACCCACTACGCCGAGGACCCCACGCTCCGGTTCACCGCCACCGCCGTCGCCGCCGACGGCACGCGCACCGCCGCCCCCGCCGTCGACTGGCCCGTCCGGTCGCGCGGCGTCCTGATCCCCATCGACACACCCACCCCCGCCTGACTACACGGAAAGGACCCTGACATGTCCGGCTACTCACTCCACCTGGGCCTCAACCGGCTCGACCCCTCCTGCTATATCCCGGCGCCGGCGGTCCTCGCGGGCTGCGTCAACGACGCCAACGACATGCGGGCCATCGCCGAGGCCGCGGGATTCATGCCGCGGGTCATGCTCGACGAGGAGGCCACCTCGTCGGCGCTGCTCGCGGCGCTGCAGCAGCTGACGCAGGTCGCCCAGCCCGGCGACGCGATCTTCATCAGCTTCTCCGGGCACGGCGGCCAGATCTACGACTCCACCGGCGACGAGGATGACGGCCTCGACGAGACGTGGTGCTGCTACGACCGCCAGGTGCTCGACGACGAACTCAACCGGATGTACGCCCAGTTCCAGGCCGGGGTCCGCGTGCTGGTGCTGTCCGACTCCTGCCACTCCGGCACCGTCGCCAAGACCGTGCTGGCCATTGCGACGCGCGAGGCGCTGACCCGCAACCCGCTCGGCCACGAGTTCTGGGAGGGCGAGGTCAAGACCCCGAAGCTGGTGCCGAAGTACCTGCCGCTCAGCACGGCGCTCGCCGACTCCCAGCGTCGCGAGGCCGTCTACTCGTCGGTGCAGGCGCTCGCCGGGCAGACCCGCGCGGCCGACATCTGCGCCGAGCTGATCCTCATCTCCGGCTGCCAGGACAATCAGCTGTCCAGCGACGGCGACGCCAACGGTCTGTTCACCGAGGTGCTGCTGAACGTGTGGAACTCCGGCTCATTCCAGGGTGACTACCGCGCCTTCCACCGCGCGATCGTCGCGCAGATGCCGCCCGACCAGACGCCGAACTTCTTCACGATCGGGCCGTCGTCGGGGTTCGCGTCGCAGCGGCCGTTCACGGTCGACGCGCCGGACCCGGGATCGGCCCCCGTGACGCCCACACCGTCGGGCGGTGCCGCGACGAGTCGCCCGACGCTCCGCCAGGGCGACCGCGGCGACGACGTGCGCTACCTGCAGCAGAAGCTCGTCGACCAGGGCGCGTGGCTGAGCGTCGACGGCAACTTCGGCCCGGCCACCGCGTCGGCCGTGCGCAGCTTCCAGACCCGGAACTCGCTGACCGCCGACGGCGTCGTCGGGCCCGCCACCTGGGCGGCGCTCGAGGGCACGGGAGGCACCGGCGGGATGACCGGAGGAACCACCGGCGGCGCGACGGGAGGGACCACAGGAGGAACCACCGGAGGCGGCTGGGGAACCGGCACCACAGGTGGCACGACTGGGACGACCGGAGGAACTACGGGCGGCACCACCGGCGGAACCACCGGAGGCGGCTGGGGCACCGGTACCACCGGAGGAACCACGGGCGGTACGACGACCGTCCGTGCGACCGTCCGGCGCGGCGCCACCGGCCCCGACGTGGTGTACCTGCAGAAGCGGCTGAACCAGTTCGGGTACTACCTGAGCACGGACGGCAGCTTCGGGCCGGCCACCGAGTCGGCGGTGCGCTCGTTCCAGCGCAGCGCGTCGCTCACCGCAGACGGCGTCGTCGGCCCCGCGACCTGGGGGGCGCTGGGCTGAGGACGCGCTCATGCAACCGGCCCGGGGGAAGCACTCCCCCGGGCCGGTTGTCCGTGTCAGCTCAGGCTGAGAGGACCTCGGCGGCCGGCGTCGACTCGCGGCCGATCAGGCGCTGCAGGTCGTCGCTGTCGCTGTACAGGGCGCCCGCCGCGGTCGCGACGTCCCAGCCGGCGAACATGGCCGCGATGGGCGCGGGGAGGCCCGCCCCCTTGAGAGTGGAGGCATACTCGCCGGCGCTCTGGTCGACGTAGGTCACCTCGGTGCCGAGGATGCCGCCGATGACGGCGGCGAGCTGGGCGTAGGTGAACGCGGGGCGTCCGGCGAGCTCGTAGACCTTGCCGGCGTGGCCCTCGCTGGTGACGACGACCGCGGCGGCCTCCGCGTAGTCCCTGCGGGCAGCCGCGGAGACCCGGCCCTCGCCGGCCGCGCCGAAGGTGTGGCCCGTGGCGCGCGCGGTCTCGACGGCGGACGCGAAGTTCTCGATGTACCAGCCGTTGCGCAGCAGGACGGTGGGGATGCCGCTCTCGGCGAGCAGCGCCTCGGTGGCGCGGTGCTCCTCGGCAAGGTCGAGCGTCGAGGTGTCGGCGTTGAGCAGGGAGGTGTAGGCGATCAGCGCGACGCCCGCGGCCTTGGCGGCAGTGATGATCGAGGTGTGCTGCGCGAGACGCTTGCCGACCTCCGAACCGGAGACCAGCACGAGGCGGTCGACGCCGGCCAGCGCGGTGGTCAGCGCGGCCTCGTCCTCGTAGGCGGCGACGGCGACCTGAACGCCGCGCTCGGCGAGGTCGGCGGCCTTGGCCTCGTTCCGGACGATGGCGACGATGTCGGCGGTGGCGACGCCCCTGGACTCGAGGGCGGCGATGACGAGGCGGCCGAGGTGGCCCGCTGCTCCGGTGACTGCGATGCGCATGGGGAGACTCCTTCTGAAGTGGTGACGAGACCCAGTTAAGCACTTACTTTTCCATAGCGCAAGGTCATCGGTTAGCACTTGGCGATCGGATGCGGGCAGCGTAGAATCGTGGCATGGTCGACACGCAGCAGGCACCGGATGTCATGAGCGCAGCCTGCCCGTCGCGTCCCACTCTGCAGCACCTGACCGGGCGCTGGGGAGCGCTGACGATGGCCGCGCTGGCCCACGGGACCCAGCGGTTCAGCGAGATCCGCCGTCGCATCGAGGGCATCAGCGACCGGATGCTGTCGCAGACCCTGGGCGACCTGGAACGCGACGGCATGGTCGAGCGGACCGTCCTGAGCGCCATCCCGCCGAAGGTCACCTACGCACTGACGCCCCTTGGCGTCGAGGTCGCCGACCGCCTCGAGGCGCTCATCACGCTCGTTGAGGCGAACATGGACGAGGTCACCGCCTCCCGCGAAAGCTACGACGCGACCCACTGAGCGGGATCCCGCGCCGCCGCCCCACGGTTCCCTGAGCCTGTCGAAGGGCCCTGAGCCTGTCGAAGGGTCCTGAGCCGGAACCCCAGCCGCCGCCCCACGGTTCCCTGAGCCTGTCGAAGGGCCCTGAGCCTGTCGAAGGGTCTCCCTCTCGCTCCGCTCAAGGCACCTCCGCAAGCTCGCCCCGCCAGCCTCCGTGCCGTCGCGACACGCCCGCCGGTGGCGCTGCCCGATTTCTCCCGGCACGCCTCCGCGACCACTCTCCGACACGGCATTCAGGCTCTGCCCGACCGCCCGCAGAACCCGACCCGCCGATCGGATGAGCCTCGCGGTCGTCCTCCAACACGAGACACACCCACCCACGCTGGACGTGGATGGGCGTGACTTCGCGCAGGGCTCAGAAGCCGAGGCTGCCCGCGACCTCGCGGATGTGGTCGGCGCTGGCCTTGAGGCCCTTGTACTCCTCGTCGGAGAGCGGCAGTTCGAGCGCGTCGCCCACGCCGCGGCGCTCGACGACGCGCGGCACAGACATGCACACCCCGGAGATGCCGTGCCAGTTGTCGAGCATGCCGGAGACGGGCAGGACGCGGTGCTCGTTGCGGAGGATGGCCTCGATGATGCGGGTGCCCGACAGGCCGATGGCGTAGTTGGTGGCACCCTTGCCCTCGATGACCTCGTAGGCGGCGTGCACGACGCGGTGGGCGATGTCGTCGCGGACGGCCTTCCCGAGCTGGCCTGTCTGACGCTCCCAGTCGTCGATCGGGATGCCTCCGATGGAGGCGCTGCTCCAGAGCGGGATCTCGGTGTCCCCATGTTCGCCGCAGACCAGCGTGTGGACGTTGCCCATGGCGAGCTGGACCTCGTTGGCGACGAGCCACCTCAGGCGCGACGAGTCCAGCACGGTGCCGGAGCCGAAGACCTGGTTCTCGGGCAGGCCGGAGATCTTCAGAGCGGCCAGCGTCGTCACGTCGACGGGGTTGGTGACCATCAGGAAGATGGCGTCGGGCGACTGCTCGACCAGTGGCGGGATGATCTTCTTCATGAGCCCGACGGTCTTGTTGGCCAGGTCCATCCGGGTCTCACCGGGCTGTTGCTTCGCGCCGGCCGAGATGACGACGATGTCGGAGCCCTGCGTAACGGCGACGTCGTCGGAGCCGTCGATCCTGGCCGAAGGGATGAACTGGCTGCCGTGCGCGAGGTCGAGCACCTCGGCATGCACCTTCTTGGCGTTGATGTCCTGCAGCACGACCTCGGATGCCACGCCCTTGATCAGGGCGGCGTACGCCAACGACGTGCCAACTGCTCCCGCGCCGACGACTGACAGTTTCGTTCCGGTGCGCTTCTCTGCCACGGGGTGCTCCTTCGTGAGGGATCGACTCGATCCTAGCGAGGCCGACAATCAGCCCGGCCTCACCCCTACCACTCCTGCCGGTGCGCTCGCCCTTCTGCCTGAGCCACCCGGCTCCCTGAGCCTGTCGAAGGGCCCGCACCACCGGCTCCCCGAGCCTGTCGCACCACCGGCTCCCTGAGCCTGTCGAAGGGCCCGCACCACCGGCTCCCTGAGCCTGCCGAAGGGCCCGCACCACCGGCTCCCTGAGCCTGCCGAAGGGCCCGCACCACCGGCTCCCTGAGCCTGCCGAAGGGCCCGCACCACCGGCTCCCTGAGCCTGCCGAAGGGCCCGCACCACCGGCTCCCTGAGCCTGTCGAAGGGCCCTGAGCGCAGCGAAGGGTCACCTTTCGCTCCGATGCACAAGCGCGGCGACCCGGTTCCCTGACCCCGTCGATTGCTCATCCGCGAGACAATGCCCCGAACGACTGTCCGCCGACGAAGGAGCGACGATGGAACTTGAGGTCACCCACGACTCGGACATCCCACCGTTCGAGCAACTGCGGCGCCAGCTGATCGAGCAGATCACGACCAGGGCGCTTCCCGCCGGAACGAGGTTGCCACCGGTGCGTCGCCTGGCGGAGGACCTCGGACTGGCGGCCAACACCGTCGCGCGGACCTACAAGGAGCTGGAGGCGGAGGGGTTCGTCGTGACGCGGGGCCGCGCGGGCACCGTCGTGTCGGACATCGCGGCCCCAGACCAGGCGACGGTCACCCGCGCCGCCGAACTCACTGATGCCTTCGTCGCCTCCCTGCACGCCCTCGGCCTCGGCGACGACGCCGTCGTCGCCGCCGTGCGTCGCGCCCTCGGCCCCGGCCGCTGAGACTTCGTCCCACCTCCAGCGAGAGCACCCACTCGCGGACGCCAACGGTATTGCCCAGACGCCAACGGTATACACCGACGCCAACGATATTCACGCGAATATCGTTGGCGTTGGTTGATTTCGTTGGCGTCTACGGATGGAGACGCCTCCAGAGCTTCAGCACACCACCGAGATATAGAAGTAGGCGTTGTACAGCTCGGACTCATGCGTGATCGAGTCCACGTACCACGTGAACACCCTTACCTTGCCGTACTCGGTAGCGGCACTGGCGAAGATTCCGACGCCTCCGAACACGCCGACGGTGGGCGTATAGAAGCTGACGTCCTGATCGAAGGTCACGGTGTACTGCCCCGTACTGATAATGGTTGCGGACAGGATCCGCGAAGAGCCGGAGTAGACAGAGCCACTGGGGCCGATCAAGGCATGGAGCTGTGGTGCGTAGTATCCGTTGATGTCGATCGCGACGTCAGTCTTCGCCCCCGATCCCCTGATACTCAGCATGTTCCCGCCGCCTGGGCGCACCGCGATGCTCTGTCCATGGGAGACGGTGGCCTTGTTGAACCGCAGCGCAGTGCCCGACGGAACCGACCCACCGGATGCCCATGCGCGGATCGCGCCGGACCCCGACGGGCTGACAGCCACGATCGACGCCGCGACCGCCGTCGCCGACGCTGGAACCCCGCACCCGCTCGGGTTGCCGCCCTGCGCCGCGAACCCCGCTGACCCGGAAACCTTGAGGTTGCGCGTCGTGTCGACCGGCAACGGCTTCGCGAACACGCCAGTTCCAGCCCTGGTGTCGGCGATCCTGCACGTCGCGATGGGCACGAAGACGGCCGCGGACGTGGCCGGTGCGTAGGCCTGAGCGGACAGCTGAGGCGGCACTGGCTGCTCGGGCGGCTTGTCCTACGCGACGGCGGATCCGACGGTCAGCCCGCCGACCAGCAGGAACGAGCAGATCAGGACTCTCACAATGCGTCTGTGCATGACGGCGCCTTCCCCCTAGGCGTCGGGAATCGCGACGCGCCCCTTACGACGCTGCGGGGTGGCCCCGCTGGTGTCACGCTTCGCCCGTCCTCCATTCAGGACACCAACGAGATTTCCGCGACGCCAACCGTATACACAGACGCCAACGATATTCGCGTGATTATCGTTGGCGTCTGCGAGAAGGGGGCCAAGCGGTCGCGTCGACAGACGGTCGCCGGAGAGACCGGAGTTATCCACAGCTGATGCGCTGCCCCGCATCTCGACCCGTCCGACGGTTTCACTGTCCCGCATGGACACCCCCGAACCGCTCTCCTACCGTCGACTCCGCGACGGCGGGCTCAGCCACCGCGACATTGACCAGCGCGTCCGAGGCGGCAGCCTCCGCAAGCTGCGGCACGGCATCTACTGGGCGCCGGGCGAGATCGACGGGCGCGCACGACACCGGGCTCTCCTCCGCGGCACGGGTGGGCTGGTCGACGGCTCGAACGTGGTCAGTCACCAGTCCGCGGCCGTGCTGCACGACCTGCCGCTGCCAACCGGTTCGCTCTCCAGCGTCACGATGACGCGGCTCTCGTCGGGGCACGGCGACACGGGAAACGATCTGCGCGTCCGCCAGACCCCGCTGTATCCCGAGGAGATCACGATGGTCGACGGGATCGCGGTCACCACCCTGGCCCGCACCGCCGTCGACCTGGCGAAGGTCCTCCCCTATGAGTGGGGAGTGGCGGCATGCGACGCGGCGCTCGCCCGCGGCCTGTCGCCCTGGGATCTGAGCGCCGCCGTCGCGGCAGGCCGTCGCCTTCGCCGACAGTCGGAGCGAGTCCCCCGCCGAATCCCTCAGCCGGGTCGCCATCGCCCGGGCGGGGCTCCCGCTCCCCCGCCTCCAGGTGGAGCTGTTCGATCGCAACGGCATCCTCATCGCCAGGCCGGACTTCCTCTGGGAAGGGGTCCGGCTCGTCGGCGAGGTCGACGGCCGCTGGAAGTACGACGAGCTACTTCGCCACGGGGAGACGAGCGCCGACGTCATCATGCGCGAGAAGCGTCGCGAGGAGGCCATCCGTCAGGCCGGCTACTGGATCGTCCGCTGGGACTGGAAGGCAATCGTCGACGGCACCGTCGCGTCACTCGTCCGCCAGGCGATCCTCCACCAGGCCGCAGCGCTCGGCATCGCCGCGCCGCTCCCCTGCTGACGCGCCGCACCGCTCCCCTGACGCGCCGCTCCTCTCACCGGTCCGAACGCCAGCGCCCGCCGTCGGCTCCCCTGCAAACGCCAACGGTATGCACGGACGCCAACGATATTCGCGCGAATATCGTTGGCGTCCGTGCATACCGTTGGCGCCTGGGTTTTTTCGTTGGCGTCTGCGCATTTCGTTGGCGTCTGCGACGGGGCAGGGCAAGGAGTCAGCGTGCAGGCGGCGTCGTCGTCGTCGACGGGTCCGGGCGGCGCGTCGACGGGGGGAGAGCAGCCAACGGGACGGACCGCTGGAAGTGGCCGTGGTGCACCGCGCCCGACGACTCGGCGGTGAACACCCGCCGCGCGACGCGGTCGCTCTGCAGGTGGCGCACCAGCTCTCCGAGCCGCTCAACCTGGTCGCGCAGCGCGTCGACGTCCGACTCGAGCGCGAGAATCCGACGGATCCCCTCCAGATTGATGCCCTCGGACTGGCTCAGATGCTGCACGTGGCGCAGCTTGGCGACGTCGCGCAGGGAATAGCGCCGGCCACGGCCCCGGGCCCGCTTGGGGACCACGAGGCCGAGCCGGTCGTAGCCGCGCAGGGTCTGCGCGTGCATGTCAGCCAGCGACGCGGCCACCGACACCGTGAAGACGGCGGCGTCCGGGTCGAACGGCTGAGGAAGAGACTCCACGCTCGTCACTCCCCGAAGAGCGCGACGCGGGGGTTCTGCTCGTGCGCCTTGGAGGCGTACTCCTGCAATGCGGCCTTGGCCTCATCGCTCAACTCGTCCGGCACGGCGACCTTGACGGTGACCAGCAGGTCGCCGCGGTGACCGTCGGGCTTGGAGGCGCCCTTGCCCCGGACGCGCATGGTGCGGCCGTTGGGCGTGCCCGCCGGGATGCGGAGCCGGACGCGCGGCCCGCCCAGCGTCGGGATCTCGATGTCAGCGCCCAGCGACGCCTCCGCGAAGGTCACGGGGACCTCCAGCGTCAGGTTGCTGCCGCTGCGGCCGAACAGCCGGTGCGGCGTGACGTGCACCGTGACGTACAGGTCGCCCGACGCGCCGCCGTTCTCGCCCGCCGCACCCTTGCCCTTCAGACGGATCCGCTGGCCGTCGTCGACGCCAGCGGGGATCCGGACCTGCATGGTCTTGGTGGACTTGCCGCGGCCGGAGCCGCCGCAGTCCGGGCACGGGTCGTCGACGATCAGGCCGCGCCCCAGGCAGTCGACACACGGCTGCGACATCTGGAAGACGCCGCCCGCCTGCGACGACTGCATGCCGGACCCCTCACAGGTCGGGCAGACGCGCGGCAGCGTGCCGGCCTTCGCACCGGTTCCCCGGCACGAGGAACACGGCTGGTCCGACGTGGTGCGCAGCGAGATCGTGGTTCCCTCGACTGCCTGCTCGAACGTCAGGCTGGCCTCGCCCTCGATGTCCGCGCCCCGACGGGGCCCGCGCTGGGTCGCGCGCCTCGTCTGGCCCTGGTTGAACAGCCCACCGAACAGGTCGGAGATGTTGCCCGACGCACCCGCCCCGCCGGCACCACGGAACAGGTCCTCGAAACCGTGGGCCTGGCCTCCGGCCTGCCCCGGCTTGTTGAACCGGAATCCGCCGCCGAACAGGCTGCGGGTCTCGTCGTACTCCTTGCGCTTCTCGGGGTCGCCGAGGACGTCGTTCGCCTCGGAGGCCTCCTTGAAGCGCGCCTCCGCGGTCTTGTCGTCCGGGTTCTGGTCCGGGTGGTTGTCACGGGCGATCCTGCGGAACGCCTTCTTGATGTCGGCGGCCGACGCGCTCTTGGAGACGCCGAGAATCTTGTAGTAGTCCTTCTCGACCCAGTCCTTCTGACTCACTTCCCGCTCATCTCCTTCCGTTGCTCGTGGACGCTCAGGGGTTCGCCACCGCGACGCGGGCGGGTCGGATGACACGACCCTTCAGCTCGTAGCCCTGCTGCATGACCTGCGAGACGGTGACCACCTCGACGGGGGACTCCAGCTGGACCTGCATCAGTGCCTCGTGGCGAACCGGGTCAAAGGCGTCGCCGACGGCCCCGAACGCGACTAGGCCGTTCTTCGCGGCGACCTTCTCCAGCTCGCCGATCACCATCGTGAACCCGTCGCTCAGGTCGTCGTGCTGGCGGGCCAGCTCGATGGAATCGAGCACGGGCATGAAGTCGCGCAGCACAGACTCGACGCCGGACTGGCGGGCCAGGTCGCGGTCGCGGTCGACGCGCTTCTTGTAGTTGGCGTACTCGGCCTGGAGGCGCTGCAGGTCAGCGGTGCGCTCGGACACGAGGGCCTCCAACTCGGCGCCCCGGTCAGCGGTCGTCTCCTCGGAGACGTCAGCGGTCGCGGCGTCGGTGGCGGCGTCGAGGCCGAGGCCCTCGGGCGAGAGCGCCTCAGCGGCGCTCTCGCCCGTGGCCGCGCTGTTCGTGTCGAACTGCGGATCGGTCACTTGTTGTCCTTGTCCTCGTCGACGATCTCAGCGTCGACGACGTCATCGTCACCCTCGGGCGCGGCGGACTCACCGTCGGCCGGGGCCGACTCCTGGGCCTTGGCCTGCGCGGCGGCGTAGATGGCCTGGCCCATGGCGGCCGCCTTGGTGTTGAGGTCGTCGATCGCGGCCTTGACCGCGTCGTTGTCCTCGCCCTTCAGGGCCTCCTTGAGTTTCTCGGTTGCCTCGACGACGGGAGCCTTGACGTCCTCGCCGATGGCCTCGGCGTTCTCGGCCAGCAGCTTCTCCGTGCGGAACACCAGGGCGTCGCCCTCGTTGCGCATGTCGACGGCCTCGCGGCGCTTGCGGTCCTCCTCGGCGTGCGACTCGGCGTCCTTGATCATCTTGTCGATGTCCTCCTTGCCGAGGGCGGAACCGCCGGTGACGGTCATCGACTGCTCCTTACCGGTGGCGAGGTCCTTGGCCGCGACGTGCACGATGCCGTTGGCGTCGATGTCGAAGGTGACCTCGACCTGCGGGACGGAGCGGGGGGCCGGAAGGATGCCGGTCAGCTCGAAGTTGCCGAGCGACTTGTTGTCGCGGGCGAACTCACGCTCGCCCTGGTAGACCTGGATCATCACGGAGGGCTGGTTGTCCTCGGCGGTGGTGAACACCTCGGAGCGCTTGGTCGGGATGGTGGTGTTGCGCTCGATGATCTTCGTCATGACGCCACCCTTGGTCTCGATGCCGAGGCTCAGGGGGGTCACGTCGAGCAGCAGCACGTCCTTGACCTCGCCCTTCAGGACGCCGGCCTGCAGCGAGGCGCCGAGCGCGACGACCTCATCGGGGTTGACGCCCTTGTTGGGCTCCTTGCCGCCGGTGAGCTCCTTGACCAGGTCGACGACGGCGGGCATCCGGGTCGAGCCGCCGACGAGCAGGACGGAGTCGATCTTGTCGATCGAGGTCTTGGCGTCCGCGATCACCGCGTTGAACGGCGCGCGGCAACGGTCGAGCAGGTCCTGGGTCATGCGCTGGAACTCGGCGCGGGTCAGCTTCTCGTCGAGGTGCAGCGGGCCCTCGGCCGAGGCGGTGATGTAGGGCAGGTTGATCGCGGTCTCGGAGGCCGAGCTCAGCTCGATCTTCGCGCGCTCGGCGGCCTCCTGGAGACGCTGGCGGGCCATCTTGTCCTTGGACAGATCGACGCCGTTCTTGTTCTTGAACTGCGTGACGAGCCAGCCGACGATGACGGCATCCCAGTCGTCGCCGCCGAGGCGGTTGTCGCCCTTGGTGGCCTTGACCTCGAACACACCGTCTGCGATATCGAGCAGGGAGACGTCGAAGGTACCGCCGCCGAGGTCGAAGACCAGCACGGTCTGCTCCTCCTCGGCCTTGTTGAGGCCGTAGGCCAGAGCGGCCGCGGTGGGCTCGTTGATGATGCGGTCGACGGTGAGGCCTGCGATCTCGCCGGCCTCCTTCGTGGCCTGACGCTCGGCGTCGGAGAAGTACGCGGGCACCGTGATGACGGCGTTGGTGACGGACTCACCGAGATAGGCCTCGGCGTCCCTCTTCAGCTTCTGCAACACGAACGCGGAGATCTGCTGGGGGCGGTACTCCTTGTCGTCGATGGAGACCTTCCAGTCGGTGCCCATGTGACGCTTGACGGAGCGGATGGTGCGGTCGACGTTGGTGACGGCCTGGCGCTTCGCGACCTCTCCGACGAGGACCTCGCCGGAGGGAGAGAACGCCACCACCGACGGCGTGGTGCGAGCGCCCTCGGCGTTCGGGATGACGGTGGGCTCGCCGCCCTCGAGGACGGCGACGACGGAGTTCGTGGTGCCGAGGTCAATGCCTACTGCACGAGCCATGTGATTTCCTCCTGTAGGAGATTGGATGTCCAGGTTGATCCCTTGAGCGGGGTTGACTCAAGACTAGGCCCTGAGCCATCCACACTCAAGTTCAAAGTTGAGTACATCAGACTCAACCCGGGTCGCCTCAGGGTTATTCCCGATCCGGTCACTAGGCTTGGGGCAGTCGAGCTCATGGAGGAGTGGTCATGGCGGTCAACGTCGAACAGGTCATCGCGTCGGTCCCGGTCGGGCAGTTCATCGCAGGTCAGTGGCACACCACCGGCGCCTGGTTCGAAGTGACGGACCCCGCGACCGGGGAGGTGCTCAGCCGGGTCAGCGACGCCTCCCCCGCCGACGCCGCAGCGGCGATGGACGCCGCCTGCGCCGCGGCTCCGGACTGGGCCGCCACCGCACCCCGCGACCGCGCCGAGATCCTGCGCCGCGCCTTCGACCTCATCCAGGAACGCAGGGACACCTTCGCGGCCCTGATGACGCTGGAGATGGGCAAGCCGCTGGCCGAGGCCTACGGCGAGGTGGCCTACGGGTCGGAGTTCCTGCGCTGGTTCTCCGAGGAGGCGTGCCGCGCGGAGGGCCGCTGGTCGGTCGCACCCGCGGGCGGCACCCGGTTCCTGACGATGAAGCAGCCCGTCGGCCCCGTCTACGCCATCACCCCGTGGAACTTCCCCCTCGCGATGGGCACCCGCAAGCTCGGCCCCGCGTTGGCCGCCGGCTGCACCGTCGTCATCAAGCCGGCCTCCGCCACCCCGCTGACGATGCTGTACCTGATGCAGGCGCTCGCCGACGCCGGCCTGCCCGCCGGCGTCGTGAACTGCGTCGTCAGCTCGCGCTCCTCGGATGTGTCCGCCCCGATCCTTGCCGACGACCGGCTCCGCAAGCTCACCTTCACGGGCTCGACCGAGGTGGGTCGCTCGCTGCTGGAGCAGTCGGCCGGGCATGTGCTGCGCACGTCGATGGAGCTCGGCGGCAACGCCCCCTTCGTGGTGCTGTCCGACGCTGACGTCGACGAGGCCGTCGCCGGGGCGATGGTGGCCAAGTTCCGCAACAACGGCGAGGCCTGCACGGCCGCCAACCGGTTCTTCGTGCACACCGACCTCTACGACGAGTTCCGCGACAAGCTCGTCGCGGCGGTGGAGAAGCTCGTGGTCGGGCCGGGCATCGCCGACGGCACGACGCTCGGCCCGCTCGTCGACGAGGCCTCGGTCGACAAGGTGGCCGGGCTCGTCGACGACGCGGTCGCCAAGGGCGCGGTGGCACTGACCGGCGGCTCCCGCGTCGACGGCCCCGGCCACTTCTTCGCCGCGACGGTGCTGGCGGACGTCAGCCGCGACGCCCGCGTCCTGAAGGAGGAGATCTTCGGCCCCGTGGCGCCGTTGATTCGCGTCGACAGCGACGACGAGGCCATTGCGCTGGCCAACGACACCGAGTTCGGCCTGATGGCCTACCTCTACTCCCGCGACATCTCGCGGGCGCTGGCCGCGGTCGAGAAGCTTGAGTCGGGGATGGTGGGGCTGAACACCGGCCTGGTGTCGAACCCGGCCGCCCCGTTCGGTGGGGTGAAGCAGTCGGGGCTCGGCCGCGAGGGCTCGCACGAAGGCCTCGACGAGTACCTCGAGATCAAGTACGTCGGCCTGCCCCTCTAGCGCCACAATGAGGCGACGAGACACGAACGGAGCCCGCCGTTGAGCAGCGACGCACGCCCACCCGCGGGGCGCCCCGACGCCTGGGTCGACCCAGCGACCGGAGCCTCGCAGGACGCGTCGGGCGCCCCGTTGCGTCCGCCTCCGCCTCGCCCCGAGGCGCATCCGCCACGTCCCGGGCCGGTTCCGCAGCCGGCCGACGCGGGCCCCGCGCCCCACGCTCCCCCACCGTCGTTCTCCCCGGTACCCGAGGCTCCCCGCCGCGCGCAGAGCTCCGGCTCGACCTTCCGCTGGGCCGCGGTGGGCGTCGCCGGGGCCCTGGTGTTCGCGGCTTCGGTGGCGGGCGCCACCTGGCTCGCCTCCGACCGGCCCTCCGACCGGCCGTCCGACGTCCCGACCGCGGAGGCGTCCACGTTCGACCCGACGGTGCTGCCCGGACCCACGTCGGGGGTCGTGGGCATCGGGCCGCTGACGCTGAACGTGCCGTCGGGCTGGGGTGTGGAGACGGCCTCCGACGACGATGGCACCACGGTCATCCTGACCCCGGCCGCGGACGACGCGTGGCTGCGGTTCACCTGGCAGCCGGACGGTAACGACGTGGACACGACCTGCCAGGACGCCCTCGACAGCCACCAGGTCGACCTCGAGAGCGACACCGGCGGCATCTCGCCGGTGTCCTGGGCGCCCGGCCGGGGCGACATCACCGCCGCGAGGTGCCGGCTGCACGGGTACGGGATCGGGCGCAGCACCTATCACGCCTGGCAGGCGACGGCGATCCAGCGCACGAGCGAGGGCGACACCGTGTTGGAGTTCGGCTACGAGGGGCCGGACACGGTCCCTGAGCTGAGTGAGTGGGAGACGTACCTCGGGTGCTCGCTGGCGAGCCAGCTGGGCGGGACGCTGCTGGACTGCTGAGGCGTCAGGCGTTGTCGGCGAGCTTGACCGAGTGGCCCGCCCAGAAGAGGAAGCCCTCGATGACCAGCGTGCCGTTCGAGCCGTCGCCCTGCGCGTTGGTGTCCACGTCGCTGCCGGCCATGATGGCCATCGACTGGTCGAGGACCCGCACGCCGCGCGGCACGCGGATGTCGTGGCCGGCCATGATGGCCGTGAGACGCAGGGTCACGATGCGGCCCGGGCCCATCGCCTGGGTCAGGTCGTAGGTGTTGCCGCCCCACCAGGCGAAGTCGGAGACACTGCGGGTGTTGGGCGTGACGACGACCTTCTTGCCCGACATGATCGTCAGGGTGCCCGGCTGCTCGATGACGGGCAGGTCGCCGACGCGGGGCGCGACCGGCGCGGGCGGCGTCATGGGTGAGACCAGGTCCGCGGCCTCGGGCAGGTCCGCGAGCAGCCCGGGCAGCTCGTCGGTGTAAACGACGCGCAGCGTCTTCTCCTGGCGCTCGTGCATCTCCTCGAGGTCGAGGCGGCCGGCCTCGTAGGCGCGCTGGAGGGCGTTCAGCGCCCGGTCGCGCTCGGCGTCGCCGGCGCGCAGCCGCTGCTCGGGAAGGTTCGACTCAGCCATGCCGAGAGCCTACCGCCCTGCTCAGCTGGTGCGGCAGGGGCCGAACCCGAGCTCGACAAGCCGTTCCGCGGCGCCACGGGAGTCAAGACGGGTAAGTCGCCGGCTGAGGGGAGGCCGGGTCGGGTGGCGCCACCGGCCGCGACGACCGTGACCTGCTGCTGGGCGGAGCGCCCGCTGACGGTGCCGGTGGACGTGAGCGTGTACGTCCCGGGCGCGGTGCCCGCGGGGATGGGGATGGTGCCGCGGAACGCGCCGTCGGCCTGCGCGCGACCCTTGGCGCCGATGGGCAGGGTGGCGAGCGTCACTGTGCTGCCCGACGGGCCGATCAGGGTGAGGCGCACCGGCTCGGCGACCGGCTCGGGAGACAGGTAGCCCTCGCCGCGCACGAGCATGGTCTCTCCGCCAGCGACTGAGCCGTCGTAGTCGAGGAGTTCGAGCGAGACAGGCACCGCGGCGGCGCACGCGTCGGCCACGTCCGCGGGCACCTCGTAGGTCACGGAGTCGAGCGGGGTCGGGTCGCCGCCGCCGGCCGGCGCTCCGGTCAGGCTGAGCTCCACCGGGTTGAGGAGACTCGCCGGGAGCGTCAGGTCGTAGGCGATCCCGTTGGTGTCTGGCTCGTAGTACGCCCACTCCCAGGCCTGCCCCGACGCGGGGGCCACCTCCGCGAAGAACGCGTTGCCGCGCCCGCCGGTCGTCACGGTCGCGCGGAAGCTACACCGGTCCACTGCCACGTCCGTGATGCTGCCCGTCGGGGTCTCCGGAGCTGCGAGAACCTCCACGTCGTAGCCGTCGTAGGGCCACGACGAGGTGTAAGTGTCGCAGGTGGCGCTGACGGTCAGGGTGTCGACATCGGCGGCGGTGGGGATGTAGTCGATCTGCCAGGAGCCGTCGTCCTCCACCGTCGGCGACACCGTCGTGCCGTTGAAGGAGACGGACACCGATGCGGGGCCGCTGCCCTCCGACACGCAGTCGAGGCCGCTGACCGAGTACGGCATGCCCACGATCGCCAGCGAGTCGGGCGAGTAGAGGGTCGTGTCGGCGGCGCTCGCGGCGAGCGGAGCGCCGGCCAGCAGCAGCGAGGCGCCGAGCGTGACAGAGCCGATCACCGTGGCACGGCGCATGATTCCTCCTGTGGTCCGACTGCTGTCGATCCTTCCGCAGCCGAGGGGCGCTGACAAGCCCCAGCGGGCGGGGTCAGCCGGCGGCCTCGATCGCGGCCCGCACCGCGTCCGCATCGGCGGGGATCTGCGTGACGTGGCGCGGGAGGTCCTCGATGCCGTCGAAGCGCGCCGGGCGATCGGGCTGGCTCCCGAGCGCCTCGACGATCGTTTCGGCGAACTTCACAGGGAGGGCTGTCTCGAGCACGATCACGGGCGACGCCCCGGCCAGCCCCCGCGCTACGTGGACGCCGTCCGCGGTGTGCGGGTCGACGGTGTAGCCGTCGGCCTCGTGCACGCGGCGGATCTCGGCCAGCCGATCCGCATGGGAGGAGGCTCCCGCAACGAAACCGAACCTCTCCGCCTGGGCCGCGAACTCCGGAGTGCCGGACAGGTCGAAGCAGCCGTTGGCCGGCAGCTCCTGCGAGAACAACTGGCGGACCCGGTCCGCGTCGCGGCCGAGCAGGTCAAAGATGAAGCGCTCGAAGTTCGAGGCTTTGGAGATGTCCATCGACGGGGAGCTGGTCGCCAGGGTCTCCGCCGAGCCACGGACCCGGTAGACGCCCGTGCGGAAGAACTCCTCCAGGACGTTGTTCTCGTTGGTGGCGAGGATCAGCCTGTCGATGGGCAGCCCCATCTCGCGGGCGATATGACCCGCGGCGATGTTGCCGAAGTTGCCGGACGGCACGCAGAAGCTGACCGGGCCCCCGTCGCTGACCTGCAGCCAGGCGGCGAAGTAGTAGACGACCTGCGCCATCAGCCTGGCCCAGTTGATGGAGTTCACGGCGCCGATGCGGTGCTTCAGCTTGAAGGCCGCGTCGGCGTTGATCTCCTTGACGAGGTCCTGGCAGTCGTCGAAGACGCCCTCGACGGCCAGATTCACGATGGCCGGGTCGTCGATCGAGAACATCTGGGCCTGCTGGAACGGCGACATGCGTCCGGCCGGGGACAACATGAAGACCTTCACTCCGGGCTTGCCGCGCAGCGCGTACTCGGCTGAGCTGCCCGTGTCTCCGGAGGTGGCGCCGAGGATCGTGATGGTCTCGCCGCGGCGGGCCAGCTCGTAGGGGAACAGCTCGCCGAGCAGCTGCATCGCCATGTCCTTGAAGGCAGCGGACGGCCCGTTGCTCAGGTGCGCGAGCCACATGCCGTCGCTCAGCTGCGAGACCGGCACGATCGCCGGGTCGAGGAACTTCGACGGCTCGTACGCGCGGGCCGTGATGCCACGCAGATCCTCGGCGGGGATGTCGTCGACGAACATGGACACGACCTCGAAGGCCAGCGCCGCGTAACCCTCGTCGCGGAGCACGGACCGCCAGCGCGCCAGGGTCTCGGCGTCGACCTGCGGGTACTCCTCGGGCAGGTACAGGCCCCCGTCGGGCGCGAGGCCGGCGAGCAGGATGTCGCTGAACGGACGGGAGGGCGCGTCGGAGCGGGTCGAGACGTAGCGCATGGCGGGCAGTCTATCCGCCGGCCCCCGTGTGCCCGCGCCGTCGCCGCGGCGGCGGTCAGCCCCGCACGTCGCGGCGGTTGAAGGAGATGAGCGCGGCCGTCGCGAGCAGCGCGATCACGACGAGGTGGTAGCCGATCGCCTCCGGCCGCGTGATGTCCGATCGGGTGTACTCGGCGGTGTACATGGCAGACCCGGCCAGGAGCGCCTGGCCCTGCCAGACGGGCGACACGTGGTAAATCCACCAGGCCGGCGTGGTCGGGCTGATTCCCTCGACGATGACCTCGGTGACCAGCGTGAGGAAGGCCAGGCCGCTCGCCAGCGCGGATCCACCCAGGCAGAACACCAGCAGCGCACCCACGGCCCCGAGCAGAATCCCGTACAGCATCGCGGACCAGAGGGCCGCCAGCAGCCCTTCGCCTGCGCCCACGGACCCGAACCCATGCAGCGCCAGGTACCAGACGATCGACACGGAGCTGCTGGTGAGGGTCGCGACGGTCATCAGAGCGCCGCCGAGGAGCGCCGCGCCGCAGGTGCGGGCCGCCAGCACCGCGGGGCGCCTCGGGGTGAAGGTCAGCTGCGTTGCGAGCGCGCCGGAGGCGAAGTCGGAGCCGACGTAGGTGACCACGATGAAGAAGACGACGAACGCGACGAACAGTCCGCTCTCCGCGACGCTCCGCGCCACGTCCTCGAAGTCGAGGACGGTGCGGAGATACTGGTCGAGGGTGCAGCCGTCGGGGCAGTAGCCGGCCGCCGTGTCCGACTGCAGCCAGGCCCGGGCCTCCGCGATCTCCGCCGAGGTCAGCGGCTGCGCGTTGGGCATCCACTGCGTCGGAAGCAGCACCCCGATCAGCACCATCAGCAGCACGCTCCAGGTGGCGCGGCGGCGGTAGCGGAGCCGGACGACCTCGGCCCTGAGCAGGTCCACGAACATCAGGCGGCCTCCCGGCTCGGCAGGTTCGTGTCCGCGGTCAGTTCGAGGAACACCTGCTCGAGGCTGTGCCGGTCGGCCCTCAGCTCACGCGGCCACAGGTCCGCGGCGCCGAGAGCCCGCGCGACGCAGGCGGGGTCCGGCTCGCGCCCGTCTCGGCAGGTGATGCGCAGGCCCGCATCCTGGGACTCGACCCGCCAGCCTGCGGAGCGCAGCACCTCGGCCGCGCGCACGTCATCGTCGACGACGACGCGGACGTGAGGCGTGCCGCTGCGGAGGAAGTCGTCCATGGACCCCTCGGCGACGAGTCGACCGCGGGCGATGATCGACATCGAGTCGGCGATCTGCTCCACCTCGCTCAGGATGTGCGAGCTGACGAGCACGGTCCGTCCGGCGTCGGCAAGACCCCGCATCGTGGAGCGGATCTCGTGGATGCCGACGGGGTCGAGGCCGTTCGTCGGCTCGTCGAAGATCAGCAGTTCCGGGCTCTTGAGGAGCGTCGCGGCGATGGCGAGGCGCTGCTTCATGCCGAGCGAGTAGGTGCCGAAGCGACGGTCGGCGTCAGCGACGAGGCTGACCTCCAGCAGCACCTCCATGACCCGGCGACGGGGCTGTCCGATCGACACGGCAAGGACGTCGAGGTTCTGGCGGCCGGTCATCCGGGGCGCGAACTTGGGCGACTCGACGATGGCGCCGACGCGGCCGATGACGTGTGGCAGATCGCGGGGCACATCGTGCCCGAGGATCGTCGCGTGACCCTGCGTCGCGCGAGCGAGCCCGAGCAGGATGCGGATGGTGGTGGTCTTGCCGGAACCATTGGGGCCGAGCAACCCGTGCACGCCGCCGCGCGGCACCCGAAGGCTCAGCCCATCGAGGACGGCGCGACCGCCGTACCGCTTCACGAGGCCTGTCGCCTCGACGGCCCACTGCTCCGATCCCATGCGGGAACCCTAGTGCGCGACGCGGGGCGAGGCATCACACCGTGGTCGCGGCGCCGTAGGCCACCGGTCTCAGGCGACGGGCAGGGGCGAGTAGCCGGTCCTGCCCCAGGAGCGCAGCATCAGGAACAGCGGGACAGCGAGGATCGCCATCGCCACGTACGGGGAGATGAGGTCCTGCAGCGGCGGCAGCAGCCCGGCGGCGAGCACGCCCAGCAGCCACAACCGGTTCCAGCGCGCCCCGAGTCGGCACAGCACGAAGAAAGGAATGAACCACGTCACGTACCAGGGCTGCAGCGCAGGGCCGCACACGCAAGCGACCACGAGCACCGCGACGAGGAAGGGCCACGGCCTGGCGACCGTGTCACCGCGCGGGCCGAGCAGCACCCACACGACCACGATGCCGATGGCGATCAGGACGGTGGAGGCGAGGCTGACGAGTCAGACCCAGTGCGGTTCACCCCATCACCCACCGTCATCTGTGAAGAGCCGATGAAGTAGCCGAGGAACGCGTCTCTCCACTGGTTCAGGGTTCTGCCGAGGCGGGCGATCTCGGGGATCGGGCAGGTCGGGAACGACGTGAGGATCTGTTCAGCGATGCGGCGGCCGTCGGCGGGGCTGGTCTGGTGGTAGATCGATCTGACCTGTTGGGGGGGCATCCCCAGGCGACCTCGACGGAGACGTGGTCGTTGTGGGCGGCGAACGCGGCCTGGAGCAGTGCCTTCTGCCGGTCGGTGAGGTGTTCCTCGCCGGCGCGGAGCAGGTTGCGGATCCGATAGAGCGGATCGTTCTTGCGGCCGCGGTGGCCGTGGATGTCCTGCTGGATCCGGCGGCGGACCTCGTCGACGGCTGCGGTGGCGAGGTTCACGACGTGGAAGGCGTCGAGCATCACGACCGCGTCCTCGAGCTGGTCATCGATGGCGTTCTTGTAGCCGTGGAACGGATCCAACGTCGCGACCTTCACGCTCGTGCGGAACATTTCGCCGCGGTCGATCAGCCAGGTCTTGTAGGCGTCGCCGGAGCGTCCGGGGACCAGGTCCAGCAGCCGGGCCCTCACGCGTCCGTGCTTGTCGCGGGTGAGATCGACCATGCCGGTGAACCTTTTCGGCCCCAGACCGCCCTGCTCCAGCGGCCTCGTGGAGACGTGGTGCCACGATGTGTTCGTCGACGCCCAGCTCCGTGACCCCGGCGAAGCGGGACTCATCGTTGGCGGCGGCCTCGAGGACCGGGCGGGTGGCCCGCCACAGGGTCTTCCAGGCACAGCCCAACTGGCGGGCCAGGCCCTGGACCGAGGCGTTCTCCCTGCGCATCTGCCCGACCGCCCAACCGACGGCCCGGGTCGTGAGCAACGCCCGCCGCCCCGCGACGCTGGGGTCCTGCTCGAGGAATGTGCCGGTCGGGCACGACGGCTCCGGACACAACCAGCGACGCTTCCGCCACACCAGCCTGACCGGGGAACCGAAGCACGGGGCGTCGATCAGCCGGACGGACTGCCGGCCGTGAGCGTGCGCGACCACCCCGCACGTCGGGCAGCCCATCACTGCAGGCGGCGACGATTCGACCTGGACCCTGAGCCGGCGGTCGTCGCGGTCGACGCGGTCACATGAAGGCCGGGAAGCCCGACAAGATGATCACAGCGCTGGCAGTACACGCCGCCAACGCAACGGCAGGACGTAGGATCGGGCATCGGCAAGGTCCTTGCGGATCAGGTGGTGTGGTAACCCCGATTCTTGAGGGCCTCGCCCCTCACACCCGCTCCAACACGCCGACCCCGCCGGCCACGCTCACCCCACGCTCAAGTCAGAAGAGCCCCCATGTCGGACTCTCCTTCAGGACCTACATAACGGCCCTGCCACTAAGTCTGACGCGCGACACCACGACACCGCCGACATGTAGCCAAGTTGCGAGAATCAGAGTGGCAGATCCCGCCACTGGGCAGGGCGCGGTATCTCCCTTATACGCTTTGCAAAAACTGAGACGCCCAGCGCGACCAGCATCGGGCTGAGCGCGACAGTGTAGGCCACAGTCGGACCGAAGCCCTGCAATGCGAGCCCAACCAAGAAGGGCGCCACAGCACCGATGCCCACCGAAAACGTCGCCAGCAACGCCTGGGCTCTTCCCTGCATTGACTCTGGAGTAGAAGCAAAGAAGTACCCAGCCATGGCGGCATTGATAGCAGGCACACCAAGGAATGTCAGCATCAGGAGGACGACAAGCGGAGCACCACTGTTGAACACGGCGATCCCCGCCATACCGACGGCGAGCCACAAGAACGTCAGAGAGATCACGAACCCGGTGCGAATCTGACGGATAACAACACCAGCCACGATGGCCCCGACGATGACCGAGATACCTGCCGCCGTTGTGAGCAGGCCCGCGTCCAGTGCACGGCCAGTACGAGCGACAGCCGTGAACTGAGTAGTCGTCATCACACCGCTGACACTGAAGTTGACAGCGCCCACCAACAACGCGAGGAGTAACGCGCGGGGTCGATGCCGAAGCCACCTGACTGCCTCCACCATGAGGCCCAATGCACCTTGCGCCTTCTCACCACCCGTAGGGGCAACTCGCAGCGGGCGAATCAGTATGGCCGAGAGGCACTGAAGCGCTGCCGCTATCGCGAGGCTCGCGCCAGTTGCGATACCCAGAAGAAAACCACCGACAGGGGCGGCTGCGAGCCGTAACGCCGCATCGCGGCCCTCATTGACCGTAATGGCCTGGGGATAGCGCTCCACTGTCACCACGCTCCGCAGGAGGGCATCGCTGGCTTCCCCCAGCCACCCGCTGGTCAATCCGAAGACCGCTGCTGCCCCCAGCAGGACGCCGAGAGACAGTTGTCCGGACCATCCCAGGACCGCGAGTAGGAACAGCACAACGGCGTTAATCACGCCGCTGAGGACAATAAGTCGCTTGCGGTCGAATCGATCAATGATCAGCCCACCGGGTATGAGAAAAGCCTGAGTGAGGACAGCCTGAACCGTGCCGACGAGGCCCGCTTGGGCAGCCGACCCGGTGACCATGAGTGCCAGAAGCGGCAGCACAAAGTCCCGCAGACCAGTGGCTGCAGCAGCTGATGAGTCGGATGCCAGCCACCAGCGGTATGCGGACGGGGTGGGAGCAGGCCCAGGACCTGATCCCACCCCACCCACCGGTGGCTCAACTACCATGTCACGCGAAGGATTCGGCACTCAATTGGTCGGAACCCTTGGGTCCCGAGGCCATCCACATCGTCTAGATCCAGCGACATGAATGCCCTCCTCTCCTCCTCCGACAGCACAAAGCGGTCGAGTACATCTTGCGTCTTGCAGGTGAACTCTGCCCGTAGAGCATCTTCGTCCGCGAGACGCTCCAGCAGCATCGTGGCATCTGACATTTGGTCACTCCTCCTTACAAGACTGGACTCACCATGCGATCTGTAGGATTCTGCACTCAACGGGTGGCAGCCGAGGATCAGCGATCGTCTCGAGAACGGACAGCTCAAGGTCTAGGAAAGCTTGCCTTTCTGGACCGGTCACTTCCTCGAAGCGGGCGAGTACCTCCTCGCGGCCGTATCTGAATTCCTCACGGAATTCCGGGTCCGTTGCTAGCCTGCCTAGAATCTCACTGGACTGATTCATGTAACACCTCCTCTCGTTCATTTCGCGTTGCAAGGGGATTGGGTGTGGGGCTAGCCATGCGGTTCTTCGCAGCGACTTCGAGGGCCGACCACACCAGGGGAACCGGGACCTCCGTCGGAACGAACTCATCAAGCCGAACAACTAGACTCAGATAGCGCTGGTCGAGGAGCACGAGAAGACCGAGATCAGTTAGCCGGTCGAGTGCGTCCGCAACCTCTCTGGAAGCAAAGCCCGCCGAGATGCTCTCCTCAGCGATGCGCCGGGGACTAGCCCCCGAGGCACACGCTGTCAGCAGCCATGCATCGACTCCAGACATACTCAGCCGGCGTGGATCGCTGGGGTCCCGTGTATCCAGCACCCATAGCTTCCCTTGGAGAGTGGCTCCGACTAGGAACGCCTGGCGGTACACCGCGTGCCATCTCTGCAACTCGGCCATGACACCAGTCACGTAGGTGCGGGGGGTCCTCCCATCTGAATACTCATAGTCGAAGTAGTAACAAGCATCGAACACGGAGCGAGCGTCTGGTGAGGCGGCAACGGCATCCCAGAGATCTGCGAATATAGGGTGAGGCCGAACGTTCTCGAGCCCAAAATCATGTGGCGCATTGAACATCGGACTGAAGCGATCCAAGCGAACCCATCCCCCAGCACCGTCAATGATTCCAGGGGGTTCCAAGTGATACAGGAGAGGGATAAGCGCTTCCATTGCGTCGTAGTCCTCAGGCTCTTCATCGGGGAAACCGTAGAGCAGATTCCACCCCACTCCGACTCCATGTCGGGCTGCGCTGATGAGAACGCGAATATTCTGATACGGTCGCACACCTTTTCGCATCAGTTGCAGCACATGAGAGCTGAGACTTTCGATGCCCGGCTGTATCGCGCGCACTCCCGCCTGAGAAAGCGCGCGCACATCATTGTCACTGATGTTGGATTTGACCTCGTAGAAGATAGTCAAAGGCAGCTGCGCCTCTGCCAGCTTTGGCAAGAGGCTACCGAAGTAGCTTCTCTCGATGATCGGATCTGTGGTGTAGACAAACCGACCGCCAGACTCGGCTACATCTCGGAACTCCTCGAATGCCCGTTCGGCGGACTTGCTGGCGAAGGCAATCTGCTCACCGTTCAGCCCACAGAAGGTGCATTGCTGCGCCTGTCCATACCAACAGCCGAGTGCGGTCTCGACTGGGACCCACGCGGTGTCGGCCTTACCTAGCCCGAGGGCCTCACGCTCAGCAAACCAATGGCGATAGTCAACGCGGGGAAGCGCGTCCATGTGCAGCGGCGCGGCAGCGGGGCCGGCTACAACCTGGCTTCCATGCCGGGTGACCACTCCTGGTACACCGACCGCAGACTGGCCGCAAGAGATGCGGTGGAGCAGCGCTGGGAACGACTGCTCGGCGTATCCACGCACCACGTGGTCGAGTTCCGGTACGAGTTCGAGGAGTGCGGGTCCCATTGGGCCCTCGCAGTGTGATCCACCCAGAATGATCTCTCCATCGAAGCCGTGTTCGCGTAGCTTCTTGATCGCGATGATAGTTGGGAAGAGCGCGAACACCGCAGTGAGCCCGATGACGTCGTAGGAGCCAGAGGCAATTCGGCGCGTCTCCTCATCGAGGAACCGTGAGAGCGGAGCGTAAGCACGCTCTAAGGTATCGCCCAGACGCTTCACATCGAAGACTTCGCCCATGCGCTGATTCAAGATATCCATGAGCGGCTGTATGTCCAACGTCGGATTCACCGCCCTAACAAATGCGATGTCTGCCAAGAGCGAGTCATTCGGTGCACCGCACAACTCCCTGTAGAGGTCGACTCCAATCGAGTGGGCGCAATGCAGGTTGCTGTAGAGCATCTCTACTGTGTGGCCACTGCTTCGAGCAGCTGAGGCGACGAGACTCAGGCCAAGTGATGGACGATCGTCATTGAGCGGTGGCATTTGCACCAGAGCGATTCGCATGAGCTCTTCTCCTTTGAAGGTACCGGGCTGCAAGCTGCAGCGTCATTTGCTGAGCTTCATCCAAATCCAGAAGGTCAACAGAGCGGTTTCGGATGAGTTGTAGGCACGCACCGCACTGTGAGCGTGCGCCGCGGACATCGGCTGAAAGAACTTGCGCGACGCCGATTGGACCAAGTTCTGCCAACGCCTGCTGAACCGGGCTGCTCGTGGCCCGGGTGACAATGTCAACCAGTGAATCGGTGGGAAATCTGCCAATGATGTGCTCGCGGATGAGTAAGCCGCAGCACACATATGCGGCGCCATCAACATCCACGGTGACGCTGCGTGTCGCAGCGTTGCAAGGCCCGGCCAATAGCTCAGGCCGAAGCTCAGCCACCCATGTATCGGCGGGTAGATCTGCGGCACGTCCTACTGGAACGAACTGCGAGGCAGCCACCGTGATGCCTTGGCTCGCCCACCACCCACTGTCGGTATCTCCCCGATCCTCGCGCTGCAGCACTTTGTTCACGGCCACCGCGATTCCGAGCCTTCTCGCGACTGCCACTAGACGCTTCACACGCACCAGGGGCACGAACTCCTGATGAAAGAGGTCCGTGGATGTCGTCAGACTTATGCGCCCGGTATCCGAGAGGAGTTGTAGACGTGCCGCTATACGACGCGTGTCAGTGGCCCAGTAGGCATTCGTCGTTATATTAACGTCCATTCCCAGGTCGTGACATGCAGCAACCACACGACTCAACAGTCTGAACCGCGAGAACGGTTCACCCCCGGTTAATGCGATCGACTGGATACTCGTCAGCGGTGCGGCTTGGCAGAGAATCTCGTGGATGAGGCTCTCATCCATCCAAGCATGCGCTTCAGGCCCACTCGATGTAATACACATGGTGCAGCGCGCAGGGCAAGACCGCGTAAGAATGATCCCGAGAGACGCACCCGATGATTGCAGAGAATCAACCCGATCCGCCGGAAGGGGCGCGGGAGCGTTCTCCCTGGTCATATTGGCTGAGCCCTGCACGGGAGCCTCCGTCCGAGCGTCTCTACTACATTATGTAGGACTGCGGCAGTGCGCGGAGGTGATCCCGTGAAATTCCCCACAAGCGCATCGAAGTACCACTCAACGCACCCATCGACGGCTGCCGTCATCAGCACCAGCGGGGAGCCAGACAGGTGTTCGCGCACCGCCAGTTCATCAGACTCCAACCAGCGGACCAACAGCCCGGCCGCCTTCAGGCCACGAAAGGAGCGACCCCGTGGATGCCACAGCATGTGTCCACGGGGTAAGCCGGCTCTTCACGAACGAGGGTGTAGTCGGTTGAGCGCGTCGGTGGCCGGGTAGGGGCCGAGGTCTCCCGGATGATGGAAGTTCTTCACGCTCACCATCGCCGAAAGACCTCGACGTGCTCCACCCTACGTTCGCGACCCCTGACCTGACCACGTTCTGCCGCCTCGACGAGCTCGGTATGGTCGCCATCGGCCAGTTGATCGAGCCGGATCGGGCTACGATCGAGTGCCGGCCAGTCGAGACGGACCCGTGGTGCCGGAGGTGCGGCGCTGAGGGCGTGCCGAGAGACACAGTGACGCGTCGGCTCGCGCATGAGCCGTTCGGGCATCGGCCGACGACGCTGCTGGTGCGGGTGCGCCGGTACCGGTGCGCGCACTGTCGACGGGCGTGGCGGCAGGACATGACGAAGGCGGCGGCGCCGCGGGCGAAGATCTCCCGCCTCGGCGTGGAGTGGGCGTTGCGGGGCGTCGTCATCGACCACCTCACCGTGACCCGTGTCGCCGCGGGCCTCGGGGTGTCCTGGAGCGCCGCGAACACCGCGGTGCTCGCCGAGGGCAAGCGCCGACTCATCGAGGCCCCTGCCCGGTTCGATGGGGTGACCACGATCGGCGTTGACGAGCACGTCTGGCGTCACACCAGGGTCGGTGACAAGTACGTGACCGTGATCATTGACCTCACCCCGGCCCGTGAGAAGACGGGTCCCGCACGGCTGCTGGACATGGTCGAGGGTCGTTCGAAGGCGGTGTTCAAGCAGTGGCTCGCGGCGCGGCCGACCGAGTGGAGCAAGCGGATCGAAGTCGTCGCGATGGACGGGTTCGCAGGCTTCAAGACCGCCGCCGCCGAAGAACTCCCCGACGCCGTCCCGGTCATGGACCCCTTCCACGTCGTCCGCCTCGCCGGCGACGCGTTGGACCAGTGCCGACGACGCGTTCAGCAAGACCTGTTCGGGCGCCGCGGGATGAAGAACGACCCTCTCTACAAGGCCCGCCGCACCCTGCACACCGGCGCGGACCTGCTCACCGACCGGCAGCGCGTTCGACTGGACGCGGTGTTCGCGAGTGAGGAGCACGTCGAGGTCGAAGCGACTTGGGGCATCTACCAGCGCATCGTCGCCGCCTACCGGGAGCCCGACAAGAAGAAGGCCAAGGAGATGATGCAGTCCGTGATCGATGCGATCACCACAGGGGTCCCCGCGGCGCTCGTCGAGATCCGCAACTCGGTCGCACCATGATCGGATCCCATGCCGGCACCCTAGAGCGCGACGCGGCCCGCGGCATCACACCGTGGTCGCGGCGCCGTAGGCCACCGGTCTCAGGCGACGGGCAGGGGCGAGTAGCCGGTCCCGCCCCAGGAGCGCAGCATCAGGAACAGCGGGACAGCGAGGATCGCCATCGCCACGTACGGGGAGATGAGGTCCTGCAGCGGCGGGAGCAGCCCGGCGGCGAGCACGCCCAGCAACCACAGCCGGTTCCAGCGCCCCCCGAGGCGGCAGAGCACGAAGAAGGGGATGAACCACGTCACGTACCAAGGCTGCAGCGCAGGGCCGCACACGCAGGCGACCACGAGCACCGCGACGAGGAAGGGCCACGGCCTGGCGACCGTGTCACCGCGCGGGCCGAGCAGCACCCACACGACCACGATGCCGATGGCGATCAGGACGCTGGACGCGAGGCTGACGAGCTGGTTCGCTGTGGCGACCGGCAGCAGCTCGTGGTAGCGGAAGAACGACGCGACCCAACTGAGCGGGGCGTTGCTCGTCGCCTCGATCGGGTTGCCGGCCGTCGGGTTCCGCCATCCGAGGCCGAAGCTGACCGACGAGGCGAGGAAGGCGGCCACCGTGATAGCCCCGGGGACGACCGCGGTGGCGGCGAGCCTGCCCCAGCCGTCCCCCTCGCGGCGTCGCAGCTGCCAGGCGACGGCGACCAGGCCCAGCCCGAAGAGGGCCGCGGACTGTTTGATGCCCATCGCCAGCCCGAGCAGCAGGCCGCCGACGACCAGCCCCCGCCAGCCCCGCCACCCGAGATCGCAGGCGGCGAGCACCGCGGCGGCGGCGAGCGCGACCATCAGCGCATCGTTGTGCACGCCACCTACCCACTGGACGAGGATCACGGGGTTCAGGAGCCCGGCCCAGAGCGCGAGGCGGGGATCGACGCCGACCCTTCGGGCGAGTGCGGGCAGCACGAAGGCCAGGATCACGAGAGCCAGCACGGCCGGGAGGCGCATGGCCACCGTCGTCCAGTACAGGTCGGCGCCGGCGAGCCGGGACAGGAGCCCGAAGATGTCG
Organism: Tessaracoccus lacteus; assembly: GCF_029917005.1. Taxonomy (NCBI): domain Bacteria; kingdom Bacillati; phylum Actinomycetota; class Actinomycetes; order Propionibacteriales; family Propionibacteriaceae; genus Tessaracoccus; species Tessaracoccus lacteus. The sequence continues at coordinate 2,673,921 of NZ_CP123967.1, forward strand.
AGCTGCAGCGACGGGTACACCGAGGTGGTGTCGAACCAGTGGATGCCGACCAGCAGCCCCGGCTGCCCGGCGGCGCCCAGAGTCGTGACGTAGGGGTCGAAGCCGTTGTCCACCTGCCAGCCGGTCGCCCCGTAGGCGTACACGTCGCGTGAGTGCAGCGGGAAGGAGAAGATCATCGGCAGGGACCAGATGGCCGCCGTCAGCAGCGGGCGCTTCCACCGGGGGCCGAGCTGCCACCAGGCGAGCAGGATGACCGCGTGGGCCGGGAACGTGACCAGCGGACGCCACCAGGACGCGCGGTGCTCAAGGAGCCCGTGGAGATCCGCGTTGACGGCCCCCATCACGACCAGGACGCCCATGAGGCCCGCGAACACCCACCACCACGGTCGCACGGGCTGTTCCTCGGGCGCGCTCCTCAGCCAAGTCAACGGCACCTGTTCCCACTCCCGACTCGTTCCAGGCGACGTGCGCCGCCTGACGCTACCGTAACGTCCCAGCGTCTGTCGGACTCCATGCAGGGCTGGCGGGGGGATTAGGTTACGCTGTCCTGGCGAAATCCCTATCTGTTCGAAGGAGCTGCATGCCCAGGCATCACGTGGTAATCATCGGATCCGGGTTCGGAGGGCTCTTCGCCGCCAAGGCACTGAAGCGCGCGGACGTCGATGTGACTCTGATCGCACGGACGACCAGCCACCTCTTCCAGCCGCTGCTCTACCAGGTGGCCACCGGCATGCTGTCGGCCGGCGACATCGCCCCGCCCACTCGCGAGATCCTCCGCCACCAGAAGAACGCCCGGGTCCTGCTCGGCCTCGTCGACGACATCGACCTGGCGAACAAGGTCGTGAAGTGGCGTTTCCACAATGACTTCCAGGAGACGAGCTACGACTCCCTCATCGTCGCGGCGGGAGCCGGCCAGTCCTACTTCGGCAACGACCACTTCGCCACCTTCGCCCCCGGCATGAAGACCATCGACGACGCGTTGGAGCTGCGCTCACGCATCCTGCAGTCCTTCGAGCTCGCCGAGTTCGCGTCTCCGGAGGAACGCCGCCGCCTGCTCACCTTCGTCGTGGTCGGCGCAGGCCCGACCGGCGTGGAGATGGCAGGCCAGATCCGGGAGCTGGCGAGCTCGACGCTGCGCGAGAGCTTCCGCTCGTACGATCCGGCTTCGGCGCGGGTCATCCTGCTCGACGGGGCCAAGCAGGTCCTTCCGCCCTTCGGCCCGGAGCTCGGCGCCAAGACGCAGAAGGTGCTGGAGAAGCTCGGCGTCGAGGTGCAGCTGGAGAGCATCGTCACGGACCTCGACAACGAGGGCCTCACCGTGCGCAGGGCCGACGGCAGCGTCGAACACATCGAGTCGGCCTGCAAGGTATGGGCGGCCGGCGTGCAGGGCTCCGAGCTCGGCAAGACGATCGCCGAGCAGTCCGGTGCCGAGTTGGACCGTGCCGGCCGCGTCGTGGTCGGCGACGACCTGAGCATCCCCGGCCACCCCGAGGTGTTCGTGCTCGGAGACATGGCCGCGATCCCTGGCGTCCCTGGAGTGGCCCAGGGCGCCATCCAGAGCGCGCGCTACGCCGCGAAGGTGTTGATCTCCCGCCTCGACCACACCCCCGACCCGGGGCCTTTCAGATACAAGGACAAGGGCTCCATGGCGACCATCGCCAAGTTCGACGCCGTCGCGCTGGTGGGGCGGTTCAAGCTCACGGGCTTCATCGCCTGGGCCGCCTGGCTCTTCCTGCATCTGCTCTACATCGCGGGCTTCAAGCAGCGCATCACGACACTGCTGTCCTGGTTCATCACCTTTGTCAGCAACGGAAGATCACAGCTCGCGGTCACAAACCAGATGATGGTCGGTAGGTTGGCCCTCGAGAAGCTCGGCACGCACTCGTCAGGCAAGCTGTTCCAGGGCGAGGAAGTGACGCCACCGAAGGAGTAACCAGGATGCAGACCTTCCTCAGGGTCGTCCGCGACATCGCACTGCTCGCGTCACGCATCGTCGCAGGGCTCACGCTCGTGGCGCACGGCTGGCACCGCTGGCAGGTGTCCGGACTCGAGGCGCAGGTCACCATCCTGGCCGACGCGGGACTCCCTGCCGCGCAGGGGCTCGTCGTCACCACCATCGCCTTCGAGCTGATCGGCGGCGTCCTCCTGGTCTTCGGGTTGGCGACGCCGCTCATCGGGCTCGGCATGGTCGTGCTCAACGTCACCGTGATCCTCACGGTCCGCGAGCACGCGGGCTTCTACCTCACGGCGGGGGGTTGGGAGTACAACGCGATGCAGGCCGCGATGGGCCTGGTGTTCCTGACGCACGGCTCGGGGCGCGCCGGCCTGGACAATCTGTTCATCCGACCGGCCGGAGATCAGGAGCCCCTCATCGAGACCGAACCGGCGTCCTGAGCAACTGACAGGTAAGACACAGGTTGGGCATAGCCTGTGAACACGCTGAGATGAAAAGGTGGGCCTCATGGCCATGACAGAACCCCTCAGCCGCCCCGACGGGACCCCCATCCGCATCCTCGCGGTCGACGACGAGCCGAGCCTCATCGAGCTCCTCGCCATGGCCATGCGATACGAGGGCTGGGAGGTCCACACGGCCAGCTCCGGCACTGACGCCGTGAAGGCGGCGCGCGAGGTACAGCCCGATGCGCTCGTGCTGGACATGATGCTGCCCGATTTCGACGGGCTCGAGGTGATGCGCCGTGTGCGCACCGAGCAACCGGACGTGCCGGTGATCTTCCTCACGGCGAAGGACGGTGTCAGCGACCGGATCGCCGGCCTCACGGCGGGCGGTGACGACTACGTCACCAAGCCGTTCTCGCTGGAGGAGGTCATCGCTCGGCTCCGGGGCCTGCTCCGTCGCTCGGGCGCGACGACAGTTCGCCCCGACACCCAGATCGTCGTCGGGGATCTGATCCTCGACGAGGACTCCCATGAGGTCACGAGGGCCGGGGACCATATCCACCTGACCGCGACGGAGTTCGAGCTGCTGCGGTTCCTGATGCGCAACCCGAAGCGGGTCCTGTCGAAGGCACAGATCCTCGACCGGGTCTGGAACTACGACTTCGGTGGGCAGGCCAACGTCGTCGAGCTGTACATCTCCTACCTGCGCAAGAAGATCGACGCGGGCCGGGAGCCCATGATCCACACCATGCGCGGGGCCGGCTACGTGCTCCGCCCGGCCGCCGGTCAGTGAGCATGCGCCGCGGTTCGCTCGCATCGCAGCTGCTGCCGCGGCTCGTCGTCACCGTCGCCGTCATGGCGGTGCTTCTGTGCCTCACGACGCTGTTCGGCGCCCACGCGATCCTGATGTCGCAGCTCGACACCGAGCTGGACTCGACCCAGGCCAGGCAGGCGCGCGGCTTCGACCGCCCCGGATTCGGTGACTCCGTGCCCGGCATCGACGCGGCCGGCGTGCGGGTCGGCACGGTGATGGCCGTCGAGCTGAGCAACGGCACCGCGCTGGCCGGCCGTCTGGCCGACGCCACCAGCGCCGGGGTCGCGACCACGGTCGAGCCCCTGTCCGACACCGCGGTGGAGGAGCTCCTGGCGGTCCGGGGCGACGGCGAGAAGTACACGCTGACGCTGACCGGCTACGGCGAGTTCCGCGTCGAGGCGCGGGCGACCTCGCAGGGTGGAACCATCATCATCGGCCTGCCGACCTCCGAGATCAACCGGTCCCTGCTGTGGCTCGGCATCTTCGCCGGCAGCGTCTCGCTCGTCGCCATCGGCGCGACCGCGCTGGTCACCCGGGAGGTGCTCGGCCGCGCTACCGGCCCGTTGGTTGCCCTGACGAACACCGCCACCGAGGTCAGCCAGCTGGAGCTGGAGCGCGGCGCCGTCGACGTGCCGCGAGTCGAGGACTCTCAGCAGCCGGACACGAACGAGGTCTCCCGCCTGGCCACCGCCTTCAACCACATGCTCGACCGCGTCGAGAGCGCCCTGACTGCCCGCGAGGCGTCCGAGGTCAAGCTCCGTCGCTTCGTCGCCGACGCCTCGCACGAGCTCCGCAACCCGCTGGCGGCGATCCGCGGCTACGCCGAGTTGGCCCAGCGCGCCCCGGAGGGACAGGATCCGGCCTTCGCGCTCGGCCGGATCGACGCTGAGGCCAAGCGGATGAGCAAGCTGGTCGGCGACCTGCTGATGCTGGCACGGCTCGACTCGGACAAGCAGGTCGAGCCCCGCCCCGTCGACGCCGTCGAGGTCGTCCTCAACGCCGTCAGCGACTCGCAGGCCGCCAGTCGCGACCACGCGTGGCTGCTCGCACTGCCGGATTCCGAGGTCACCGTGCTCGCCGACGCTGATCAGCTTCATCAGGTCATGGTCAATCTGCTGTCCAACGCCCGCACGCACACGCCCGCCGGCACGACCGTGCGCACCTCCGTGCACACGCGCGAGGGTCGCGCCGTGATCGAGGTCTCCGACGACGGCCCCGGCATTCCACCCGAGACGCTCCCCCACGTGTTCGAGCGCTTCTCCCGCGCCGACGACGCCCGCGCGCATTCAGCAGCCCACTCGACGGGCCTAGGCCTGGCCATCGTCCGCGCCGTTGTCGAGGGATTCGGTGGCAGCGCCACCGTCTCCTCCGCCCCGGGCGCGACCACCTTCCGCGTGGAGCTCCCGCTCGCCCCGCGGCCGCCGGTCGCCGCTCACTGAACCGGGTTCCGCGCACAAACATGCCTATACCGGGGCTGCTGCTCCCATGTTGCAGCTGGCCCGAAATAGGCATTGTTATGCCGGAAGGGGGAACCGGAGGGACTCAGGGAATGGGGCCGCCGAGGCAACGTTGCTTCTTGTTCCACTTCGTCCAGGTGCCATCAACTGCTTCCTCACGGTCCGAGCCGGTCTCCCTTGCGCCAGCTGAGTAACCCTAGACACTCAACCTCGATTCGGCCAGCTCTCGAACTAATCTCTTTTCAGAATGCCGGCCGACGCTCACCCGGAGTGAGCGATGCCCCCGCGGTAGCCTTGGGGGACTGTCACCATCCCTTCACTTGGAGTCCGCATGGAGATCACCCGCACCGCCCTGGCCAAGATGGTCGACCACACGCTGCTGAAGACCGACGCGACACATGCGCAGATCTCCGCGCTCGTGGCCGAGGCCCGGGAGCTGGGCACCTTCTCGATCTGCGTGTCGCCGTCGATGCTGCCGATCACCGATGAACTCGGCGAGGTCAAGGTCGCCACCGTGTGCGGCTTCCCCTCCGGCAACCACACCCCCGCCGCCAAGGCCGCCGAGGCCGCGGAGTCCTCCAAGCTCGGCGCCGATGAGGTGGACATGGTCATCAACATCGGCCTGCTCAAGGAGGGGCGCGCCGACCTCGTCGAGGCCGAGATCGCGGCCGTCCGCCAGGCGACCTCCGGCCTGCTGAAGGTCATCATCGAGTCCGCTGCCCTGACCGACGAGGAGATCGTCGCCGCCTGTAAGGCCGCCGAGGCCGCCGGTGCCGACTACGTCAAGACCTCCACCGGCTTCCACCCCGCGGGCGGCGCCTCCGTGCACGCAGTCGAACTGATGGCCGCCACCGTCGGCGGTCGCCTCGGAGTCAAGGCCTCCGGCGGCATCCGCGACTACGCCACCGCCAACGCGATGGTCGAGGCCGGCGCCACGCGCCTGGGCCTGTCCGGCACGCGCGCCGTCCTCGACGGCTCCACCGACGACGGCGACTACTGAGCAGGCCGTTCCGCCTCGCTCCGCTCGGCGCCCTTCGACGCTGATACTTGTTAGGTCCTCGTCTCGGCGGGGTGTGGCTCTCCCTTCGACTGACTTCGTGTCTTGGGTTTGATCTGTCCACTCCGCCCGGGGCGGGGACACATTCTCGGAGTCCTGCCCGGGGACCCGTGGCATGTCTTGATAGGAGCCTGGGGCTTGATTGGCAAGCCGCCGTCAGCGTCCTGACTGCCTGGTCCCCGAGCAGGTGTCACCCCCCTTGAAAGGCGACACCTCACATGATGCCAACCCATCCATCCACAGTGGTAGCGGGAGTCGATACCCATCTCGCCACCCACCACGTCGCGGTCCTCGACCACACCACCGGGGCACTCCTCGGCGACCTGGAGATCGAGACCAGTCTCACCGGGTACCGCCAGCTGCTGGACTTCGTCACTTCGTTCGGGACGGTCGCACTGGTCGGGGTCGAGGGAACCTCGTCGTATGGGGCGGGCCTGTCCCGGTTCCTGACCCGGGCCGGGATCGCAGTGCGTGAGGTGATCCGCCCGAAACGCGCCGCCCGCAGACTCCATGGCAAGACCGACCCGTTGGACGCGATCCTGGCCGCCCGCACCCTCCTGACCGGCGAGACCCTCCCCCTGCCGAAACCCGGCACCGGCAATGTTGAAGCGATCCGGGTCCTCCTGACGGCGCGGGAGTCCGCGGTCAAGGCCCGCACCCAGGCCATCGTCCAACTCAAAAGCCTGCTCGTGACCGCCCCGGACCAGGTCCGCGACACCTACCGCCGACTCACTGGGAAGGCCCTCCACGCGAAGCTGGCCGCCTGCCGACCCCACGGCCCCGTCGACCAGTCCTCCACCATGACCGCGCTGCGGTCCCTGGCGCGACGGATCCGTGACCTCGACGACGAGATCAACCTCCTCAACCCCCAGCTGCAGACCCTGGTCGCCCAGACAGCACCCGGCGTCCTCGATCTCGTCGGGGTCGGGGTGATCTCCGCCGCCCAACTGCTGGTCACCGTCGGCGACGACCCGACCCGGATCCACTCGAAGGCAGCGTTCGCGAAACTCTGCGGCGTCGCCCCGATCCCCGCCTCCTCCGGCAAAACCCACCGGATGCGCCTCAACCGCGGCGGAGACCGACGCGCGAACCGGGCCCTACACACCATCGCCCTGGCCAGAGCCCGCATCGATCCTGACACGATCGCCTACCTCGCGAAGAAACAAGCAGAAGGCAAAACCCGCCGCGAAGCGACCCGCTGCCTCAAGCGCTACATCTCCCACCTGATCATCACCGCGATCTGGACCCCACCCGTGGTCCCACCCATCAACGACCTCAGACCCCTCCGCCACGCCAAAGGCCTCACCACCACCCAAGCCGGCCACGCACTCGGCGTCTGGCCAGCCCGCATCTCCGGCATCGAACGCGGAACACTGCGCAACGACACCCTCACCACCCGCTACAGAGAATGGCTCACAACCGCTTGACACCACATAGGAGCATCAAGCTCAGGGAACCGGGTCGTTGAGCCTGTCGAAACGCCCTGAGCGCAGCGAAGGGGAACAGGTGGCGTCTGGCTCAGGGAACCGGGTCGTTGAGCCTGTCGAAACGCCCTGAGCGCAGCAAAGGGGAACAGGTGGCGCCTGGCTCAGGGAACCGGGTCGTTGAGCCTGTCGAAACGCCCTGAGCGCAGCGAAGGGGAACAGGTGGCGTCTGGCTCAGGGAACCGGCCACGGAGCGGCTACCGCGCGTCGGCGTCGTCGAACTGCGTCGAGTACAGCGTCGCGTAGTGACCGCCGGCGGCCAGCAGCTCTTCATGCGTGCCGGACTCGACGACGCGCCCGGCCTCGACGACGAGGATCCGGTCCGCGTGGCGCACCGTCGAGAGGCGGTGGGCGATGACGATCGACGTGCGGCCCTCCCGCGCGGTGTCCAGGGCTACCTGCACGGCGGCCTCCGACTCCGAGTCCAGGTGCGCCGTCGCCTCATCCAGCACCAGGATCGGCGGTGCCTTCAGCAGCAGCCGGGCGATCGCGAAGCGCTGACGCTCGCCGCCGCTCAGCCGGTAGCCGCGCTCCCCGACGACGGTGTCGAGCCCGTCGGGCAGGCGGCGGACGAGGTCGGCGATCTGCGCGGACTCCAGCGCCCGCCACAGGTCCTCATCCGTGGCCGACGGCTTCGCATAGCGCAGGTTCGCGCCGACGGTGTCGTGGAACAGGTGGGCGTCCTGCGTGACGTAGCCGACCTCGTCCTGCAGCGACGCCAGCTGCAGCTCGCGCACATCGGTCCCGGCCACCTGCACGCTGCCCGAATCGACGTCGTACAGCCGCGACACCAGGTGTGTGATCGTGGTCTTCCCCGACCCAGAGTGACCGACGAGCGCCACGGTCTGGCCAGGCCGCGCCTCGAAGCTGATCCCCTTGAGCACCGGCTCCGACGGCGTCTCCTGCACCGCGGCAGCGGGCTCCAGCGACGGCAGCGAGACCTCCCGGGCGTCGGGATAGGTGAACACGACGTCGGTGAACCGCACGCTCGGCGGCCCGGAGACCGGTCGGGCGTCGGGGGCGTCGACGATCAGCGGCGTGAGGTCGAGCACCTCGAACACCCGCTCGAAGCTGACCAGGGCACTCATCACGTCGACGCGGAGGCTTGCGAGCTGCATCAGCGGCCCGTACAGGCGGGCCAGCAGCGCCACCAGCGCCGTCAACGTGCCGACGGTGAGCTGCCCCGAGATGGCCGACAGCCCGCCGAAGCCGTAGAACACGGACGTGGCCAGGGCCCCGACCAGCGTCAGGGCCGTCATGAACACCCGGGAGATCATGGCGATCCTGACGCCGCTGTCGGCCACGGCGCGCGCGGGCCGCGCGAAGGTGGCCTGCTCTGTGGCATGGTCGCCGAACAGCTTCACGAGCAGCGCCCCCGAGACGGAGAAGCGCTCCGTCATCGTCGCCGACATCTCCGCCTGCTCCTGCATGCGGTCGCGCGACAGGTCCGCGAGCTGCGACCCGATCCGGCTTGCGGGGACCATGAACACCGGCAGTAGGACCAGCGCCGCCAGCGTCAGCGGCCACGACAGCGCGAGCATCGACGCGAGCACCAGCACCAGCGTCACCGCGTTGGACACCAGCGTGGACAGCGTCGACGTGAACGCCTGCTGGGCCCCGGTGACGTCCGACTGGAGCCGCGAGACGAGTTTGCCGGTGTGCGAGCGGGAGAAGAACGCGAGCGGCATCCGCATCACGTGGTCGTAGATCTCGACGCGCATGCGGAAGATCAGGTCTTCGCCGATCCGGGCCGAGCACCAGCGCTCGAGGATGCTGACGGCCGCGGACAGCAGCGCCATCACCGCTACCACCACGGACAGGGTGACGACGAGGCCGCGGTCGCCGGCCAGCACGCCGTCGTCGATGATCCGCTGGAAGAGCAGCAGCGGGACCACGGACAGCGTGCTCCCCGCGACGGTGGCGACGAGGAACACCACGATCATGCCCGTGAACGGTGCACCGTAGGCGATGACCCTCCGTGCCGTGCCGCGGTCGATCTTCGCGTGCGCGATCTCAGGATCGGCCGCCAGGCGGCCGAGCACCCGTCCGCCGCCCCTGAATCCCCCGCCGTGCCCGACACTCATCCGCGCTCCTCCCTCCGACGCCGACGGCGTCCACTCTCCCCCATCTTCGCGCGCGCCGCGCCCGCGCCGGTAATGTTGCGGTCATGCTGCTGAGCGACCGCGACATCCGCGCCGAGGTTTCCGACGGAGGCATCACCCTGGATCCCTGGGATCCCGAGATGGTGCAGCCGTCGAGTGTCGACGTGCGTCTCGACAAGTACTTCCGCGTGTTCGAGAACCACCGCTACCCGTCGATCGACCCGGCCGCAGAGCAGCCGGAGCTCACGCGCCTGATCGAGGTCTCAGACGGCGAGGCCTTCGTGCTGCACCCCGGCGAGTTCGCGCTGGCCTCGACGTACGAGACGATCACGCTGGGCCCCGCCGTGGCGGCCAGGCTGGAGGGTAAGTCATCGCTCGGGCGCCTCGGGCTGCTGACCCACTCGACGGCGGGTTTCATCGATCCCGGCTTCTCCGGCCACGTGACCCTGGAGCTGTCGAACATGGCGACGCTGCCCGTCAAGCTGTGGCCCGGCATGAAGATCGGCCAGTTCTGCTTCTTCCGTCTGAGCTCACCGGCGGAGCACCCCTACGGCTCCGCGCAGTACGGGTCGCGGTACCAGGGCCAGCGCGGCCCGACGCCGTCGCGCTCGTTCCTGAACTTCCACCGCACCCAGGTCTGAGCGTCAGCGCTCCGGCCGCCTCAGCACGGTGAACCACCGGTTGCCGTAGGAGACCTGCTGGCTCTCCTTCACACGCACCTGCGTGTCGGCGGGGCACGGTTCCAGCTCGCCGCCGGCCGTCACCAGCGCGGTGCCGTTGGTCGATCCTCTGTCGACGACGAAGACGCCGCGCAGGTCGGTGCCGATCAGCACGTGCGTGCGGGAGATCATCCGGCCGTCGCCGGAGGCGGGAACCAGGTGCACATCGCGGGGGTCGTCGGCCGACTTCTGCGGGTTACGTCCCAGCAGCACGGTCACCGTCAGGTCGACTTCGCGGCCGTCGTCGAGGCGCACGAACCAGCCTGCATCACCGGGCCTGCCTCCTGACGTGGGCAGCTGCGCGATTCTGGTCCCGTCGGCCTCTTCCACCTCCCCGAACTCGCGCTGACGCACGCGCGGCCGCCCCGACGACGGTTCCAGCACGGACGACGGTGTAGGCAGCGGGATCCACTGTGGGGTGGGCCGGGGTCCGGGCGCGAGCGGCGTCTCTGCGGTCGGGGGCAGCGACGCGCCGAAAGGGGACGGCTGCGGGGACGGCCCGGTCTGGGGCGTCCAGCGGGGCGAGGGCGGCGGGGTCCACGCCGTCTGCTGTCCCGCGGGCACTCCGCCGTCGAGGGGCTCGGACTGCACCCCGGGGAGCCAGTCGGGGGCACTCGGATCGGGCGCGAAGGCGGCGTAGTTGTTCGACGTGCCGGGTTGCGGGCTGAACGTGCTGGCCAGATGCGGGGGAAGACCGACGGTAGTGGGGCGTTGGGAGGCCGCCTGCGGCTGCGCCGGGGACTGAGCCGGGGCGCTACGTCGCTGCACGAGGACCGACCCGGCGGCCAGGTCGTGCCAGCCCTGGCGCCGTTCGTGGATCACCAGGAAGATCAGCAGTGCGATGCCGCCGACGACCGTGGACATCAGGGCCACGTAGACGGCCTCCCGCAGGAAGAAGCGCCACCAGCCGATCGGCTCCCCGTTGCTGAGCGACACCAGCCTTAGCCCCGTCGCGCGCGCACCGATCCCGGCACCGCGTGTCGCGTAGGCCCACCACTGGTAGAGGGCGAATCCGGCGGCGAGCACGCCGCCGAGGACCACGGCCACCAGCGTGGCGGCGGCGGCGTCGGCCACCGTGGCGATGAGGAACTGCAGCAGGTAGATCGCGACGAAGGGGGCCGTGTCGATGACCGCGGCGAGCAGGCGCCTGCCGAGGCTCGCGACCACCACGCCCCGTGGGATCATCCGACTCAACTCACTCCTCCTCGCGCCTGAACTCCAAGACTACAGCGACCTGGCCCTGCCCTCAGGTGCCGTGCCCACCGCGTCGACGACCGGCTTCGGAGCGTCGGAACGACCTGGTGGAGAGGAACGACCATACCCACCGGAACGAGGACACCGACCTGCGCATTCCGCGGCGCACCGCGCCGGTCGCTCCCCAGTAGGCCACTGCGTCCGCCTCCGTCGGTTCCTCGGGCGCGAAGACGACGCCGTCGGCCTGCTTGGCCAGCGTCACCGGGTCCCCATGGTCGGCAAGCCGCGGGAAGTCCGCCACCATCGCCTCCGCCTGCTCGCTGCGGGTGGCCGAGATGGACGGAGAACGACCGATGTCGCGGGCCCGGTCCACGAGCTCTGACCAGGCTCCGGCGACGCGGTTGGCGGTGACGGGGTCATGGCGGCGGCGGGTGCGGCGGCGTGCCTTGAGGCCGAGGATCAGCGCGATGGGCACGACGACGGTGAGCAGGGGGATGCCGGTCAGCGCGACGAGCGCCCCGATCTGCGCCCAGTCGATCTGTCCCTCGCGCTGCGGGGGTTCGCCCGGGTCGATGGGCAGCTCCTCGTCGGCGGGCGGCACGACCGGCCGCTGAGGAGGCGGTGGCGGGTTCTCGACGTAGGGCTGGGTCTCGGGCGGCTTCGGCTGGTCCTCCTCGTCCCAGACCCGGTCCGTCGACGGCGTGGGGTCGAAGGTGACCCAGCCGAGGCCGTCGAGGTACAACTCCGACCACGCCCCGACCTGGTCTCCCGTGATCGTCTGCCCAGATCCGACGCGGTAGCCGTAGATGACGCGCGCAGGGATGCCGAGCTCACGGGCCATCAGCGCCATGGCGACGGCGTACTGCTCGTGGTCGCCGATCATGCGCGACGGGTCCGTGACGAGCGTGATGAGGCGCCGCGCGGAGTGTCCGGGCAGCGACGCCGCCTCGTCGTCCTGGCCGTGGCTGAAGTACCCCTGGCGGAGGTTCCGCTCCAGCGTCAGGGCCACGTCCCCGGCGGTGGCGAGCCCGTCGCCCCACGCGTGCGCGAGGCTCACGATCTCGTCCGGCACGCCGGCCGAGTCGGGAAGCTGGTAGCTGCCCGCGGAGGCGACCGCGATCTCGTCGTCCGCGGGTCGCTGCGCGACGCGGGCGCCGAGCGTGTACGTGTCCCCGTCCGCAAGGCCGGCCGTGGCCAGCCCGGTGCCGGAGCTGTGGTTGTAGTAGAACGAATCGCCCAGCGTGACGGCCCGATCGCCGGTGAAGGCGATGCTCGTGGTGCGCCCGATCGTCGGCACCCACACGCCGCCGAGGCCACGGACCGTGACGTCGACCTCCCCGTCGACGCCCTCGCTGTCGTCGTCGATCCACTGCCCCACACGGGTGAACGTCGTGGCCTGCATCGCCTCGTCGTCGAGGCTGGAGACCCGGTAGCTCAGGCCGTCGTACTCGTCGAGGGTCGCGACGCGGATGATCTGCCCCTCGGTGGCCCCGGCGACCTCCAGCAGCGTGTCGGTCCGCTCCCGGGTGATGTTGAGCCGGTAGGCCTGCAGCGGCGACGAGTACTGCTCGGTGGAGATGGGTGGCTCCAGCTGCGCCCGCACCGTCTCGCGCTGCTGACCACCGGCCAGTGCCGGGGCGACCGCAACGGCGGCGGCCGCCGCGACGGCCAGCATCGCGACGCCGGAGAGCAACCGCCAGGGCCGCAGCCTCGCCCGCACGCCCGTGAGCCGTCCGCGGTCGACGCCGCGCCGGTAGGTGGTCCACACCAGGCACGTGACGAAGAACAGCGCGCCCGTCAGATACGGCTGGAAGGCAGCCTGCGTGCCCACCAGGACACCGACGAGGTAGGCAGCTGCCAACGGGACGAAGGCCAGCATCGGGCGCGAACTGCGCAGCGAGACCAGCATCGCCGCGAGCGCCGCCACGAGGGCGACGAGGCCGGGCACGGTCAGGAGGTTGAAGGTCTCGCCGATCGGCGGATCCAGCAGGAGCATGTCACGCCAGGCGGTGACGGGACCGAGCAGCAGCCCGTAGAGCGTCCGGCCCGTCGGGACGACGAAACCGACCGTGGACGACGGCATGGCGAGCAGGCCACCGAACACGAACCAGGCCACCACGGCGGCTCCCAGCACCGCCGCAGCCCCCCACCGACGCCAGGTCGAGAGCAGCGCGATGCCGATGCCGACCGCGCCGAAACCGAGCACGGTGACGAACAGCCAGCCGGTGCCGTAGACGGGCCAGAAGGCGAACGCGACGAGCACCAGCAGGCCGAGCACCGCGGCAGCGTCGACCGCCGCCCACCGCGCGGACCCCCCGAGCAGCTGCCCGAAGTGACTCACGCCCCGCCGCGCCCTCACGAGGCGGCCTCACGCATGGCACGGGGCAGTTCCTCGAGCGATCCGACCTGCAGCAGGGTCGTGTTCGCGACCGTCCGGGCCCGCAGCGGTGCCCCCGCCGCGACGCGGATCCCCACCACGCGCATGTCGATGTCGAACCTGGCGCACGCCTCCCGCACGGCCGTCAGCGTGCTGGACGACCCCGTGACCACCACGGCGATCGAGGCCCCCGGCTCGCGGAGCACCGTCGAGCCGACAAGATCGCCGACGCCGCCGCGGGTGGTCTGCTCGACCAACGACAGGGAGTCGAGGGCACGGCCGGGGGTCACAGCCGTCAGCTCGTCACGCGTCGTGAGCAGCGCCAGCGGCGACTCGGCGTAGATGCTCTGCAGAGCCAGCGACCCGGCGCACGAGACGGCGAGTTCGAACTCCTCGGCGTCGAGGTACGACGATCGGCCGGTGTCGAGCGCCACGACGATGCGCGACATGCGCGACTCCTCGTACTGGCGCACCATCAGGCGCCCGGCCCGCGCCGTGGAGCGCCAGTGCACGTGGCGGCGGTCGTCGCCGGCGACGTAGGGGCGCAGCGCGTGGAAGTTCATGTCGGACGACGACAGGTGCACGCTCGCGTGGCCCTCCAGGTCGTGCACAAAACCCGTCTGGCGACCGGGCAGCGGCACGGTCCGGGGGTGGACGTACAGCTCCAGCTCCTCAGTCCAGCGCCGCTCGCGGCCGGCGAGGCCGAACGGGTCGCCGAGCACGGAGTTCGCGGGACCGACCAGAACGAGCCCACGCCTGGCCGTGGGGATCCGGAACCGCTCCGTGATCCCCTCCCCCGGGCGGATGGAGCGCAGCTGGAAGCTGGCGACGGTGTCGCCGACAGGCAGGTCGAGCCGGGACCCCCAGTGACGCCGCCCCGATGCGTTGCGCACCTCCAGCGTGCCGGCGGCCGGTTCCCCCACGACGACGGACCTGCGCGTCAGGTCCACGCTCACGCTCAGGTCGGCCCTGCCGATGGTGAAGAGCAGCGCGAGCAGCACCGTCACGGAGGCGAGCACGCCGACGACGACGAACTCGGCCCACCCGAACGCCACGCCCAGCGCGAGGCAGGAGACGGAGACGGTCAGGGTCAGCCACCCCGCGGTCCGCATCCCCGTGACCTCGCACACGCGGCGGTAGGCCGTGGCGAGCCCCTCGGCGCTCGGCCGCTCGACCTCCTCGGGGACCTCCCAGCGCGCGGCAGCCGTCATCAGGCCGGCTGGCGCTCGGTCGGCGGGGGCACGGCGCCCAGGATCTGGGCCATCACGTCGACGCTCTGCACCCCGTTGAACTCGGCCTCCGGGTCGAGGATGAGGCGGTGCGCGAGGCAGGCGATGGCCAGCATCTTGACGTCGTCGGGGACGACGAAGTGGCGGCCCTGGGAGGCGGCCCAGACGCGCGTGGCCCGCACCAGCGCCAGCCCGCCGCGGACCGACACCCCCAGCCGGACGTCCTCGGCGCCGCGGGTCGCCTCGGTGAGCCGGACGATGTAGTCCAGCACGGACGACTCGATGTGCACGGACGCGGCGAGCTGGCTCATCTCCGTGACCTGCGACGACGTGACCACGGACGGCAGCGCGGCGGAGCGTGGCCTGCTGCCACCGCTGGCGAGGATCCGCATGGTGGCCTGGCGGTCGGGATAGCCGAGGGTGGTCTTCATCAGGAAGCGGTCCAGCTGCGCCTCCGGGAGACGGTAGGTGCCGGCCTGCTCGATGGGGTTCTGCGTCGCGATGACCATGAACGGCTGCCCGACGGGGTAGGACTGCCCGTCGACGGTGACACGGGCCTCCTCCATGACCTCCAGCAGTGCGGACTGAGTCTTTGGCGAGGCGCGGTTGATCTCGTCGGCCAGCACGATCGAAGCGAAGATCGGGCCCTGGTGGAACTCGAACTCGCCCACCTTCTGGTCGAAGATCGTGACGCCGGTGACGTCGGAGGGCAGCAGGTCGGGTGTGAACTGGATCCGCGAGCTGGTGCCCTGCACCGACTGCGCGATGGCCCGTGCCAGCGTCGTCTTGCCCGTGCCGGGGTAGTCCTCCAGCAACAGGTGTCCCTCTGCAAGCATGCACGTGACCGCGAGCCGGATGGCCTCGGTCTTGCCGACGATGGCGCGCTCGACGTTGTTCACGATCGCCGCGAAGTTCTCGCCGAACCAGCGTGCCTGTTCAGGATTCATGAGTCTCGTCCTTCATCGTCGGGCCCGATGGCGAGGTTAGCGCCATACCGTGCCGAAGCGCTTGCTGGCTCCATTCGCGGTACAGGTGACCTGCGCCGTGGTGGCCGTGACCTTGACGTCCTCGTCACCCTCGGAGATGGTGTAGGTGGGGGTCCCGCTGTAGTACAGCTCCCCGCCGGAGATGTCGACGGTGAAGGAGTCCGCTCCGCCGTCGAGCGTGACGGTGCAGCTGCCGGTCTGCACGTAGGGGAATCGGAAACCGAGCGTGTCGCCGTCGTAGTCCGGCTCCTCGACGGGGTAGCCGGTCAGGTCGACGGAGATGCTGGACGTGCTGAAGCCGTCGTATTTCCAGCGCAGCGTGCCCCACTCGCCCGGCTCGAACTTGCGCACGCGGCCGGGGTCGGTCGGGTCGCAGTCGCTGCTGCGGCTGCAGAAGCTGTAGCCGGACGGATCCCAGCCTCCCGTGCTCTCCCACGTCATCGCGTTGACGTCGATCTGGATCTCCTCGAAGTCGCGCAGCACCCGCTCCGTGCTGAGCGTGGGCGGGTTCGGCCGGTCGGAGCGCGGCCGGACGGGGTCGGCGGTCCGCGCGGCCGACGTCATGTCCTCCACCAGCGCTCGGACAGAGACCGTGTACTGCTGGCCGTTGACGAGGCCGCCTATGGTCCCGCCCGAGGGCAGCGCGGCCCAGGTAGAGCCGTCGAGGCTGTACTCGAACGTGGCGGCGTCGCCCTTGATGTTGGTGGACGGCTTCACCTGCAGCGCCCCGTCCGCCGGGGTGACCTTGACGGCGGTGACCTCGGGCGGCGGGTAGGAGATGGTGTAGGCCGACGTGCCGCCGACCTTCGCCTCGCCGGAGCGGTTGGCCGCCGTGATGGAGAACTTCGTCGGGGTCTGGCCCATGCCGTGGATCTCGGCCGTGACCCTGCCGGTGGCGGCGCCCATCTCGACGCGCTCGGCGTTGGCGGTGCTCTCGCCGTCGGCCGTGACGGGGGTGACGACGAAGTAGTCGATCGCGTCGCCGTTGGTGTTGACGTCGCCACGCTCGAAGGTCACCGAGAAGCCGCCGCCGATGCCGTCGCGGATGGCGGTGACCTCCGGGGTGACGTTGCCGCTCGGCTTGCCGTTGGGGTGCTCGGGCGTGGATGTGGCCGACGGCGGGGACGTCAGGGCCTTCTGCGGGTTGGAGTTCCTCGCCTCGACGGTGAACAGGTACGTGGTGCCGTTCGTGAGGCCCTTCCAGGTGTAGGTCTTCGTGGGCGCCTTGACCTCGACGGGGCTGCCGATCTCCCGGCCGCCCGAGTCCAGGAGCCGCACGATGTAGGTCGCGATGGCGCTGCCGCCCTGCTTGGAGGAGTACTGCGGGTCGTGGGTCCAGCTGACGGTGAGCTCGCCGTCGCCGAACTCCACCGACGGCTTCGACGGCGCAAGCGGCACTGCGTCGGGGATCACGGCGGCGGAGAGTTTCGACGGCTCGGACGGGCCGACCTCGTTGATCTCGGTGACGGAGATCTGCCAGGGCACGCCGTTCTTCAGCCCCGTGACGGTGCACACCCCCACCCCACACTCGGCCGTCCGGTCTGCCAGGCCGGGAGAGGAGGCCGTCGCCACTCTGGAGGTGATATCGGTGCCGCCGTCGCCACCGGAGAGGTACTTCACGGACACCTGCCCGTCACCCGCGACGCCCTCGAAGGGGGTCGACGGCTGGCCGGGCACGTCGAGCACCGTCACCCGGATGGTGCCGTCCACGCGACGATCCGGGTCTGCGGTGGCGTCGTTGACGGTGTAGCTGGCTGTGAAGGCGCCGTGCCAGTCGCCGGAGGGGGTGATGGTGACGGTCTGCTTCTCGGCGTCGTAGCTCAGCGTCCCCTCGCCGCTCAGGCGCGTGGCGCCGAGCAGCGTAAGCGACTGGTCCCCCAGCAGATTGGAGCGGTCGTTGGCGAGCGGGTGGATCGTGATCGGCTCGCCGGCCACGGCCTTCTCGACCACGTCGGTGGCGACGGTCACCGTCGGCCTGGTGGAGGCGGTGACCTGGATCGAGACCGTGAAGGGCGTCTCGTTGTCCATCGCGTCGACCACCACGCCGCTGACCTCCCGGTAGCTGCCGGGCTCGGCCGTGATGGGGGCGCTGGCGTAGAGCCGGTCGCCCTCGGTGCGCCAGTCGAGGTCCGCGTCGCCCTGGCCCGCGGTCAGCGCGCCGCTGACGAACATCGTGTCGCCCTCCGGGTCCCGGAACAGCGCAAGCAGGTCGAGGCGCGACTCGCCCTCGTCGGGTCCCACGCGCAGGACCGGCGTGTCGACGGCCAGGGTGGGGGGCAGGTTCAGTCGTGCGTTGTCCTCATCCTCACTCCCTTCAGGCCGGTTGGGGGCCGGGTGCACCGTCACGGGGATCGACACGAATGCCGCCTCCCCCGACGTGTCGCCCTCACGGACCTTGTCGGTGACCTCGAACACCACCGACGCCGGGCCGTCGTAGCTCTCGTCGGGGACGTAGATGACCTTGGCCTCGCCTGCCGCCATCAGGCGCCCATGCGTGGCGGACAGGTTCGACTCGGTCGTCAGGCGCACGTCGCGGCCCCGCGTGCCTGCGACGAGGTTGTTGACGTCGATCTCGAGTGGCTGGCCGGCCACGGCGTCGAGGGTCTGGTCGGGGTCCTTGAGGACAGGCACGGAATCGCCCCTGCCGGGCACGATGATCAGGGAGTTCGTGCGGTTCCCGTCGCCGTCGATCAGCACGTAGCGGATCTGCTGCATGCGGTCCAGGACCGGGATCGACACCTTGGCGCCGTCCACGAGGCGCGCGGAGGAGTCCTCGTCGGCGCCGTAGTCGGGGACCTCGATGCTCAGCTGATCGCGTGATCCGTCCGGGTCGTAGTCGTTGGCCATCACGTCGACCTCGACCCAGTCCCGGTCGATGAGGGAGGACACGGCGACGGAGTCGTCGCGCGTGACCGGAGCCAGCAGCGGCGCGTCCTTGTCCACCACGAGGCGGATGTCCCCGTACGCCAGCTCCCCGCGGGCGTCGACGATGTCGTAACGGCCGACGTAGGTGCCTTCCCTGGCCGGTGCCTGGAGCACGATCTCCCTGCCTTCGACCAGCCGGGCCAAGATGTCGTCGTCCATCTCCACCGGGTCGTCGGAGGCGTAACCGAGCGTGTCGCCGTCGGCGTCGAAGTCGTTGGCCAGCGCGGCGATCTGCACCTGCCTGCCGGGGCGCACCGTGATCTCGTCCATCACGCCGACCGGGGGCGTGTTGGTGCGGCTCGGCTGGGCGATGCCGATGCGCACCTCGCCGCGGGCATGCTCGCCGAGCGAGTCGACGACGTCGTAGGAGAACGTGTCGGTGCCCTGGGACTCCTCGTAGGCCTGGTACGTGAGGTAGCCCTCGCCGACGCCGAGGACCCGGCCGAGCGTCGGGCCGGAGCCCAGTCCGATGAGGCGCACGGCGTCGCCGTTCGGGTCGATGCCGTCGAGCGGGATGGCGATACGGGTCGTGGTGCCTGCGAGGACACGGTCGACCACCTGGCGGGGGGCCGGCGCCTCGTTCTGGGCGTCCTCGGAGACGACCGTCAGCGCGAGCCGCGCGGTCCCGGTGTTGCCTTCGGAGTCGACGGCGGTGTAGCTGATGGTCCTGGTCCCCGCGGGGGTGCCGGCGGGCACGGTCACCCGGACGGTGTCGCCGTCGATCCATGCCTGCTCTCCGAGCGGGTTCTCGGTGAGCTCTCCGATGGTCAGATCGAGTCCAATGGGCGAGGTGTCGTTGGTGAGCACGTCGACGCGGGCGGACGCACCCGCCCTGACCTCCAGCTCGTCGTCCTCGGCCCTCGGTGCCGTGCTGCCGACGGCCTGCGTCGGGATCACCACGATCGTGCCGAGCACGGAATGGCTGCCGTCGGAGACGCGGTAGGTGATGCTGGTGGGCGCGTCGGGGGTGTGGCGGGCGGAGATGGTCATGAGGTGGCGCCGGTCCATCACGACCTCGAGGGAGCCCGGCGCCGTGTATGTCTGGATCACGAGCACGTCGCCATCGGCGTCGGTGTCATTCAGCAACGGGTCCACCAGCACGGACCCACCGGGCGGCAGCAGCGCGACGTCGAGGGCCGCGATCGGGACCTGGTTCGTGCCGGTGCCACGCACGTCGATGCGGACGAGCCCCGTCCCGATCTGCCCGTTCGTGACGGTGTAGGTCACGTAGTACTCGCCGGCCTTCGGCGCGGAGAACGCGAACGTCTTGTCGCGGTAGTTGGGCTCCAGCGTGCACTCGGAGCAGTCGGTGGTGACCTCGCTGAGGGTCAGGTCCACGCCGACGTCGTTGGCGAGCGGCTCGACCGTCACGGATTGGTCGACGGTGACCGTTGCGAAGTCGCCGAATGCCACCGGTGCGACCGGGTCCTCCGACACCTCGACGACCAGCTCGCCGGTGGTGGAGTCCCGGCCGTCGGTGACGACGACCTCGATGATCTTCGTGCCGGTGGTCTTGCCGACATCGGTGTAGGTGATCTGACCGTCCGCGGTGAACCGCACGATGTCCTCGAAGCGGGGGTCCATCGTGGCGCTGAGCAGCATCAGCGGATCCCCGTCCGGATCACGCCAGTCGAGCAGCACGCGCTTGGTGATGCTCCGGCTGCCGAGCTGCACCTCGAGCGGCTGGGCCCGCTCGAACTTGTGCGGCGCGCTGTTCGCCTTCGTGATGTCGGCGTCGACGACGCGCACGGTCACCTCGGCGGAGTCGGTGTCGCCCCGCCCGTCATCGACGGTGTAGGTGAAGGTGAAGGTGCCGGACGCCTCGTTGGGGAGCGTGATCTGCAGCCCGGCGCCGTCGCGGATGGGCTCGAGCGTGGCGCCGTCGATGCTGCCGGGTGCGGAGATGCTGAGCACGTCGCCGTCGGGGTCGGTGTCGTTGTCGAGGACGGTGAGCACGGTGGAGCGCCCGGCCCGCGCGGCGAGCGTGTCGTCCTTCGCGATGGGTGCCCGGTTCTCCTGCGAACGGTCGGGCACGACGTCCGAGTCCCCGTCCTCGTAGTCGAGTTCGTCGCTCTCCTGCACGGGCGCGACCGCCTCCCAGTCGACCGGCAGGATGACCACTCCCTTGTCCAGCAGCCAGATGGTGCCGTTCGCCGCGTCGTTCAGGGTCACGGCGCCGCGGTTGACCTGCAGCGAAAGGGCGCTGCCGTCGGTGGTCAGGTCGTCGAGCCGGGTGACGGAGGCATCCTCGCCCACGCACTTCTTCACGAAGGTGACCCCGTCTGAATGGAAGGCCGCGTAGACGCAGTCGCCGACCTGGACGGGCGACACGGGCGTCTCGTCCAGCTGCCCGGACAGTGAGCGGGGTCCGTCGGATGTGAGGGCGATGAGACCGGCCTGCGTGACGTAGAGCGCGCGGGTGCCGTCCTCACCGCCGAGCGCGTCGGCTGCGGGCGCCGCCAGCCGCGCCGTCGAGGCGCCGGACACGTCGAAGGCGCGGTCCATGGACTCGACCCAGATGCGGCCCGACGTACGGTCGAGCACGACGGCCCGGTCCCCGACCGCAGAGAGCTCGACGTCGACGACGACCGGATCGAGCTCGAACGGCAGGGGCGTCTCCACCGTCGACTCGCCGTCGGCGGAGGCCCTGACGAGCACGGAACGGTTCGGGTCGAGCCCGATGACGTCGCCGTCGGTCGTTAGCGTCGCCACGCCGTTCTCGCCGACCTCAAGGTCGGCGGTCTGCTTCTGGAAATCGTAGTCGAGGACGGTCGCGACGTCGCCGTGCCAGACGCGGCCGTTGTTGGGGTTGTAGACGAGCAGCTGGTCGCCGACGAGCTGCACGTCGGCGTTGCTCGGCAGCTGCGTCAGGCTGCCCAGCGTGTTCCGGCCAGGGTTGAAGGTGGTCAGCCTGGAGGACTGCGGCAGGTGCAGCAGCACGGTGTCCTCGTACTGGAGCAGCTCGACCTGCGTGTCGCCAACGGTGGTCGCGGAGGCCAGCTGGTCGATCTGGGCGTTGACCATGCCGACCATGTCGGAGTCCCGCTTGATGCCGTAGACCGTGCCCTCGTCGAGGCGGACGTCGGCCTGCACGAGGCCGGGGCTGATGAACGCGCCGACGCCGAGCGCGACGACGACCAGAGAGACGGCGAGACCCTGCCAATGGCGCCTCAGAAACCGATCGAGAAGACGCAGAGGCCGCGGCAGGTGCCGCTCGCCCCCGCCGTGTCGTGGTCCGTTGTCCCCCTCAGGCGCACGCCGCTGCATCCGTCAGCCTCGGGGCGGCTCGATGCGGACGGAGACCCCGTCGCCCAGATCCAGAACTGTGCCGATCTCCACCTGCACCGAGGCGCCGTCGCGCAGCGCGAAGGGCGCCTCCCCGACGGGAAGCACCATCGTGCCGTTGGTGGAGTTGAGGTCAGTCACGTGCACGTTCCAGTCACGCGTGGTGACGAGGAGGTGATTGCGGGAGATGTCGCTGCTGGGGCTCTGGACCCGCAGCAGCCTCGACCCGGCGGGGCCGTGCGCCGCATCGGGCGCGCGACCGATCACGACGCCGGCGACGATGTCGGCGAAGTCGCCGCCGTTGGTGTGGACGCCGGCCAGCACCGGGCGGCGGATGACCCGCGGGTTGGACGAGTCGACCGGGGCCTGGCAGAGCCGGCAGGTGCGGGTGCCGGGGGCATTGGGGTGCCCGTTGGCGCACGGCACCGCCAGGACCTGTCCGTCCGCATCGGCCGTCGGCGGCTTGTGGGTGGCCGCCAGGCCCGTGGAGAAGATCGTGCCGCCCTCCGCCTCCGCCTCGACCGGAGCCGGGGCCGGGGCCGGGGGCACGACGGCGGGCGCAGGGATCGGCACGCCGGCGATGGCGGCCGCCGGGTCGGGGGCGCCCAGGTCGAGGTCGGTGAGGTCCTCGGCGCTGTCGACGGCCTCCGGCTTGGGTTCGAAGGCCGGTGTCGGGGCGTCCTCGACGGGCTGCTCGGGGGCCGGGACGGCGGCGACGACCGGCGCAAGAGGGTCTCCCCCCGCGACCGGGAAGACGACCCGGTCCACCGTGCTCAGCTCCAGGGAGGAGACACAGACGGCGCCGACCACGAGCGGGAGGTGCAGCACCTCGTCGCCCGCGGCGGGCTCGAGGTCGATCCTGAGGCGCCGCTCCGCGCCGAGGTCCTCCTCGCGCCAGGTGATGCTCCCGCTGCCTTCGAGCGCCACGGCGCCCGTGTCAGCGTCGAGCACGCGGACGTCGCCGCGGGTCAGGCCGTGCAGTGTCCCGCCTTCCCAGAAGAACGCGCCCAGGTGGGGCATGGCGTCCAGCCCGACCTCATGGACAAGGCTCACGAGTGCCTCGACGGAGCCCGCCGAGAGGATCGCGGTCCACAGGTCCGCGACGAGTCCGGAGGCGCGCGCCGGCGCGGGCAGCATCACCACGAGGGTGGTGGGGCCGGACAGCACGAGCCAGTTTCCCGGGGTGTACGTGACACGCCAGGCAGCCTCGGGAAGCGCCATTGTTCCTCCTCGGTTCTCTTCCTGCCCCAGCCTACGAGGTCCGCGCGATGGCACACGCGGGTCCGGGGCGATCGTGACGGTTACGAGACCGACGCAGCAAGCCGGGAGACTGCCTCGGCGATGATGTCGTGGTTGGTGGCGAGGTTCACGCGCACGAACTGCTGCGCGTACGGCGCGAAGTCCCTGCCCGCGTTTAACCGCACCCTGGCCACCTGGTGGAAGTGGTCGACGGGGCTCTCCAGCCCCAGCGGCGAGCAGTCGAGCCACGCGAGATACGTGCCGGGCAGCGGCGTGTAGCTCAGTGCCGGAAGGTGTTCGGCCAGCTGGGCCGCGAAGAACTCCTTGTTGCCCTCGATCTCGTCGGCGGCCTCGCGGACCCAGTCGCGGCCGTCGGCCAGCGCGGCGACGTGTGCGAGGACGCCGAAGTAGCTCGCGCCGTCGGAGACCATCGGCCGCAGGCGGTCGCGGACGGAGGCCGATCCGACGATCAGGCCGGCCTTGAGTGCCGCGAGGTTCCACGACTTCGACGCGGAGGTCACGATCACCGCGTCGTGTGCCCCCGGCACCGCCAGGTACGGGGTGTGGGCGGCCCCGGCCAGAGGGGCGTGGATCTCGTCGGAGATGACGACGACGCCGAACCGGTCGGCCAGCCGCGCGACCTCCGCCAGTTCCTCGGCAGTGTGGATGGTGCCGTTGGGGTTGTGCGGCGAGCAGAGCAGGTACGCCTTGGGGCGGTGCTCCTCGAAGGCCTCCGCGAGACCCTCGAGGTCCAGCCGGTCGTCCAGCATCGGCACGTCGACGATCGTGCGGTCATAGCTGACGCCGCGGAAGGGCGGGTAGATCGGGGAGTTGATCACGACGGGATCGCCCGGTTCGGTGACGGCCATCAGCGCGTCGCGCATGCCGGTGACGACGTCGGTGACCAGCGTCGCGTCCGACGGCGAGAACTCCCAGCCCCACTGCCACGCGGCGAAGTCCGCCAGCGCCTCCTGGTAGGCCGGCAGCTCGGGGTAGCCGGTGTCGCCCTCGGCGAGGGCCCGCTCGAGCCGGGCGCGGACGGCGGGGGCCAGGTGGGCGTCCATCTCGGCAACGAACATCGGCAGGACGTCGGCCTCGAAGCGGCGCCACTTGATGGTGCCGCGGGTGCGGAGCTCTGCGAGGGGGACGTCGAAGATGGCCATGGCCCCCATCTTGCACGAGTCACCCCTTGTGGTGTCTCCCGCCGTCCATCGATGGCTGAGCGAGCACCCGACGGGGTTCCGCCGGGCGCGAAACAGGCCCGGGCACCCAGCGGTGGGGCCCGGTTCCCGGGTTAGCATCGCCGCCATGACCGCTCTTCTCGCGCTGCCGTGCTCCGTCGCCGCTGCTGCCGCGATGATGTGTCGCCGCTGTCGCTGAAACCCTCCCCTGCCCCGGGCTGTCTCGGCGAGCCCCCTTCTTCAGCACACCGACCCGGAGGTCCGGGTCTTCAGCATCGAGAGCGACACCATGGGCACTCCCACCCCCTCGCATCCAACCGGCTTCGTCCTGACCGTCACCCTTACCGAGGAGGACGCGCGCCGCGCCGGCACGACCCTTCCCCGCGTGGCCCAGGCGTTGCGCCTGCAGCTGTCGGCCATGCTGCCCGCCGCCGAGACGCAGGTCGTCCCGCTGCACCCGGCACGGTCCGCCCGAAGGCCCCTGTTCGACGAGGTCTGGGGCGGCGAGCCGCCGTCCGGCGAGCGGGTCGTCGACGTGACCGTGCGCAGGCTCCGGGCCCGGCTCGGCGACTGGCACAACGTCGTCACCACCGTCCGCGGCGTCGGGTACCGCTTCGTCGGAGCCCCGGGCGTGCGGGTCGTGCAGGCCCGGGGCTCCGCGGTCGCTCAGTTACGAGGTGACTCGCCCCGGGTCTAATGGAGGGCGATGACAGCCCTGATCAGGGGTTCGCCCGAGGGGTTCCCTGCTTGAGGTAGCTCGAGATTATCCCGACAGGAGTCATCCATAGTGCGAAAAACAGCGTTCCAAACACCAGCGACCAGAGCAGTCCACCCCAAGAAGGTTGGTACAGAAGTTCGATCCTGAACGCCACAGCCACGAAAGTGCACCCGGCCTGAGCGAGTGCGAGGCTTAGGCTGGGGGGCCTGATGGCATAGATCACACCCCAGACCACGCAGAGAGCGATGACCGGCCAAGCGTACCAACCAACCGTTGGCACAGCGGAGACAATCCCCCACGCACCGATTGCTACACCTCTCAAGATACGCATTCAGGCGACACTCTTCAGAATCTGTAAATTGCCGCAGTTTACACTCAGGCAGAAGAAGTCCTTTGCTGTGGTCTTCTGGATCGTCCGAACTGAGGCATTCGCTTTCATTGCGTACCACTCATGGTTTGGGACTTGAACTCCGGACCCCTGGACCGACAGCGCTCCCGTCTTGTACATGGAGACCACTTCATGGTAGGAAATGGGCCCGGCGAGCGAGCACAGCGGATTGCCGACAGAA
Organism: Tessaracoccus lacteus; assembly: GCF_029917005.1. NCBI lineage: Bacteria > Bacillati > Actinomycetota > Actinomycetes > Propionibacteriales > Propionibacteriaceae > Tessaracoccus > Tessaracoccus lacteus. The sequence goes on from NZ_CP123967.1 coordinate 2,699,654, forward strand.
TGCGTGATCTCAAAACGTCCGTAGGTCGAAGACGCAGAGACTCCAGTAATCTTAATGCCGCTGACACTGGCAGTCTTGCTGGCCGCACCGAAACCGCCCTCGGCCAAACGGTGTGTCGTACCCACCAGCCGGGTCATCGTGAACTTCTTCGCTGCCCAATCGATACGGGCCGTGACCTGAGTCCGGTGGGAAGCCGACAGACTTGTGGACCATGTCCTGTTGTCACCCTTGAATACACCGCAGACGACAGAGTTGGCCTTTGCGGCCGGAATGAACGTGCGGTGGTAGTAGAGGTTCCAGTCGTTCGCCGCCCTGCCGCTTGGCTGCGGCTGGTCAGAGGTGAACATGAAGCGACTTCCATCGAGCGCCGTCAGTTCTACATCAGTTGTCAGCCGAACTGGAGCAGTGGTGCAGGTGGCCCCTGTTCCCGCAGCGTCGTACACGCTCAACTCAGAGGAGTCAGGCCCGGTCACACGGACTGCCACCATCCGCGAGACTTCGGGGACAGAGACGGCAGTCAGATCGATTGACTCCTCGGCTTCACCGACGCTTGGGGCACCAGCTCCCTGCAGGGACTCTTCTGCCAAGCTCTCGAGTTCCTCGGAGGAGGGCGCCGTCATAGTCGCGTCTGCTCGCCACACTTCGACCCGATAAATGTCGCCACTATCCGAATATGTGGTATAGAACGGATCGGACGTGTCTCCAGTAATGGGCACATCACCCTGGGGCGTGCGCAGCAGGGCCAAGTCTCCATGTTGCTCGAACACTGCACCACAGGAACCTACTGAAGACTCGTCAGCTTGAGCCTCCGCGAGGGGCGTCAGCGATACTCCTACGACTACTGCAAACGCGATTCCATGCCTCAGGTACTTCACAGCCGCTCTCCATTGACGCGATTACCAATCGTCACCCTTCAACCGCCACGCTAGCCAGCCCCCTACTGCTCTGTCCAGGGCGGTCTCATCCCGGTTCACCAGGAGGAGGGACTGTACGTTTTCCGGTGTAACTCCGACGTAGGAGGTACCCGATGAGGATGCAGGTTGAACCGGTCGCTGAGGCGGTCGTGATGGAGGTCCAGGACGAGGTGACGGCGACGGGAACGGCCCCGCTGGTGGACAAGGATTTGGTGGCGCAGCTCGTGGGCGACGCGCAGCGGCTGGGGCTGTCGGTGGAGGGCGAGGGCGGGCTGCTGGCGCAGCTGACCAAGCTGGTCCTGGAGTCGGCCCTGGAGGGCGAGATGACCGCGCATCTGGGCTATGACAAGCATGAGCGGGTCGAGGGCAGCGAGAACGCCCGCAACGGGACCCGGTCGAAGACGGTGCTGACGAAGGCCGGCCCGGTCGAGATCGCTGTGCCGAGGGATCGGGCCGGGTCGTTCGAGCCGGTCGTGGTGGCGAAGCGGCAACGGCGGCTGGGGGCGATCGAGGATGTGGTGTTGTCCCTGTCGGCTCGCGGGCTGACCCACGGCGACATCGCGGCGCATCTGGCCGACGTGTATGGCTCTGAGGTGTCGAAGACCACGATCTCGACGATCACCGACAAGGTCCTGGACTCGATGGGCGAGTGGCAGAACCGGCCGCTGGACCCGGTGTATCCGGTGCTGTTCATCGACGCGATCCATGTCAAAGTCCGTGACGGGCAGGTCGCGAACCGGCCGATCTACGTCGCGTTGGCGGTCACCGTCGACGGCCACCGCGACATCCTCGGGCTGTGGGCCGGTGACGCCGGCGAGGGCGCCAAGTACTGGCAGCAGGTGCTGACCGAGATCAAGAACCGCGGCGTGACGGACGTGTTGATGCTGGTGTGCGACGGGCTGGAAGGCTTGCCCGAGTCGGTCGGGAACGTGTGGCCGCAAACGATCGTGCGCTTGTGGGAGAACGCGTGGCCGGAGTTCGTCCCGTTCCTGCAGTTCGACAAGGAGATCCGCCGGATCGTGTGCACCACCAACGCGATCGAGTCGGTCAACGCTCGGATCCGCAAAGCCGTCAAGGCCCGCGGGCACTTCCCCAACGAGCAGGCCGCGCTCAAGTGCGTCTACCTCGCTGTGATGGCGCTGGACCCCACCGGCAAGGGACGAGCACGTTGGACGCAGCGCTGGAAGGGTGCCCTGAACGCGTTCGAGATCACCTTCGACGGTCGGCTCTCCGCCGGCCGCCGATATTGAGAGTCAAACAACCCATCATCGCCAAACTCAACGAACGCTTCGGCGACACCTACGGCACCGACGTCGTCGCAGGCGCCATGTCCAACATCGTCGTCAACCTCGCCCACCACCAAGGGCTTGCGGAACAAGCCGTGGCCAACACCCCGCAGCAGTTCGCCGAATCGCCCACCCTCGGCAAGGTGTTCATGGACGTCCTCATGGACGTCCGCGAGCAGACCCCACTGCTGGTCGACGACATCTTCCACGACCCTGCGCTGCTGGCCGAGCTGTCCAAGGCCCTGCCCGCCATGCTCTACGAGCACTTCAGCGGAGCGAAGTAGCCGGAGGATTGCGGGCTCATCGCAATCGAGGTTGTGGCGGGTCTGGGTCCTCCGGTCTCGAGTGGTGATCTCGCGACCTAGTTGGAGAGGTCGCGGATGCCGGGCGGAACGGCCGGACTTTGAACGGTTTTCGGGGGCGGAAACCCTTGTCCCGGTATTCGTACGGGTGTACGATTAGGTATGGATTCGTTGAGGGACGCCGGAGCCGACGCGTGGGAGGTCGCCTCCCAGCGCGCGGGCGTCATCGCGGGTCAGGCCGCGCAACTCAACGCCGATCTGGTGGGCCTGATGGTCGAGGTACTGGAGACCAACTGCTGGTCCGGTGGCGGGATCAGATCCCCTGAGCACTGGCTGCAGCTGATGACGGCCGTCTCACCCGCGCATGCGGCCGACATCGTGGCCGTGGCACGCCGGAAGGGCGACTTCCCCGAGCTGGAGGCCCGCCTGGCGCGGGGGACCGTGAGCCTGGACCAGATGGTCGTCGTCGCCCGACATGTGCCGGCCGAGTATGCCGAATCGGTCACCGAGTTCGTGCAGGCAGCGACCGTGTCCCAGCTGCGCCGTGTGTTGCCGAAGTACCTGTTCGAGCCCGGCACCCCCGGACCGGTCGAGGATCCTCCCGACCCCGTGGCGCCGGTCGACGACGCACCCAGACTGCAGATGGGGCTGCGTGATGGCAGATTCGTGCTGCGGTTCGACGCGAACCCGTTGGACGGGGCGCTGGTGGAGCAGGCCATCCGTGAAGCCAAGGATGCCCTGTTCACCGCCGGCGACCCCGACGCGACCCTGGCTGACGGGCTCGTCGAGTGCGCCTCCCGGAGCCTGCACCAGACCCGGCCGGCGTCCCGCCGTGAGCATTACCGGGTGCTGGTGCATCTGGATGCGGACGGGAACGGGTGGTTGAACAAGCGTGGCTCGTTGCCGTCGCGGCTAATGAAGAAGCTGACCTGCGACGGCACCCTGAAACCCGTGTGGACCCGGGATGCGAAGCCCGTCTCCGTCGGCCGGAGCATGCGGATCGTGCCCGAACGCACCCGCCGGTTGATCGAGGACCGTGACGGTGGCTGCCGGTTCCCGGGCTGCAACGTGACCGGATTCCTGGAGAATCACCACCTGTACCACTGGTCCAAGGGTGGCGCCACGGACATCGACACGCTGATCTCGTTGTGTCCCAGGCATCACCGGGAACACCACCAGGGAGAGTTCAGCATCGAGGGTGATCCCGGCACCCCGACCGGGCTGCGGTTCACCAACCGCCACGGACTGCCCATCGAACGCGACATCCCCGATGAGATCCCCGCACCGGATCATCCGCCGCCCGAGAAGCAGCCGATCCGCGGCTGGATCATGGACACCACCTCCATCAACTTCCGCCCCACCGGCTGAACCACCGACGGCGACCTCTCCGATCCGCCTGATCCGCTCTCATTCAGTCGGGCTGAGCCCGGCGGCGGGCTCGGCGACGCCCGGCGTCGGTCGGCTCGCCGAGGCTCAGCATGAGGCGGTTGGCCCAGCTGACGAAGGCCCCGGAGTTGACTAGGTCGACGATCGCGAGGTCGTCGAGACCCACATCCCGCAGCCGCGCGACGTGACCGGCGTCGAAGCGCACGGGGGTGGCGGTGAGTGCGGCGTGAAATGTCTCGACATCGAAAGAAATGGTCTGTCACAGGGGAATAGACGGCGGCGGGCGGGCGTTGGGATCCGCGTCGCAGGGTTTGGGCGACGCGCCCACCACGGCGCATAATGGAGCCCGATCGCAAGGCGTTGATGAGGCCATCACCTCGGAGCTGCCGGAAGAACGGCGGAGAGATCCGCTCACTAGACCCGGCCGCGGCGGCATTGAGAGGGGCGCACCTGATGCGCCCAAGGAGGGTGGTACCGCGGGCCCCGGCTCGTCCCTTCGGACGACGTCTGGACGAAGGAACCTTGGATGACCACCTACCGAGCCGTACCCGCGCAGGTCGACTTCCCTGCCCTTGAGCACGACATCCTGAAGCTGTGGGCAGCGAACGACACGTTCGAGAAGTCCCTGGCGCAGACCGCGGGCGGCGAGCCGTGGACGTTCTACGAGGGCCCGCCCACCGCCAACGGCATGCCCGGCACGCACCACATCGAGGCGCGCGTGTTCAAGGACCTGTTCCCCCGCTACAAGACGATGCGCGGCATGCACGTCGAGCGGAAGGCCGGCTGGGACTGCCACGGCCTGCCCGTCGAGCTCGCCGTCGAGAAGGAGCTCGGCTTCTCCGGCAAGCCCGACATCGAGGCCTACGGCATCGAGGCGTTCAACGAGAAGTGCCGCGAGTCCGTGCTGCGCCACGTCGGCGCGTTCAGCGACCTGACCGAGCGCATGGGCTACTGGGTCAACATGGACGAGGCCTACGTCACCATGAGCACGCAGTACGTCGAGTCGCTGTGGTGGGCGCTCAAGCAGATCCACTCCAAGGGCCTGCTCGAGGAGGACTACCGCGTCGCCCCGTACTGCCCCCGCTGCGGCACCGCGCTGTCGGACCACGAGCTGGCGCAGGGCTACGAGGACGTCGTCGACCCGTCGATCTTCGTGCGCTTCCCGCTCACGTCCGGCCCGCACGCCGGGACCACCGACCTGCTGGTGTGGACCACCACGCCGTGGACGCTGGTGTCGAACACAGCCGTCGCGGTGCACCCCGAGGTGACGTACCGCGTCGCGACGCACCCCGACCAGAAGCCCGTCGTGATCGCCGAGCCGCTGGCCGCGAAGGTGCTGGGCGACGAGTGGACGCTCACCGAGACGTTCACGGGTGCAGAGATGGAGCGCTGGAACTACCAGCGTCCGCTCGACCTGGTCGAGTTCCCCGCGCCGGCGCACTTCGTCGTGCTCGCCGACTACGTCACCACCGAGGACGGCACGGGCCTGGTCCACCAGGCGCCGGCCTTCGGCGAGGACGACATGCAGGTGTGCCGCGCCTACGGGCTGCCGTTCGTGAACCCGGTCCGCCCCGACGGCACGTTCGAGCCCGAGCTGGATCTCGTCGGCTGCGCGTTCTTCAAGGACGCCGACCCGATCATCGTCGAGGACCTCAAGGAGCGCGGAGTCCTGTTCCGCAAGCTCGACTACGAACACTCCTACCCGCACTGCTGGCGCTGTCACACCGCGCTGCTCTACTACGCGATGCCGTCGTGGTACATCCGCACGACCAAGGTCAAGGACAAGCTGATCGCGGAGAACCAGGACACCGCCTGGCACCCCGACTCGATCAAGAACGGCCGCTACGGCGACTGGCTGAACAACAACATCGACTGGGCGCTGTCGCGGACCCGCTACTGGGGCACGCCGCTGCCGATCTGGCGATGCGAGGACGACCACCAGGTGTGCGTCGGCTCCCGCGCGGAGCTGGGTGAGCTGGCCGGGCGCGACCTGAGCGACCTGGACCCGCACCGCCCGTTCGTCGACGACGTCACCTTCGCGTGCCCGACGTGCGGCAAGGAGTCGCACCGCGTGCCCGAGGTCATCGACGCGTGGTTCGACTCCGGCTCGATGCCGTTCGCGCAGTGGGGCTACCCGCACGTCGAGGGCTCGAAGGAGCAGTTCGCCAAGCGCCACCCGGCCGACTTCATCTGCGAGGCCATCGACCAGACCCGCGGCTGGTTCTATTCGCTGATGGCCGTCGGCACGCTGGTGTTCGACGAGTCCAGCTACCGCAACGTCGTGTGCCTCGGCCACATCCTCGCCGACGACGGCCGCAAGATGAGCAAGCACCTCGGCAACGTGCTGGAGCCCATCCCGCTGATGGACCAGCACGGCGCGGACGCGGTGCGCTGGTTCATGGCGTGCTCCGGCTCGCCGTGGTCCGCCCGCCGCGTCGGCCACCAGGCCATCGGCGAGACGGTTCGCAAGGTGCTGCTGACGTACTGGAACACCGTCGCCTTCCAGTCGCTGTACGCGCGTGCCGCGAACTGGGAGCCCACCGGAACCGCCCCGGCGGTCTCCGAGCGGCACGTGCTCGACCAGTGGCTCGTCTCCGCGACGCAGCAGCTGATCCTCGACACCACCGAGTCGCTGGAGAAGTTCGACACGCAGCGCTACGGGCAGGCCCTCGCCGGCTTCGTCGACGCGCTCAGCAACTGGTACGTGCGCCGGTCGCGCCGCCGCTTCTGGACAGGCGAGGAGGGCGCGCTGTGGACGCTGCACGAGACGCTCGACGTCGTCACGCGCCTGCTGGCCCCGATCATGCCGTTCGTCACCGAGCGCGTGTGGCAGGACCTGTTCGCCGTTACCGCTCCGGAGGGCCCGCAGTCGGTACACCTGGCCTCGTGGCCGGTCCCCGACGAGTCGCTGATTATCCCCGAGCTCAGCGAGGCGATGGAGCTGACCCGCCGCACCGTCGAACTGGGTCGCGCGGCGCGCGCCGAGTCGAAGGTGAAGATCCGCCAGGCGCTCAGCCGGATGCTGATCCCGTCGGCGATCTTCGAGAAGCTCTCCCCCGAGCTGCAGGGCGAGATCCGGTCGGAGCTGAACGTCGAGTCGGTGGAGTCGTTCACCTCGGCGGGCGACGTCGTCGATTTCCTCGCGAAGGGCAACTTCCGCAACCTGGGCAAGCGGTTCGCGAAGAGGACGCCGCTGGTCGCGAAGGCGATCGGCGAGCTCGATGCGCGCTGGCTCGCCGGGCAGCTGCGCGACCTCGGCCACGCGGTGTTCAGCTTCGAGGGCGAGGACATCGACCTGACCCCCGACGACGTCATCGTCACCGAGCGGCCGCGCGAGGGCTGGTCCGTGGTCAACGAGCAGGGCGAGACCGTCGCGCTCGACCTCGAGCTGACGCCCGCGCTGATCCAGTCGGGCCTGGCCCGCGAGGTCATCCGCTTCGTGCAGGACGCGCGCAAGCACGCCGGCCTGGACGTCTCGGACCGCATCACGCTGGTGATCGAGGCCGACGGGCCGATCGGCGAGGCCGTCGACGTGCACTCGGCGCTGATCGCCGGCGAGGTGCTCGCCACGTCGCTGACGCACGGCCCCGTCGCCGAGCCGACCGCGACGGACGACGAGCTCGGCCTGAGGGTCTCGGTGGTGAAGGCATGAGGATCTCCATCGCGGCGCCCCCGACGCCGGCCTCGACGGACGACCGGCCCACCCCGACGACCACACTGGAGCAGCCATGAGAATCGCAATTATCGCCGCCCTGGCCGAAGAGCTGTCCGCCATCCTCGATGCCGCTCGCCTCGAGGGCCCCGTGCTGACGGCTCAGCTGGTCGGGGTCGAGGTGCACCACGGCACGCTCGCCGGCCGCGAGGTCCTGATCGCACAGTCCGGCGTCGGGAAGGTCGCCGCGGCGGCCACAGCCGCCGTGCTGTGCGAGCGAGCCGACGCCGTCGTGATGGTGGGCACTGCCGGCGCCCTCGGCGAGGGCGTCAAGCCCGGCGACGTGGTCGTGGCCACGGAGCTACTGCAGCACGACTTCGACGCCCGGCCCGTCTGGGACCGGTGGGTCACCCCGTCGATCGGCCTGTCTCGGGTGCCCGCCGACCAACTGCTGACGGCTGCGCTCGCCGCGTCCGCGTCGAAGGTGTGCGCCGTCCACCGGCCCGACCTCGCCGAGCTGGGGCTCCCCACACCGTCGGTCCACCGTGGGCTGATCGTGTCGGGCGACCTGTTCATCACGTCGGAGGCCGTGTCGTCGACGCTCAAGGCCGACCTGCCCGACGCGCTGGCCGTCGAGATGGAGGGCGCGGCGGTCGCGCAGATCTGCCACCAGGCGGGGGTTCCGTTCGCCGTCGCCCGGACGATCTCGGACGGGGCCGACGACCGGACGTCGCTGGACTTCCCGACGTTCCTGCAAGCGGTCGCGGCCCCCTACGCCCACGACCTCGTCGTCGGCACGCTGGAGCTCCTCGACTGACCGTCGAGTCAGCCCCGGATCGCTGAGCCGCCCGGTTCGCTGAGCCGCCCGGTTCGCTGAGCCGCCCGGTTCGCTGAGCCGCCCGATTCGCTGAGCCGCCCGATTCGCTGAGCCGCCCGGTTCGCTGAGCCTGTCGAAGCGCCCTGAGCGCAGCGAAGGGACCCACCTGACCAACCCGGTTCGCTGACCAGACCCCAGTTCGCTGACCCGACCCAGGTCGGCTGAGCCAACCCCGGTTCGCTGAGCCTGTCGAAGCGCCCTGAGCGCAGCGAAGGGACCCACCGAACCACCCCGGTCGGCTGATCCGACCCCGGTTCGCTGAACCTGTCGAAGCGCCCTGAGCGCAGCGAAGGGACCACCTCCCACGCGCCGACACGCCGCACGAGAACAGGCATCCGACGACGAGCGACCCGACGCGCGCGACGCGGCCGACGGGTCAGCTCAGTTCGACGTGCGCCTCATGGTGGTAGATGCCCGACTGCCGCAGGCAGGTCTCCAGCACGCGCATTACCTCGAGTGTGTCCTGCAGCGGCATGGTGGTCGACTCGGTGAGGCCCTCGTCGATGCAGGCTGTCACCTCGGCGATCTCGTGGCTGTAGCCACGCCCCATCGGGCGGGCCTCGATGATCCGCGGCAACACCCCGGCGCGGTGGATGGAGATCTTCGTCGGATGGTGGAACCGGGGTTCCACCTCGATCCATCCCTTCGTCCCGATGATCGACATCCTCCCGGGGCCGGGACCGTCGAAACCGCAGGTCAGCGACGAGAGGCCTCCCGCGCTGTGCGTCAGATTGATGCTGGCGGCCTTCTCGACGCCCGTGCCGTAGAGGCGGGTCATGCAGTCGATCGCCTTCACGTCGCCGAGGAAGGCCTGCGCGAAGTTCACGACGTAGACCCCGAGGTCGAGGATCGCGCCGCCGCCGAGGTCCTTCTCGAAGAGTCGATGGCCGGGCTCGAAGTCGCGCTGGGCGTAGAGGTCGCCCTGCACGGCGATCACGTCCCCGATCCTCCCCCAGGCGACGACCTCTCGGGCCGCCGCGACGACAGGCTGGAACCTCGTCCACATGGCTTCCATGCAGAACACGCCACTCGCCCTCGCTGCGTCGACGACCGCCTTCGCCCCCGCCTGCGTGGCGGTGAAGGCCTTCTCGACGAGGACGGCCTTGCCGCATCCGATGGCCGCCAGCGCGATGTCGCGGTGCATCGGATGCGGTGTGGCGATGTAGACGACGTCGATGTCGGGCGCCTCGAGTAGACCTTCGTAGCTGCCGTAGGCCCTCGGCACCGCGAACTGCGCCGCGAACCGGTCGGCCTTGTCCTGCGTGCGCGACGCGACGGCCGCAAGTTCGGCCTCGGGCACGAACTGGAAGTCACCGGCCACCGCATTCGCGATCTCACCGGTCCCAACGATTCCCCAGCGCACGGTGCTCATAGCCCGAGCCTATCCGGCCCACTCCACCTTTGACCCGGGTTTGGTCCAGACATCGCGAAGCGTCCCAGCCTCCTTACCCCTACTGCTGCGGCACTGCTGCGGGGCTAGCCGCCCAGCCCCACCCCGAAAATCGGTCAGTGGTCGATTCTCCCCGGTCCGGTGACGAGATTCGCCCACTGCCTAGTCGCGACGACCACCGAGCAAAAGCAGTAGCAGCGCCAACGCTGGCCGGGCAGGTGTTCCGACCGGCTGTCCGCCACCCCCGCCGGAGCGGAGGTCAGCCGCGACGACCGAGCAGGTACAGTCGGTCGTCGCCCTCAACAAGCACGTGGTACGCCTCGACGTCGCCCAGCCCCGCCGCCGCGAAGAACCCACGGAGCTCCGAGGCGTCGTGCTGCACCCACGGCACCTCGACCCCGCCCAGCGCCTTCGTCGGATGCGACGACGCACCTGTCTCGACGGCCACGACCAGCACCCCGCCGACCGTCAGCGGCGCCACCAGAGAAGCAAGCACGGCCGGCAGCTCACTGGACGCGAAGTGGTTCAGCAGGTCCCACGCGACGACGGCTCCCCAGCCCGCGGCCGTGGCCGGCCGGAGCAGGCGACGCAGATCACCCTCCTCGAACAGCACGTCCGGGTGGCGACGGCGGGCGAGCTGCACCTGGGCGGGGACGCGGTCGAAGCCGGTCACGTCGGCGCCGATGTCGGCCAGGTACGCCGACACCGCGCCGGCCCCGCATCCGACGTCGGCGATGGGGGCACCGTCGGCCAGTTCGACCGCGCGGGTCAGCAGCCACCACTCGAACGGGGCCCGCGCCAGCGCCAGCTCACGCTCGTCGGCGTACTCGTCCGCGAGCACCTCGAACGCCTCGTCCAAGGCCCTGTCCCGGGCCGCGGGGCCGTCGGACAGGATCTGCTCGCGGTCCACCAGTACCGGCCCCTCAGCCACCGCCGCCTGCGCGCCGCCGAGCAGGTGCGCCCAGCGCGAGTCCTGCTGCCCGGGCCGGCGGCCGAGCTCGCTCACCAGCGGCACCTCGCGCGCCGCCATCCTTGCCAGGCACTCCTCGACGGCCTCACGGTCGGCGAACCCGAACAGCCGTTCGGTGCGGGTCTTCAGTTCGCCGGGCGCCTGCGGTCCCCGCAGCAGGAGGACGGTGAGCAGTGCCCGCTCGTCGTCGGCGAGTTCCAGCTCTTGCGCGGCGGACTGCGCATACTTGAGCGTGCGCCGCCCGTAGTCCATCCACGTCACGCGACCCAGGGACTTGTCCTTGAGCCCGCGCATGGCGTCCTGGATGGTGCGCTCGTCGTAGTCGACGACGGGTGTCCGGGAGCTGGTCTGGTTGCACGCGGTGCGCAGGGCGTTGAGGGTCAGCGGGTAGCTGGCCGGGACCGTCACCTCCTTCTCCAGGAGGCAGCCGAGGACTCGTTGCTCTTCGGGGGTCAGCACAGGCAGTTCGGTCACGCCGTCGACGTTACCCGTCGGGTCGCGCGGCCGGGGCCGCCGGCCGACACTCCCGACACTCCCCGTCGCCCCCGTCGCCCACCCGATTCCCAGCCCGGGGTCCCCACTCGCGCAGACGCCAACGAAATACACGGACGCCAACGATAATCGCGTGAATAGCGTTGGCGTCCGTGCATACCGTTGGCGCTTGGGATTTTTCGTTGGCGTCGCGTGATGGGGGCCCGAGAGACTGCGGGTCTGAGAGGGCCCTGACTCTCACGGTGCGCGGCCTGAGCGGATCAGCGACGGCGACCCCGGCCGCCGCGCGGGGCGGGCTTCCGGGGCTTCCGCGACGCGGGCTGCGTCCCGCCCCCGCGGGCGTCCTGCTTCCGAGACCCGTCTCGCTGTGCCCCTTCGCCATCCCGCTTCCCCGCCCCGTCGCCCGCGACGCGGTCCGCGCGCTCCCGCGCCGACCGGGAGCTGTTGACCGATCGGCCGCGCACCACTCCGATGAACTCCTGGATCAGGTCTCTGTCGATGTCGCGGGGCCAGGCCAGCGCGACGGTGGTGGTCGGTGCATCGACGACGGGGCGGTGCACGAGGTCGCGACGGTTGTTCGACCGGGCGACGGACAAGGGCACCCGCAGCACAGCCACCTCGGCCACGACCCTGTCGATGTTGACACCGGTTACGTCCGTGAGGACCTCCTCGTCGGCCAGGTCCGCGACGCTGACCTCATCGACGGCGGCGATCGCGTGCTCCTTCGCCACCCAGACCACGGGCTGCTCCTCGTAGAGCTGGATCAGGTGCAGACCCTCGGGTTCGACGGGCAGCCGCACGAAGCACAGGTCCACGACGCCGTCGGACAGTGCGCGACGCGCGTCCGTCTCCTCGATCGCGACTGCCTCCAACGGGACGTCGGGGAACCGCTCCGCCCAGGTGCGTCGCCACTTCGTCAGGATCACGCCGGGCACGTAGCCGACCCGCAGCCCGGACCCGCCCGACCGTACGGAGCCGCTCGCCGTCCGGTCGTTGACGACGGGATGGTCGCCTCCCTCGTCGCCGGCGGAGCCGGAGCCCCCCTCGGAAACAGCGTCGTCACCGCGTTCGGCACCCTCACGAAAATCGGTCATTGGTCGATTCTCCCCGGTCCGACGACGAAAAGCGCCCACCGCCTCGCCCCTTTCGGCCAACCACCGCATACAGGCTGCCGCATGGTGCCGGGTTAGGCTTGCCCGGTGAGCCAGACCATGAAGCCGATCACGGCAGCCAACAAACTGGGCATCTACCTGCCCGCCGCCCCGGAGGAGTTCCGCAACTCGCCGATCACGCGGGAGGCGCTCGACGAGCTGCGCGCCGATCCGCCTGCCTGGCTGGTGGAGCTGAGGAAGAACGGCCCGTTCCCCCGCGACGTCGTCGCGGCCAAGCTTGGCATCTCCCGCTCCGGCCTCGCCCGCGCGGGCGTCGCCGACGCGATGACCGCCGACGAGATCGGCGGACTTCTCACCGATCCGCCGTCGTGGCTCGTCGACGAGCGCGAGACGCACCGGAAGGTCCTGTCCGAGCGCGAAAAGGGCTGACCCTATCCGGGGAGTGGGCGATAGTCGTGACCGGACCGGGGAGAATCGACCACTGACCGCTCTTCGCAGCCACCCGATTCAACATCGTCGCCAGGCACTGGGCGATAGTCGTGACCGGACCGGGGAGAATCGACCACTGACCGCTTTTCGCAGAGAGACCCCGGACACCAACGACCAGGCTGTGGGCGATTCTCGTCAGCAGACCAGGGAGAATCGACCACTGACCGCTTTTCGGGGTGAGGCTGGCACAAGAGTGAGGCTGGCACCAAGAGTGGGGCTGGCACAAGAGTGGGACCGGGCACAAGAGAGGGGCCGGCGCGACCCCGACCGACGCGTCCAAGGCGCGCTGGCATGGTCGCGGCGTCCGCACCGGGCAACTAGACTCGACGAGGTTGACCAGGAGGTGGTTGCGCATGGGTCGCATCGTTCAGAAGTTCGGCGGGTCGTCCGTCGAGGACGCCGAGTCCATCAAGCGTGTCGCACGGCGGATCGCCCGCACCCGCGGCGCAGGGAACGACGTCATCATCGTCATCTCGGCCATGGGCGACACCACGGATGAGCTGATGGATCTCGCGCTGAAGGTGTCCCCCAGACCCAAGTCGCGCGAGCTCGACATGCTCCTGACCACCGGCGAGCGGCAGTCGGCCGCGCTGCTTGCGATGGCCCTGTCCGACCTCGGCGTCGAGGCCGTGTCCTACACCGGCTCGCAGGCCGGCGTCCTGACGACCCCGACGCACGGCAACGCGCGCATCATCGACATCACCCCCGGCCGCGTCGAGAAGGCGCTCGACGAGGGCATGGTCGCGATCGTCGCAGGCTTCCAGGGAGTGTCGCAGACCACCAAGGACGTCACGACGCTGGGCCGCGGAGCCTCAGACACCACCGCCGTCGCGCTCGCCGCCTCGCTGGGCGCCGACTACTGCGAGATCTACTCCGACGTCGACGGCGTCTACACCGCCGACCCCCGCATCGTGCCGAGCGCGCGTCACATCGAGCAGATCGGCTACGACGACATGATGGAGCTGGCTGCCTCCGGCGCCAAGATCCTTCATCTGCGCTGCGTCGAGTACGCGCGCCGCGAGAACGTGCCGGTGCACGTCCGCTCCTCCTTCAGTGACAAGCCCGGCACCTGGCTGCGAAACCAGGACGAGATCGACAAGGACCCCACCATGGAAGAAGCCATCATCAGCGGCATCGCCCACGACCGCGGCGAGGCGAAGATCACCGTCGTCGGCGTGCCGGACAAGGTCGGCGAGGCCGCCCGGATCTTCAAGACCGTGGCTGACCAGGACCTGAACATCGACATGATCGTCCAGAACATCTCGCGCCTGTCGGACACTAAGACCGACATCTCCTTCACCCTGCCCTCCGGCGACGGCGCCAAGGCCATCGCCGCGCTGGACGCGGTCAAGGCCGAGATCGGCTTCGACGAGCTCCTCTACGACGACCAGATCGGCAAGGTCTCCGTCGTCGGCGTCGGGATGCGCTCCCACCCGGGCGTCTCCGCGACGTTCTTCGAGTCCCTGGCCACCGCCGGGGTGAACATCCAGATGATCTCCACCTCCGAGATCCGCATCTCCGTGATCGTCGGCCTGCACGACGTGGAGGCCGCCGTCCGATCCGCCCACACCGCCTTCGGCCTCGACGCCGACGAGACCGCCACGGTCTACGCGGGCACCGGGCGCTGACAGGGCCCGACATGGGGACGCTCAGCCGACGTCGGGTCCTGCAGGGACTCGGCGTCGGCGCTGTCGCCGCGCTCTCAGCCTGCGCCGACAACCCCATCATCCCCACCCCGGTCCCGTCTCAGGGCAGCGCGACCCCGACGGCGTTCCCGTCCCGTCCGGGCGACTCCCTGGAGGTCGAGGCGGCCGTGTTCGACGGCGCCTTCGGCACGGACTACGTCCGCGAGGCCGGCGACGCGCTGACCACGCAGTACCCCGGGATCTCGGTAACGATCACGCCCGTCACCAGCGTGTCCGGCGAGCTGGCCGACCGCTTCGCCGACGGCGGCACCCCGCCGGACCTGCTCGACAACTCCGGTCCTGGCGCCTTCCCGCTCGCCTCGATGGTCGACGACTTCGAGGACCTCACCGCGCTCCTGTTGACCGCCTCGGCCGACGGCACCGTCCTGGGCGACACCCTCACCGAGAACGCGACCGCCCCCGGCCTCATCGGCCAGAAGCAGGTGGCGATCAACTACGCGCTCAGCGTCTACGGCCTGTGGCATTCTGCCACCCGGTTCGCCGCCGAGGGGTGGACGATGCCGGCCACCTGGGATGCGATGCTCGCGCTTGCCGAAGAGGCCAGGTCGAGCGACACGTACCTGTTCGTCTACGGGGAGGACTCGGCCGACTACTACCAGGAGTTGGCGATCACGTCGGCCATCAAGGAGGGCGGCCACGAGGTCCGGATCGCCCTCGACAACCTCGCCGACGGTGCCTGGCACCACCCCGCCGTCACGGGCGTGCTCGCGCAGCTGGAGGCCTGCGTCGCCGAGGGCTATGTGCTCGACGGGGGCGAGGGCCACGTCGCCGCCCAGGCCCAGTGGTCTCAGCAGGACCGGGCGCTGCTGTACCCGGCGGGTTCCTGGATCGCCCGCGAGATGGAGGGCCGCACGGCCGCCGACTTCGAGATGACCGTCTCGCCCGTCCCGACGCTCACCTCATCACCGGCGCTGCCTCCGGCCGCCGCGCACCTCACGCCCACCGAGGCCTTAGTCGTCCCGACGAACTCCGCCAATCCCGAGGGCGGCAAGGAGCTGCTGCGGTCCCTGTTGTCGCTCCCGGTGGCCGAGAGCTTCGTGCGGGCGAACCTGACCCCCACCGTGGTGCGCAGCTCGGTGCCCGCCGACCTCACCTCGTCGGCGCTGACGTCGCAGACGCGCGTGATCGCCGACGCAGGCGACGCCATCTTCACGTGGCGATTCCCCTCCTACTACGGGCTGAACACCCAGCAGAACGCGCTGTGGAACCGCTTCTTCGCCGGCAGCCTGACCGCGGCGACCCTGGCTGAGCACCTGCAGGCACTCAGCGACAAGGCCGCCGCCGACCCAGCCTTCGAGCGCTACACCGTCTCCTGAGGGTCCTTCGGCCGATCCCTGTCCCGCAGCTGCCAGGCGCGGGTGCCCAGCCACCACAGCACGCCCGCGGCCGCCACCAGCAGCACTGTCTCCCCGAGCCACCAGGTGCGGTCGCCGGTGAACCCGAGTCCCTCGTTGAACCAGCCGAGCACGTCGATGATCCCGGCGACGGCCAGCACCGCAAGCAGGATCTGCAACGGCCGCTCCCTGCCGCGCTGCGCCTCCTCCTCCGCGTCCGCGCGGGCGTCGGCGACGCGCTCCGTGAGTGCCCGGAGCGTGCTCTGCGCCGCCTCGACCGTGGCGTCCAGCGATTGCCGCAGCTCGGCGACGCCGTTGAGGCCCATCAGGTGCTGCAGCACCTCCCGACCCTGCTGGTCCTGCGACAGCGTGTGCTCGTTCGCCCGGTCGACCAGCAGCTGGACGTGACGGATGGCCTCGCCGAGGCGCTTCGCCGCCGCACGCAGCACCTGCAGCGAGGCGCCCTGATCGGCCTCGAGGGACTCCCCCACCTCGTCGACGACGCGCCGCAGCCACTGCTGGCGGCGCCAGTAGACGCCGATCAGGCTGGAGGCGTAGTGGACATCCGCCTGCGTGGCGACGGATCTCCAGTGCGGGGCGGTCGGCACGAACAGCGCGGTCAGGTCGCCGGCGCACCAGATCACCTCCCGCTGGATGCGGCCGCCAAGGGTGCGCCGCCGACGCAGTTCGGCGTCGGCGCGGGGGTAGGCCACCCACTCGAGCGCGCTCTGTGCGAGCGAGCGCTGCGCGGTCAGCGCCGTCTGCACGCCCAGCACGCCCTCCAGGTCCGACTCGTCAAGCAGCGACCGACGCCCGCCTCCCGGCGACACCGCGTCGGCGCGCGAGACGGTCACCAGCACCTGGCAGTAGCGGGCCAGAAAACCCTCCACGACGGCGAGATCGCGATCGAGTTCCTCCTCCGGGCTCGCACCGTGCTCGTGAGCGGCGCGGGCGAGGTCCGCGACGATGCGGGTCGCGAACTCCAGGAGCGAGCCGCACGCCGCCCCGTCGGCCACTCCCGGCGTGCGGGCCCGCAGCAGGACCCCCTCGGAGCCGGCGAACTGCCCGCCACGGCGCACCGCCTGCTCCAGGTCGTGCGGACTCCACGCGACGGGGCCGCCGCCCGAGCCGAGCACCTGCGTGTCCGTCCCCAGCTTCACGCGGACGATGTGGTTGCCCATGCCGCTGAGCAGCACGTCGACATCCAGACCGGCGTAGGTGAGCCCGTCTGCAGTCGTCAGGATCAACTCGTGGTCCGGGAAGACAGCCCGGAAGGCCCGATAATCCTTCTCCTGCACCGACGAGGACGCCAGCCAGCCGTCGGAGCGGGGCGCGTCGTCGATCACGATGCGGGCCCCGGCGAGCATGTCGACCGGGTGCCACGCGTCGTCAGGTGGCCGTTCGCCCGCCACCAGCTCGGGCAGCACATCGGTGCCGGTGGCGGCGACCGGCAGCCCGAACGGATACAGGTAGGTGACCTCGGCCCCAGTCAGTTCCAGAGTCTCCACCCCCGACTCCAGCGCGGCGGCCGCAGTCTCCAGCGGGATCCGCTGCGCACGGATCTCGGTCCCGAAGACGGACCAGCTGCCCGTGGGCCCGTGCTCGAAGTCGCGGCACCGGTCGGCTGCCTGCCGGAGGGCGGCGGCGACCCCGGAGTCGGCCCGGCGACCGGGCAGGTTCGCCAGGAAGGCCGCGGAGGCCGGCGCGATGGCGTCGGAAAGGAGCTGGAAGTAGGGGCGGGTCCCGGCGATGTCGTCGGCGACCAGCGCGAGCAGCGCGTCCAGGTGTCCGGCCAGTTCGGCGTCCAGGTCCTTGTCGGCGACTATCCGGGCGCGCAGCGCGGAGACGTCGTCTCCGAGGTCCCCGAGGCCCGTGCTCGCCACCGAGGCACGAAGCCCGACTGAGTCGACCGCGCACGCGGTCATCGCCGCCTCCACCCTCAGTTCGTCCTCGAGACAGCCGAGCATGCGGGCGCAAAGCTGCACGACCTCACGGCACGCGTCGGCCACGGGCGTCGCGCCGACGATGCCCTCGCCCGCCATTCGCGCCAGCGCGCGTCGGGTCGCCGCCACCTCACTCGACACGACGGCGTACTCCCAGAACACGATGGTCTCGGCCTGCGCAAAGACGGCGAAGGTGGCGCGGCACCGCGCCCCGAGGTCCGTGCCTGCCGCCGGAAACTGCCCGGTCACCTCCGCGAATACGCCGTCGATGACCGTGTCCCAGTCGATCCGGGAACCCGCCGGGGTAGGCGGAAGGCCGAGCTCGTCGGCCAGCTGGTCGGCCTGTTCGTCGTAGACAGCCTGGCAGAACCTTGCCCAGAACCGGAGCAGGCCGCTGACGTCGACGGGTTCGCCGTCGGGCCCGATGACGTGGTCCAGCTCCCGGCCCAGCATGACCCGCAGCGCCGTGGCATCGCGGCGGCGAAGGTCGCGGCGCACCGGCGCCCAGGCCTCACAGTCCAGCGGGTCGACCGCTACTGCCTGCTCATCTGTCATGGTCCCCCCGGCCCACGCGACGACTACTTCCTTCCGGTCCCGAAGACGCCGCGGATGATCTCGCGGCCCGCGGACCTGACAAGCGACCGGAAGGTGCTCGAGCTGGTCACCTGGTCGATGAGGCTCGGGTGCTCCTTCTCGTACTTCCGCCTGGCTGCCTCGGCCGCGCGGGCCTCCTTCTCGGCGGCGGCCTGCGCTCTGGCGGCCTCCCTGGCCTCGGCGACCCGTTCCTTCTCGGCCTCCTTCGCCGCGGCGGCCTCTGCCTTGGCCCGTGCCTCCGCCGCCGCCTTCTCAGCGCCGGCGGCGAGCTTGCGGCCCAGGATCTCGTAGGCCGACTCGCGGTCGATCGCCGCGCCGTAGCGGGCGGTCAGCGGCGACGCGGCGACGATCGCCTGTAGCTGCGGCTCTGGGGTGGGCGCCATCAGCGACGTCGGCGCCCAGATGCGCGTGTGCGCGACCGGGGTCGGCGCGCCCTTCTCACTCATCACGGTGACGATCGCCTCGCCCGTGCCGAGCTGCTGCAGCAGCTGCTCCAGGTCGTAGCCGGACCTCGGATAGGTCGCCACCGTCGCCCGCAGCGCCTTCGCGTCGTTCGGCGTGTGTGCCCTCAGCTGGTGCTGCACGCGCGAGCCCAGCTGGGCCAGCACGTCGTCGGGCACGTCCTTGGGTGTCTGAGTCACGAAGAACACGCCAATGCCCTTGGAGCGGATCAGTCGCACGGTCTGCTCGATGGCGTCCAGGAAGCCCTTGGAGGCGCCGTCGAACAGGAGGTGCGCCTCGTCGAAGAAGAACACGAGCTTCGGTTTGTCGAGGTCGCCGACTTCGGGCAGCGCCTCGTACAGGTCGGCGAGCAGCCACATGAGGAACGTCGAGAACAGGGCCGGGCGGCTGGCAAGTTGAGGGAGCTCGAGCAGCGACACGATCCCCCGGCCGTCCGGCGCGACACGGAGCAGCTCCGAGGAGTCGAACTCCGGCTCCCCGAAGAACGCGTCCGCGCCCTGACTCGACAGGCCGACGAGAGCCCGGAGGATGACGCCTGCCGTCGCCGACGAGACCCCGCCGATGCCCTTGAGCTCGGCCTTGCCCTCGTCGCCGGTGAGGTACTTCAGCAGCTCGACGAGGTCTTTCAGGTCCAGCAGCGGCAGGCCGGCCTGGTCGGCGTAGTGGAAGACCAGCCCCAGCGACGACTCCTGCACCTGGTTCAGCTCCAGCACCTTCGCCAGCAGGATCGGCCCGAACGACGAGATGGTCGCCCGGACGGGGACGCCGATGCCCTCGCCGCCGAGCGCGTACAGCTCGGTCGGGAAGCCGGCGGCCGCCCACGGCTGCCCCTGCGCCTCGACACGCGCGGTCAGCTTCTCGGTGGCCTCGCCCGGCGACGCCAGGCCGGA
Organism: Tessaracoccus lacteus; assembly: GCF_029917005.1. Classification (NCBI taxonomy): domain Bacteria; kingdom Bacillati; phylum Actinomycetota; class Actinomycetes; order Propionibacteriales; family Propionibacteriaceae; genus Tessaracoccus; species Tessaracoccus lacteus. The sequence goes on from NZ_CP123967.1 coordinate 2,719,453, forward strand.
CAGGTCGCCCTTGATGTCGGCCGCGAACACCGGCACGCCGGCGGAGCTGAGCGCCTCGGCCATAACCTGCAGGGTTTTAGTCTTGCCGGTGCCCGTCGCGCCGGCGACGAGCCCATGCCGGTTGAACATCGCCAACGGGATCCGGATCGGGGCGTCGGGCACCGGCGCGTCCGCGTCGATCAGCACGCCGAGCGTCGCGGCGGGCGCGTCGAAGGTGTACCCGGCGATGATCGTGTCGCGCAGCGACGGCTGAGTATCGGTCACAGGGCGACTCTTTCACACCTCAGGGCCCCTCAACAGGTAGTCACGGCCACTTCTCGCGACCGGCCGCCCTGCGGCGACGATCAGCACACAGCTCGTCGCAGGCCCGCTGGGCGTGCCCGTGGACCGATCGGCGTCGCCCCTGGGTAGGCTAAGGGGGTGATCTTCAAGCGAGTTGGCGACTCACGCCCGTACCCCGACCACGGCTACACCCAGAAGCAGTGGATCGCGATCGCGCCCCACCAGGTGCGCCTGGATGAGCTGGTGACGACCAAGCGGACCCTCGACCTCGAGGCCCTGCTCGAGGAGGACTCCACCTTCTACGGGGACCTCTTCGCGCATGTCGTCGCCTACCGGGGTGAGCTGTACCTTGAGGATGGCCTCCACCGCGCGCTGCGCGCGGCCCTGCAGCAGCGCCAGACGATGCACGCCCGCGTGCTCGAGCTGAACTGACCCCGGTCCACCCACCAACGAAGGCGGAAACACCCCGTGAAAACGTTCCGGCTCATCGCGACCCCCGTCATCCTGCTGGCTCTTCTCGGGGTGCTCATCTGGGGCGCGACCTGGGGCTGGAAGGAACTCACGGCCCCGTTCCCCACACCGACCCCCACGCCCTGCGTCGTCAAACCCCTGACGACGCTGCAGCCGAAGAACGTCCGGGTCAACGTGATGAACGGCGGGTTCACGACAGGCCTGGCCACACGTGAGGCAACCCGCCTCAAGAACGCCGGCTTCAAGGTGCTGAAGACCACCAACACCGACGAGGCCGTCCGCGGCACCGTCATCCGCGGCAACCAGACCCAGAATCCCGAGATGCTCGCGATGGTCGCCTCCTACTACAAGGACGCCACCATCGAGAACGACGGCAGGGTTGACGGTACCATCGACATCCTCCTCGGAACCGACTTCCAGGGCGAGGGCGAGAAGCCGCAGAAGAAGGTCAAGGTCGCCAGCGGCGAGGTCTGCGTCCCCGCCCCCAGCGCCTCCCCCAGCCCGTCCCCGTCGCCGTCGGCCAGCCCGGAGGCCTGAGCTTCGCCCAGTCGACGGCGCACGGAGTCCACCTCGCTCCGCTCGGCGCCCTTCGACAAGCTCAGGGAACCGGGAAAGACACGCTCAGGGACCGGGTCGCTGAGCCACACCCGGGTCGCAGAGCCACACCCGGGTCGCTGAGCCACACCCGGGTCGCTGGGCCACACCCGAGTCGCTGAGCCACACCCGAGTCGCTGAGCCACACCCGGGTCGCTGAGCCTGTCGAAGCGCCTTGAGCGAAGCGAACGGTCTCACCCGATCCGGGTCGCTGAGCCACACCCGGATCGCTGAGCCTGTCGAAGCGCCTTGAGCGAAGCGAAAGGTCCCACCCGATCCGGGTCGCTGAGCCACACCCGGGTCGCTGAGCCTGTCGAAGCGCCTTGAGCGAAGCGAAAGGTCCCACCCGATCCGGGTCGCTGAGCCATACCCGGGTCGCTGAGCCTGTCGAAGCGCTGAGCGAAGCGAAAGGTCCAAGCCGCACCCCCATGACGAGCAACGTCGATCGCCGCAAGAACCAGTTCAGCCCGACCCATACCCGGGTCGCTGAGCCTGTCGAAGCGCCTTGAGCGAAGCGAAAGGTCCAAGCCGCACCCCCATGACGAGCAACGTCGATCGTCGCAAGAACCGGTTCAGCCCGACCCGGAGATCCGGATCGGGCTGAACTTCAGCGGTGATGGAGGGATTTGAACCCCCGGTGGGTTTGACCCCACTCTCGCTTTCGAGGCGAGCTCTTTCGGCCGCTCAGACACATCACCGCGAGCTAATTTACCGGATCAGGCAACGGATTCGCCAATCGAGGCGGGTCTAGGCACCGATGGACCGGCACCCAGGCACCGGCAGGAGGAGTTGGTCGCCACGGCCGCGAGCCGTAGGGTGAGCCGGTGCGTCAATTTGCGGATCTCCTCAAGCTCCCCGGGCTCGCGCTGGTCATCACCGCGCAGCTCCTCGCACGCTTCCCCGCAGGCATGTACTCGCTCGGCATCCTCATGCACGTCGAACACTCGCAGGGCAATTACACCTCGGCTGGCCTGGTGCTCGCGGCGTTCTCGATCGGCACCGCCGTCGCCGGCCCGATCGTCTCGCGGCAGCTGAGCCGGTTCGGCACGATGCCGGTGCTGCTCGTGACGCTGATCCTGGCTGTGTCGTCGGTCGTGATTCTCGCGGTCGTCCCCCTGTCGCTGCCGGCGATGCTGATCCTCGGCGCGCTCGGCGGCGCGGCCACGCCGCCGATCATCCCGGCCGTGCGGTCGCTGTATCCGCAGCTCGTCCCGCAGAACCAGCTGACGCGGCTTTTCTCGCTCGACGCGGCGCTGCAGGAGATCATCTGGGTCATCGGCCCCGTCGCGATCACGCTGCTGGTGACACTGCTCGGCAGCTCGACGGCGCTGCTGATCGTCGCGACGATCCAGGTCGTCGGCGGGCTGATCTTCACGTTCGCGCCGCACGTCCGCAGGCTCCGCATCCCCGCGACATCCAGCGGATTCGGCAAGGTGCTGCGGAACTCGTCGGTCGTGTTGATGTTCGTCACGTCGATGTTCCTGATCGGCGGCTTCGCCGCGGTCGAGGCGGCGATCGTCGCGTCGTTCGGCGAGGGCTCCCTCAACGCGGGGCTCGTGCTCGGCATCTGCTCGATCGGGTCGCTGCTCGGAGGACTCATCTCGGGGCAGCGTCCGCTGACCAGGTGGTCGATGGCGCTGCGCCTCGTGGTCGTGACGGCGGGCTTCGGTATCGCGGCGGCCACCTCGGGGTTCTGGGCGCTGTCGATCGCGCTGTTCATCGCGGGGCTCGGCTGCGCCCCGGCACTGGCCGCGGTGTCGTCGGTCATCGCCGGCAGCGTCGACTTCTCCGACACCGCCGAGGCGTACGGCTGGATCGGAACCGGGCAGCTGCTCGGCGCATCGGTCGGCTCGGCCCTGGCCGGTGTGGCGATCGACCACGCGGGCGGCCAGGGCGGCCTACTGGTCAGCTGCGGGATTGTCGCGGTCGCGGCGGTGATCGCGGCGCTGTTCCGCCGCGCGCAGCCCGACCTGAGTTCCCCCGTCGAGATCATCGAGGCCCACTGAGCGGCGCCCCGCAAAGAACGCGTCGAGTCGGGCTGCGCACTCGTCGGCCAGCACGCCGGAGACGACCTGCGGCCGGTGGTTGAGGCGAGGGTCGCGCACCACGTCCCACAGGGAGGCGACGGCGCCGGCCTTCTCGTCGAAGGCTCCGAAGACGAGCCGTCCGACGCGCGAGGCGACGATCGCTCCCGCGCACATGGTGCAGGGCTCGAGCGTGACGACCAGTGTGCAGCCAGTCAGGCGCCACTCGCCGACGGCCTCGGCGGCGAGGCGGATCGCGACGACCTCCGCGTGGGCGGTGGGGTCGCCGGTCAGTTCGCGCTCGTTGCCGCCCACGGCAAGGACCGCGCCGTCGGGCCCGAGGAGCACGGCACCGATGGGCACGTCGCCGTGCTGCCCGGCCCGGTCGGCCTCGGCCAGCGCGAGCCGCATCGGCGCGTGCCAGCGGGTACCCAACTCGACCTCAGTCGAAGGATTCGGCGGCGCGGTGGAACTCGTCGCCGACCTTGAGCTTGTCGGCGATGCGCGACAGCAACTCGTCGGAGTCCTCGTCGTAGTCTGTTGCGATGGCCTCCATCTCGAAGGCGTGCAGACCGCTGGCGGAGTACATCTCGAGGTCCCCGACGGGCTCGGAGTCGTCGTCCTCCTCCGGCACGTCGACGCCGAGGAAGTCGACGACGTCCCGGGCGATCGGCCACTCCAGCGCGGCCTGGGAGTCCGACAGCAGCACCTCGACGGTGCGGCCGCGGGCCCGGCAGATGACGAAGAACTCACCGCCGATCGAGACCCACCCGTCGGCGCCGGAGTCACCCGGGAGTCGGGTGAGCTGGTTGATCAGCTCGTCGAGGTCGTTGGCGAGGTCGAAGTCCAGGGGCACGGCCGTCGCCTTGCCGTCCTCTCGGTACAGCGCGACGACCAGGTCGACGTCGTCCTCGGTGGCGTCGTCGAGGTCGTAGTCATCGTCGTCGTCGAACTCGTCCTCGTCGTTCCCCTTCAGGTTGAAGGGCTCAGCATCCTCGTCGAACACGTCCACTTGCCCACTCCTCCCGACCGGTGACCCGGGAACCATCCTTGCACGTCGGCCCGTCCGGCGACACCGGCCGGGGTGTCTTCCGGCAGTCTCGCCCCCGCACGTTCGTGAAGGAGGACGGATGTGGGACAGTTGGACCGTGGAAGTACGCGTCGTGAACCATCCCCTCGTCGATCACAAGCTCACCCACCTGCGGAACAAGAACACCGACCAGCCGGTGTTCCGCAAGCTCGTGGATGAGCTCGTCACCCTTCTTGCCTACGAAGCGACGCGCGGTGTCCGGGTGAACCCCGTCGACATCGAGACGCCGGTTGCTCCCATGACCGGCACCAAGCTCGCCGATCCCGCGCCTCTCGTCGTGCCGATCCTGCGCGCCGGCCTCGGCATGCTCGAAGGCATGCTGCGCCTCGTGCCGACGGCCGAGGTGGGCTTCCTCGGAATGATCCGCGACGAGGAGACGCTGCAGCCGATGACCTACGCGGAGCGGCTGCCCGCGGACCTGTCGGGCCGACAGTGCTACGTGCTCGACCCGATGCTCGCCACCGGCGGGTCGCTGGGTGGGGCCGTACAGTACCTCGTCGACCGTGGAGCGGACGACATCACCTGCATCTGCATCCTGGCTGCCCCGGAGGGCATCGAGCGCCTGCACGACCTGCTCGCGGACCTGAAGGTGCCGTGCAACCTGGTCGTGGCTGCGGTCGACGAGAAGCTCAACGAGGTCGGCTACATTGTGCCGGGCCTGGGCGACGCCGGAGACCGCCTCTACGGCCTGGCGCAGTAAGCCCGTCGTCCCGCTGCGCTGCCCCGCTGCGCCGGCTCGTCGTCCCGCTGCGCCGGCCTCGCTCTCGCGGACGCCAACGATATTCCCCAGGCGCCAACGGTATGCACAGACGCCAACGATATTCGCGCGAATATCGTTGGCGTCCGTGCATTTCGTTGGCGTCCGCGAGAGGCCGGCCGACGGATCCGGGAGGCAGCGACGGGTCCGTGCCAGAGCGACGGGCGCGGCCGACGGGTCAGTCAAGGCGACCGGCGTCGGCCCACCAGTTCAGCACCCGCGTGGCGTAGAACGTGAGCCACTTCGACGGCTCGCCGGCATCGACGTCGACCTCGATCCACACCTCGCCAGGATGGCGGCGACCCTGGATCCAGGTGCCGTCGTCGGTGCGGTCGCCCAGCACGACATCGATGGCCTGCGTGAACCGCGGGTCTGGACCGGTCCCGGCGTGAAGCGCCGACTCCCGGAAGTAGTTCAGGGCGTTGAGCGCGCTGTAGAACCAGCGGAAGGGCCAGGCGAACTTGTCCACCCACGGCCCGACGAGTTCGCCGTCGGAGAGCCGGTAGAGCAGTCGTCGCTTCAGCAGGTACTCCTCGCCGCGTCGACGTGACGCCGCGAGCACCGGGTCCGGGCCCTCGTACTGCTCGTAGGCGAGCATCCCTTTGAGGGCGTTGAGGGTCGAGTGGAACGACGAGCGCGTCGAACCCTCGACCCACTCGCAGTTCCAGCCGCCGTCGTCGAGCTGGTGGTCGAGGAACCACTGCCGGAGCTTCGCGACATCCGTCCCCAGCCAGGCGCCGTTGGCCAGCGTCGACGCGTTGATGCAGACGTCGACCTCGCCGTCCCAATAGGGCAGGTCGTCGTACTCCCACCTCGAGTTGGCGCGCAGCTTCTCCGCCGTGCCGTCGAGGACCCGGGCGTCGAGACCGAACTCCCGCAGCATGGTGAGCGTCGGCGTCGTCGAGGTCCACGGCTGGCCGTCGGCGTTCTGGTCGAACTCCGCGGGGAAGAACGCGCCTCCCGCCCACTGACC